>JBCCZA010000009.1:0-32239 GCA_039188455.1 Planctomycetota bacterium
GTGACGCGGCCTTTCTCGAAGGTGAGTTCGATGCCGTGGGCTTCGTGGCCGTTGTGGACGGCGGGGAAGGAGTAGCGGACGACGCCGTTGACGCCGCCGTCTTCGGCGTCGAGGTTCGGTCCGGTGAAGACCTCGCCGTCGGGGAAGTTGCAGTCGCCGAAGCAGTTGACCCACTTCATGCCGTCGACGGTGACGGTGAGGTCCGTGCCGTTGGGGGACTGGAAGCGGACTTGCTTCTTGCCGGTGAGGTAGTCGGCGAGGAGCTGTTGGCGGTCGCGGATCTTGGTCCAGGCGGCGGCGGGGTCTTCTTGATCGAGGTGGCCGGCGCTGAAGACGAAGTCGGCGTATTGCCGGAGGGACATCTCGGCGTCTTGCGCGGAGGCGTTGGTCGGGTACATCGTGCCGACCCAGCGGAGCTTGTCCTCGGCGGCACGCTCCATGAAGCGGTCCATGATCGGCCGGCGAGCGGCGGAGGCTTTGCCTTGCTTGGCGGGGTCGACGGCGGAGAGGGCTTTGGTGTTGGTCTCGGCCCAGAAGCCGATGGAGGCGTCGATGGTTTCGACCTCGTGTTGGAGGACGGGGTTGATGTAGCCGAGTTGGTCGTCGTTGGCGAGGTCGTAGAAGAGTTCGGTGAGGTCGTCGGGGGCGCAGCGGACCATGGGGTGGGCGCCGGCGCGGAGGACCTCGGCGTAGGTCGCGGCGATGGCAGGCGCGGCGACGGGCGGGCCGGAGATGCGGATGAGCTGGCCGGGCTTGGCCTTGACGGAGTAGTGGACGAGGACCTTGGCGAGCTTATCGAGGCGGGGGTCGTGCATGGGGGCTTGGGAGTTGGGAGTGAGGAGTTGGGAGTGAGGAGTTGCGCGTTAGGTGGGCGTTTGCGGCCCGTGGGGGGCGATCTTACCGGCGGTGGGAAATTGCTTGGTGGGGGCGGGGTCGGTGGCTAGGCTGGAGGCCGTGTCGGGTCCGACGGAAACCGAGGCCGACGCGTCATCGGCGGAGTCGCTGGTGGAGGCGTCGGCGAGGAGGGGGGACGACGGCGGCGCTGAAATGGCGCCGCCGCCAATTGGTTGGGCGTCCAATCACGCGGTGGGGTCGGTCGGGGGGTTGGGTGAGTCGCTGGGGAAAATGCTTGAACTGCAGCTGCGGCCGCGGCTGGGGACGGTGCGTGCGTTCCGGACGGAGTGGCAGCGCGGGGGGGCGTTGACGGGGTACGCGAAGTGGTCGAGCGACGGGGGAACGACGTCGGTGGACGTGGTGGTGAAGGTGCCGGTGCCGCCGTGCGAGCTGTTCTGGCTGACGGCGTTGCAGGACGCGGGCGTGGAGGGGGCGGGGCTGGTGCCGCGGGTGCACGCGTCGGGCGAGGCGGTGGGTGGTTATGACTTGGCGTGGGTGGTGATGGAGAAGATCGAGCACGGGCCGATGGGCGAGGCGTGGGGTGGCGCGGGGGTGGACGCGATGCTCGAGGCGATGGCGGGGTTCCACGCGGCGGCGGCACCGACGGCGTCGATGCACGGCAAGCCAGCGCAGCGCGACTGGTCGGCGATGATCGAGCGGTCGCGCCAGGCGGCGAGCAACGGCGGGCTGCCGGACGGGCAGCGGTGGAAGAGCGCGTTGAAGAAGGCCAAGAAGCGTGCGGCGCAGTGGCAGGCGGCGTGGGACGCGCGGAGCGTCGCGGGGTGGTGCCACGGCGATTTTCACGGGGCGAACGTGATGAGCCGGTCGGCCGCGCCGGGCGGGCGTGGCGTGCTGATCGACTTTGCGCAGACCCGGCCGGGGCACTGGCTGGAGGACGCGGTGTACTTCGAGCAGCAGCACTGGGCGACGCCCGAGCGGCTGGACGGGCGGCAGCCGTGCAAACGGGTGGCCGAGCTTCGGCGGGCGGCCGGGCAAGAGGTCGACAAGCAGTGGGTCGAGCTGGCGGCGGCGCTGCGGGCGTACTTCGCCATTGCCGCGCCGCAGACGCTCGGCCGGCTGCACGGCGAGGCGCACCTGGCGGCGGCGCTGGGCGTGCTGGAGCGCGTCGCCGCGGGGCAGACCCAGTAGCGGCCGACGGGCGTAGAGTGATCGCATGCCCGACGCGACCGAAGCCGTAGCCGTGAGTGAAGCGATGGGGGGGCCGTCGAGCGATGGCGAGTCCCAAGCCGCCGTGCCCTGGGTGGCGAAGACGGTGGCGTGGAGCGCGCTCAATCTCGGGCGCATCTCGGCCCCGCGGTTCATCGCCCCGGCGTTCCACGCCCGCGTCCGGCGGCGTCGCGGCACCCTGTACACAGCCAAAGGATTCGACGGCGTCGACCTCGCCTGCATCCACCTGCCCGGTAAACGCCCCGCCGACCAACCCGCCGACGCCCCGCCGCGCCTACCCGTCTTCCTCATGCACGGCTGGGTCGAGACCAAAGAGCTCCACCTCTTCCGGGCCTATCCGCTGCAAGACGCCGGGCACGACGTCGTGCTCATCGATCATCGCGGCCACGGCGGGTCGACGCCGACGGGCGTGACCTTCGGCGTCAAGGAACGCGAAGACCTGCGCTGCGTCATCGACGACGCGGCCGAGCGCGGCTGGCTCGGCGAGACCGGGCGGGTCATCACGATGGGTCACTCGATGGGCGCGGCAACGTGCCTGATGCACGCGGCGATCGACGACCGCGTCGCCGGCGTCGTCGCCATGGGGCCCTACGCCACGATCACCGGCGCCATCAAGGCCTTCCGCCGTCGCATCCCCGGCATCGACTACGTCTTCCCCTGGCGGTGGACGCAGGGCGGCTTCGCGCACGAGCTCGAACGCCTCGGCGGGTCGATCGACGACGCCGAGCCGCTGCGGGCGATCGGTCGCGTCACCGCCCCGGTCCTGCTCATCGAGGGCGGCCGCGACACGCTCGTCCCCCCGCCCGAGCACACGCAGCTGCTCATGGACGCCGACCGCATCGGCCCGATGGAACGCCTCACCGTCGCCAAGGCCAACCACTTCACCCTCTCACGCCTCGCCTGGAAAGGCGTCGGCAAACGGGTGAAGCGGTTCTGCGCGGAGGTGTCGGATGCAATGTCCGCCGACGGCGACATCAGTAAAGTGCTGCGAAACAACCACACCGACGTGTTGGCGTGGAGACGCTAGAACATATGTGCGTCTAGGATGCCGGGCCTTACATTCTTTTTCCGGATCGATAATCGAGAAGTCCAATGCAGGATCGCAACGCCATTTTAGTCGTTGGAAAAACAGACTACTTCTTGGCGCCTGCCGCCTATGCCTGGCTCGATGCCTTGCAAAACCAAGTGAATTTGCAATTGTGCCCGCTCGAATGCCACCAGCCTACAAGATTATCCAAAGGCCTATTTGAAGAGGTCGTGCTCGAACACCCGCACTACGCCGCTATCAACCTCGAAGAGTTGTCCGGCCGGCACTTCGGCGTGATCGTCTGCGAAGACGAATCACTCCGAGAAGCCTGCAAGGAGGTGACCGCGGATCGCTGGGAAACTCTGCCATTCGACGTCCCGTCACCCGAACTGGAGACAGAGGACAGACAGGCCGCTGCGACTGAGCTAAGAAACCTCTTCCGTCAAGTGCGGGAATGGTCCTACCGGCTTCTCAAAGAGATGGCGTTGCGACCCAACCTTGAGAAACGACCTTGGATGGATTTCGATCCAGCCGACCCGGAGCAGTGCCGACGCACGCTCACCGAGATACAAGGAAGGCTCGTTGATGAGCCCGAGCGCGCCTCTAGAGCATCGTATGTGGCTCAGTATCTATTCGACGACTACCCCACCCCTTGGGATCGCATCATGCAACTCGTCGAATCCTGTGCGGGACACGGGATGCTGCAAGAGCTGGAAGAACATGTGCGATTCATGATCGAACAGCCCAAACGAATGGAAATCGTAGAGTTCCGCTATGACGAACAGTATCGAGCTGGGACCTTCGCGATCGAGGCGCTCGCCGCGGGCTCGACCGATTACATCCCACTCTTGATCGCTTACTTGCGAGCGGGCCAGGACCCGGATCACGACCCCCGGCACACGCCTTTGATCAATCGCGTACTGCAAACCCATGGCTGGTCCGAGGATACTTACCCGTTGGCCTGCGCCGCGTGCTTCAAGTACACCGACCAGAACTGGACCTACACGCTCGAGGATTGGTGCAAGTTCGACGGCTTGGCCCAGTGGCTCAGGGACAATGACAAGGCCGACGCGTTTGTCCAAGAGCTATCCGACCACCTAAGCGATGAGGACGAACTCCATGAACTCGCCGATCTCATCTACCAGGAAGATCAAGGCAACGCGACCGAGTCAGTCGATGCGCATGAGCAAAGGATCAAGGACGAACTCGATCGACGTACTTCCGAAGCTCATCGAGAGCACGCCCTGCTGTTGATCGAAGACCCCGTTGAGGCTTCGGAGGATTGGCAAAGAGTGCCAACGGATAATCTCGATCTGTCTTCAGTGGTCTGCTTGGGTTTCGGCGTCGATGTGCGAGGCGTGAGTGATTCCCGAAAGACCTCTGCGTGGCTCGAATTACGCAGAGGTGGGCAGATAAACCGAGTTGTCGCAGAATCTAAAAGCAACGACACGGTTACGGAAAACGATGACTGGCTATTGCTCATGCCGGACTGGAGAGGCAGCTTGGAAGCCCGATTCGGATTCGAGCGCAGCGGATCCCCCGCGGATCACATCATCATCGTCGTTGTGGAATTGTTCCCAAAATAAAAGCTGTTGCTATCCGCCTGGTTACTTCTGGGATTCGCCGACGTCCGAACAATCTCACCGACCGTCCAGCCACTTCCGCGGCACATGAGTGCCGAGCCGGTGGAGCATCTTGTAGCAGGTCGTTTTGGCTTGCCCGGCCAGCGTCGGCAGCGCGTTCGGTGCGGCGAGGTCGCGGCCGATGAGTTCGACCAGGGTGTCATGGCAGCCGTGTAGGCCGGCGCCGAGCAAGCGGTCGCCGGTTTCTGATTCGGCGGCGACGGCGAACTGGATAAGCATCACGGATAGTCTCAGGTGTTCCGAAAAATGCGTGAGCCCGCGACCGAGATCACGGGCTTACGCGTCAAGGGTTGGGATGTCGGTCGACGGTCAGCCGCTCAGGCGTGGGACCGGCGACGCAGGGCCACGGCCAGGCCGCAGAGCACGAGGGCCACGCTGGCGGGCTCGGGGATGATCGAGCCGTCGGCGCCGACGTACAGGATGATCTCGTCGCCATAGATGCGTCGCTCGGTGTCGCCCACCAGCTCGAAATTCTCGTCGAGGTTGGGGAAGCTGTAGACCGGCGTGAGGATGATGCGGGCCACGGCATCGGGGGCGGCTGAGTGGCCAGAACCCGCGCCGAGCAGGTTCTCGACGTTGACCTCGAGGTGACCGTAGTGCTTGCCGCCATCGATGAGAGCGATGAAGGGATCGCCCTCGCCGTTGAGGATCTCCTGCCAGAGCTCGCCCTCGTCGCCGTCGGCGGTCCACTCGCTGAAGGGGTTCTGGCCGCCGAGCGTGTCGGTGACGCTGTCGAAAGCCCGGCCGCGCATGCCGTCGCCGGAGACGCCGACGTCGTAGTAGTTGACGCCGATGCCGTCGCCGTCTTCGTCGACGAACGAGCGCTCGAACATCTCGCTGTGGCCGGAGAGCACGGCGGCGACGCCGAGTTCCTCGAACAGCGGGTGGTACTGACGGAAGGGGGTGCCGCCCTGGCCGGAGCTGTTGGGGTGGCTCATGGGGAAGCCGTGCGTGCCGGAGCTGTAGGCGGCGTTGTGCCACTGGACGAAGACCATCTGGCCCTTGTCGCGGGCGTCGCGGATTTGGTCTTCTGCCCACTGGTACTGGACGCTGCCGGGGTTGAAGTCCGCGACGTCGTTGGTCAGCCCGAGCGAGGGATCGGCCGCGGCGACAGCGGCGGCGTACTCGTCGGCCGTGTAGTTGACCTGGGTGTCGGTGTCGAGCTCGGTGCCGGTACGCCGTGTCGTCTGATCGGGCAGGCCGTTGGACGAGTCGAGTGTGATGATGGTGACGGGGCCGTAGTCGATGCGGTAGTAGTTGTCCTGGTGTTCGGGCGTGCCGTTTTCAGGAAGATCGAAGTAGGCCTTGTACTTGTGGCGGGAGACGGCGACCGGCGTGCGATCATCGGAGCTGCCGTAGCCGCCGTTGACCGCGGCGAAGTTCTCCCAGTTGCCGTAGGCGGGCAGCAGCGGCTTGTTGGAGAACGAGGTGTCGTACTCGCCGGCGTTGTGCCGCCAGAACTCGTCCCAGCCGGACTGGTAGCCACCGCCCTGGACGAGGTCGCCGGGCATGACGACGAAGTCGGGGTTGCGCTCGTTGACGATGCGCATGTTCTGCTGGTAGCCGACGGTTTCGGTCAGGGGGTAGAGGTCGCGGCCGCTGCCGTCCTTGGGCAGGTTGGGCCGACCGAGGCTGCCGGGGGCCTGGGCGCCGACGGACCAGTCGCGCTGGTTGGTGTTGCCGCGCGGCTCGGTCTCCGAGTCGGACATGGCGATGAAGCGGATGCTGTCCCAGTTGGACGAGGTCGGGGCGGTCTTGAACGTGTTGTTGAAGATGGTGCCGTTCTGGTTGACGCTGTAGTTGTAGGTCGTGTCGGGCGAGAGACCGGTCAAGGCGGCCTGGTGCTTCCAGTTCCCGTCGTTGAAGAGGCGATAGCCCTTATTGGTCGAATCGGTGCGTTCGCGATCGTCGTAGCCCTGCAGGATGGGGATCGCTTCGGGGGTCGGGTTGAGGACGATGGGAGCGCTGAGGTCGCCCCCGGAGATCGTGATCTCGCCGGTGGCCTCGGTCTCGGTAAACCAGTTGATGGTCATGCCCGAGTCGCTGGGGGACTGCAGGTAGGGGTAGACGCGGAAGTCATCTCCCGGCTCGAGCGCGGAAGCGGCCGAGACGGCGCAGGTGACGGCCATGCTGGACAGCAGCAGACGATAGGTGCTCATGATTCCTCCTTGGAATAATGGGACGCGGCGTAAACGCGAGACAACGCTAAGCCGCTCGCGTCCGGGACCTATCGATCGGCCACGAAGAATGAGTTAAGCGATCGCTCGACGCTTCGTTGGCCACAGCCCAAAGACGATCGATCGACAAATTGCTAGCAATGTTCACGTTAGTGAGACATGACGGCTGCCCAGCCTGGCAGGCAAGACCGATGTCAGCGCTTCGCAAAAGAACTCGCGAGCAAAAGGTTGCTGTCGACGGACCTAAAAAGGCTCCAGGCACCTTTTCGGATCCAACTTCAACGCCGCCGTCTTGTAAGCCCGGCAAGCCCGATCAGGACAAGCACTGCCGTTGCGGGCTCGGGTACGACGATCAAGTCCACGGTCAGCTGCTCGATATCCCCAAAACTACCCAAAGTCGGCGTCACCACTAGATCTGCCGACAAACCGTCAGGTATGCCTTGAACCGACACGACTCCGCTAAAGAACTCCAAAAAACGTGTTAAACCGTCAGGGGCTGAAAAAACAAAACCGTCATCCAAGAAAAGAGCCACCCCCTCAGATGCAGTCACGTCGATCACACGATAGGTCTGATCGACATCGAACGAATCTGGCACGTCGTTGTATTGCACCACGATCGAACTCGGCAGAAGTATTCTTTCGGATTCAGCAATGATCGAGCCATTGAGAAGAGAAGTTGTATCAGCTGTATTCCGTGCCGGGTCGATAACGAGTTGCAGCTGCGCCAACGGCTGAAACGCGATGCGTTCAAAATCGCCAGAACCCGTCCGCAGGATCAGCGGCCTCGAAATCGCGAGTGGCTCGGTGACTTCAATGTTTTCGACGGCTTCGAGCAAAAGGCCATCACGAAGCGACGCAAAAAGGCTCACGGCCGTCTCGCTCACATTAAACTCCCCAACCCCGTCATCAAATCGGATTGCGCCATCTATTAACTCAGCATCGTTAATGCTTGATCTACCGATCACAATGGACTCTGCTGCATGAACTGGCGTCACAACGAGGACGCACGCCAGCGCAAACGCTCGGCAAAGCCAGCAACTATCTTTGCAAACCGACCTCTTGGAAAGACAATTCATGAGTATCCTCTTGCTGCTAATGAGTTGCCCCAATAAAACTACAAATGATCTGTCACCGGACAAACAAAAAGCCACCCTCATCGATTTCTAACGCGGGCAGCCACGCGGAAGCGGGTCGCAGCCTCAGGGATCACTGCGGCAAGCCGGCAGCCCACCGTACCGAGCCAGGCAGGAAGAACACACTCACTGCATTCAACGAAGCGGCCGGGCCTGCTTATCGACTATTCAGATACTTCCTCGGCACGTGCGACCCCAGCCGGCAGAGCATCTCGTAGCACGTGGTTTTAGCTTGCTCGGCGAGCGTCGGCAGCGCGTTGGGGGCGGCGGGGTCGCGGCCGATGAGTTCGATGGGCGTGTCGTGCCAGTCGTGCAGCTCGGCGTCGAGCGGGCGGCCGCCGGCTTCGGCCTCGGCGGCGACGGCGTCAGTGAGGTCGATCGTGATCTGGTCCATGTTGACGATGCCTAACACCTTGGCGTCGACCGGGCCGGCGGAGGGGGTGACGGCGCGGACGACGCCCTTGCCGGAGAGGGCGCGGGGGTAGCCGTCGGCGTAGCCGGTCGGGACCAGGCCGACGACCGACTCGCGGCGGAGCTTGACGCTGCGGTCGTAGCCGATGGGGGTCAGGCGGGGGTAGCGCTGGACGTGGATGAGGCGGGAGACCCAGCGGACGGCGTGGCGCAGCGGCGGCGCATCGGCCATGACGGGGCCGACGAGCGAGGCCTGGCCGTAGCCCAGGGCGCCCAGGCCGGGGCGGACCATATCGAGGTGGAACCGCGGGTCGCGGAGGGTGGCGTGGGTCGCGGCGAGGTGGATGCGGCAGTCTTCGGGCAGGCGGTCGGCGTGGTCGGCGACGGCGGCCTCGAGGCGGTCGAGCTGGGCGTAGGCGAAGTCGACGTCGCTGGCGGCGGTGGCCAGGTGGGAGTAGAGCCCGGCGAGGCGGACCTGGTTGAAGTCGTCGAGCCGATGGAGGGCGGTGGCGAGCTGATCGGGGCTGAGCCCGCCGCGCGAGAGGCCGGTGTCGAGCAGGAGGTGGACGGGGACCTTGATGCCGAGCATGGTGCCCATGGCCTGGGCCTGCTCGAGCTGGCGGAGGTCGTGGATGGTGAGTTCGAGCAGGCCGGCGACGGCGTGGCGATAGAGGGCGTCGGTGCGCGTGAGGGCGCGCATCGGGGCGAAGAGCAGGATGGGGGCCTGGATGCCGGCGGCGACGAGGCCGGCCGCTTCATCCACGTTGTAGACGGCGAGCATGTCGCAGCCGGCGGCGACGAGGCGGTGGGCGACGGTCGAGGCGCCCAGGCCATAGGCGTCCTTCTTGACCACGGCGCAGACGCGGGGCTGGCCGTCAGGCCGTCGGCCTCGGCGCTGATCGCGTCGGACCTGTCGGAGCGAGGCCGGGTCGTACGCGAGGTCGCCGACCATGAGGCTGCGCAGGGCGGCCACGTTGTGGTCGAGGGCCTCGAGGTCGATCTCGAGCCGGCTGGGCTCGGCGGGGCCGGGGGGGTCGATTTCGATGGGGGCGGGCAGCGTGAGCGGGCCTCGCAGTTGTATCACCAGTGGACTCCACCTAGACTTTATCCAAGTGGGGTATGTCGGTTATCGCCGGGGCCTGCGGTGAATCTGCCCGGACGGGGCGTCCCGAACCGATTATCCAGTACACGCCGATCGCGTCCCCGCCCGACGAGCCGCGTCCCGCGGCGATCCCAGAGCCTTTCATGACCGAATCCCAGACCCTCGACCCCGCGCCTCAGCCCGAGGCCGACGCCATGACCGCAGCCGACAGCCCCACCGACGCCCCGACCGACGCCCCGTTCCCCGAGGCGTTCGTCGCGCTGGGCCTGCGGAACTCGGTGCTCAAGGGCGTCGCCGACGCCGGCTTCGAGAAGCCCTCCGACATCCAGGCCGCCCTGATCCCCGCCGCCCTCTCCGGCGGCGACATCATCGGCCAGGCCCGCACCGGCACCGGCAAGACCGCCGCCTTCGGCCTGCCCCTGCTCCACGTCTGCACCAAGGACACGCCCATGCAGGCGCTCGTCCTCACCCCCACCCGCGAGCTCGCCGCCCAGGTCGCCGCCGAGATCAACGCCCTCGGCAAGCACACCCCCATCAAGGCCACCTGCATCGTCGGCGGCGAGTCGATGCGCCAGCAACGCAAGGCCGTCGAGGACGGCGCCCAGATCATCGTCGGCACGCCCGGCCGCGTCATGGACCTGCACGGCCGACGACAGATCCACTTCGACAACATCAAGTTCGCCATCCTCGACGAAGTCGACCGCATGCTCGACATCGGCTTCCGCGACGAGATCCGCAAGATCCTCGGCCACATCCACGGCGACCACCAGACCATCTTCGTCTCGGCCACCATGGACGAATCGATCGAGAAGCTCGCGCGGCGGTTTATGAAGGACGACGCGCAGAAGCTCTCGACCGTCGAGGGTTCGCTGACCGTCGAGATGGTCGACCAGAAGTACCTGACCGTCGAGCGCTGGGACAAGCGCACGCTGCTGCTGCACCTGCTCCGCCACGAGGACCCGGACACGACCGTCGTCTTCTGCAAGACAAAGGCGACCGTCACCAAGGTCACCAAGTACCTCAAGGACAAGGGCATCGACGCCCGCGAGATCCACGGCAACCTGCACCAGAAGAAACGCAACAAGGTCATGCAGTCCATGCGCGACGGCAACCTGTCCGTGCTGATTGCCTCCGACCTCGCGGCCCGCGGCTTGGACGTCGAGCACATCACGCACGTCATTAACTACGACCTGCCCGAGGACCCGGAGATCTACGTCCACCGCATCGGCCGGACCGCCCGCGCCGGCAGACGCGGGATCGCCTGGACATTCGTCACGCCCGATCAGGGGCAGATGCTCACGAACGTCGAGAAGATGTCGGGGGCGTTGATCGAGGAGATGGAGTACCCGGACTTCAAGCCAGGCCCGGTCCCCAGCGACATCAAGGAAGAGCGCGATAAGGCCGACGCCCGCGCCAACAAGCCCAAGGCCCAGCCCGGCCCGCCGTCGGTCGAGACGCTCGACGACGAGGAGCTCAAGAAGATGTTCCCCGGCGGCGTCGTCCCCAAGGGCGCCGCGAAGCGAACGCTCGGCTCACGGATGCGGACGCGCCGCGGGCGGTAAGACAATAACTAAATCTTTTCCGGAGGATAGTTCGTGGGTTTGCGAATTGCAGCGAGTCGGTTAGAGCGGTTTGAGGGATTGCTGGGCGTACTTCTAGCATTACCAATCGCTTTCCTAGGCCTGTCATTCGTAAAAATTAAACGAGAATACGACCTGCACTACCCAGCGGCAGTCGATGCGGCAGATCAACGGGGAGGCCTATTTGCATACGCGATCGAACGCAGGTTAGACGACCCATCTTTCTGGGCTGTCTTTAGCGTAGTCATTTCTACATTGTTAGTGATTCGATCACTGCGTTACCTAAAGACCAAACATCCAGATCACTTCGCCTGGGTTATGGCCGACTATCGCGTGATATTTTTCTCCTTCCCCGCGGCCGCCATCTCGTCTGTTTACATTTCGGCAGTTGGAATTCAGTACGGCACGTTTTTTTGGGCGTTCGGCGTCGATCGTGCTTTTGACGGCGTGCACCTCATCATTCAAATGATAGAAGGCGTCATCAACCTAACCGCGATCACGCTGGGTTGCTCGTTTATACCACTGTTCTTTCGACTGGCTAAGCGAGCCTACAACCAAAAAAACAAAGAAGACTCGCTGGCGGATATTGACACGACAATCATCAACGCCGGGCTATCGCCGATATTCATAACGCTAGCGGTTGCAGTGTATGCGATCATCTTATCTTACCTCGCAGACCTTGCTGATCTGTCATTTTTTACTGAGTTCGGCATCCTGAAGGGCCTTGCCTTAATGCTCTTGCTGATCTGGCCGCTCTTGGTCATCGGTATTCGCTTCTGCATCCCGCTATTCGATCCCGACCGACACAAGCTCGCCGCGATCGCCTTACTGAATTCAGTTAAAGAGATGGCTTCATCGAAAATAACACACCCGTGGATTCGATTCGCGGTTGAAACCCCGCTTGTCGTCGTCGGCGTTATTTTCGCCGCTTCGAATTTTTTCTTGGGCTTCTGGATCGTTCGCCGGTGAGCCGCTCAAGACACAACATACTTATAGGCCCGGCGATAGCTGGTCCCGTGTTAGGCGCTTAGGGTGGATTTGCCGCACTCCGGGCAGATTGTTTGACCCTCCGGCTGCCCGCGCAGGTCATACCCGCAGTGGACGCAGAGTCGATTGTTGGCGCGGCGGCTGAGGATCGATCGGCGGTAGAGCCACCACGCGAGGGCGGCGGCGATCAGGGCGAGGGCGGTGACGAGTTCGTGGCGGACGATGAGGGCGTCGGCGCCGGGGGTGGTGCGGTTGGGTTCGAGATGGGCCTGCAGCAGGTAGAGGTCGATGGTGGTGGGCTGGAAGGCGGTGACGGTGACGGGCGAGCCGAGCGTGGGCTCGTAGTAGAAGGTGAAGCGCGGCGGGGGCGCGGCGGAGGTTGGGTTCAGCTGCATGATCGAGCCCATGCCGAACTCGTGGACGATCATCAGCCAGCCGGGCTCGCGGATAAGGCTGACGCCGTGGTCGTTGAGCGGGCGGGCGTAGAGCCAGAGCCCGTGGAACCAGCAGTCGGCGTAGCTGGCGACGGCGATGGCGGCGAAGACAGTGAGCGCGACGGCGACGAGGAACCACGGGTCGCGGTGGCGTGGCGGCATGGGGCGAGGGTAACCGGGCGGGCGCGGCGGAGTAATGCGGGTTAGCCGCCGCCCTTGGGCGGTGCGGTGCGCGGGTTGGGGTGCACGAGCGCCGGCCGGGGCCGGCGGCTAACGGGGCGCGTCACGGCGTTGGCTGGTTGGCGGGCGACGACTCGGCGGTCGGGGTGTAGAACGCCTCGATGCGTTCGATCGACTCGGCGGCCTTGGCGGCGGTGCGGCTGTCGGGGGCGAACTCGACGGCGAGGCGATAGGCGATGAGCGCGTCGCCGTGGTTCTGGGCGGCCTCGAGGCGGACGGCGTGGCGGGCCAGCGCATAGGCGGCTTGCTCGCCGTCGAGGCCGGGGTGCGTGCGGTCGTGGTAGACGCGCTCGGCGAGCGTGGCGAAGTCGGCGTCGGCCTGGTCGCTGAGCTCGAACTGAGCGGGCAGGTTCTCGGTGGTCGCGGCGCGGATGAAGCGGGCGTGCAGGTCGTCGGGCGCGGAGTCGACGGCCTGGTTGAGGAGCGTGACGCCCTCCTTGCTCAGCTCGTACTTCCGCCACGGCGCCCACTCGCGCTTGGCGTGCAGCAGGCGGCACGAGCCGAGATAGGCGGTGATGACCGGGTCGTCGGGGTCGTCCTGGTGGAGCTCGTCGAAGAGTTCCTCGGCGCGCTTGGCGGCCTTCTTCTCGCCCTCGACGCCGAGCGCGTACCAGGCCCGGGCCACGGCCACGCGGGCGTCCAGGCTATCGGGGGCGTCGCGGTGCTCGGCCTGGGCGGCCTCGAGGCGGGTGAGCAAGGCGTCGCGATACGCCCGGTCGGCGGCGTCGGCCAAGACGGGCGCGGCGGCGAGGGCGGCAAGCAGCACGGCGGCGAGGCGGGGGGCGAGGCGGCTCATGCGCGGAGTTTACCGGCTGGGGGGCGTCGAGGTGACGCGGCGGGCCCGCGGCGGGCGGGAACCGGCGAGCATGGCTACGCTTACGTCGTTCGGCCCGGACGCCGACGGCTGGAGATGATTCTGTGAGCAAGCGTGTGGTCATTGTGGGGGCCGGGCCCGGCGGATTGGCGTCGGCGATGCTCCTGGCGTCGGCCGGGCTCGAGGTGACGGTCCTCGAACGGCGAGACCGGCCGGGCGGGCGGACCTCCGGGCTCGAGCTCGACAGCCCGGTCGCCGACTCGCCCTACCGCTTTGACCTGGGGCCGACGTTCTTCCTCTACCCGGCCGTGCTGCGGCAGGTGTTCCGCATCGCGGGGTTCGATCTCGATCGCGAGGTCGAGATGGTCCGGCTGGACCCGCAGTACCGGCTGATGTTTGAGGACGCGGACGGCGGCGAGCCGGTGCGGATCGACGCGACGCCGGACGTCAAGCGGATGGAAACCGAGATCGGCAAGCTCAACGCCGACGACGGCAAGCGCTTCGGCGCGTGGCTGGCGGAGAACCGCACGAAGTTCGCGAAGTTCAAGCCGATCCTGCAGCGCCCGTTCAGCTCGATGCTGGACATGGTGGGGATGGACACGATCAAGTCCGGGCCGTGGGTGCGGCCGTGGGCGTCGGTCGACTCGGACCTGCGGCGATGGTTTAAGGACCCGCGGGTGCGGCTGGCGTTCTCGTTTCAGTCCAAGTACCTGGGGATGTCGCCGTTCAAGTGCCCGTCGCTGTTCACGATCCTCTCGTTCCTCGAGTACGAGTACGGCGTGTACCACCCGATGGGCGGGTGCAACGCGGTGAGCAGCAAGATGGCCGAGCTGGCGTCGTCGATGGGCGTGGACGTGCGCTACGACGAGTCGGTGACGGGGTTTGAGTTCGACGGGCGCCGGGCCAAGGCAGCGATCACCGAGGGCGGGCGGTACGAGGCCGACGCGGTGGTCGTGAACGCCGACTTCGCCGAGGCGATGCGCCGGCTGGTGCCGGATGCGATGCGGCGGAAGTGGAAGGACGCGACGCTCGCGAAGAAGAAGTACTCCTGCTCGACGTACATGATCTACGCCGGCGTCGACCAACGCTTCGACGACCTGGCGCACCACACGATCTTCCTGTCTAAGGCCTATGAGCAGAACCTGCGCGAGATCGAGACCGACCACACGCTCTCGGCCGACCCGTCGTTCTACGTGCACAACCCGGTGAACACCGACCCGTCGCTCGCGCCCGACGGCCACAGCGCGCTGTACATCCTCGCCCCGGTGACGCACGAGACGGGCAACGTCGACTGGTCCGTCGAGGGGCCACGCTTCCGCGAGGTCGTGCTCGATCAGGTGCGCAAGCTGGGCCTGCCGGACCTGCGGCCGCACATCAAGGCCGAGCGCACGATCACGCCGGACCAGTGGCGTGACGACCTGGCGATCTACCGCGGCGCGACGTTCAACTTGGCGCACGGGCTGGACCAGATGCTGTGCTTCCGGCCGCGTAATCGGTTTGAGGACCTTGATGGTGTGTACCTCACCGGCGGCGGGACGCACCCGGGGTCGGGCCTGCCGGTGATATACGAGTCGGCGTTGATTTCGTGCAAGCTGCTGCTGGGCGACATGGGGGTGGCGTTACCCGCCGAGTGGGACGCGGAGCGGAACGACGAGGCGGTGGTGGCGGGGGCGGTGGGCTCGGCTAGCGCGGCCGGTGTCGCGGCGTCGGTCGACGCGAGCGGGGGTGACGATTGGCCGGCGGGGCTTCCGGGTTCGGCGGTCGGCGCGGGGCGATGAGCGGCGGGGCCGGCGCAGCGCTGGCGGCGGCGCGTGAGGCGCAGCAGGGGTGGGCGGCGCGTCCGACGCATGAGCGTTGCAAGTTGGTGGCGGGGGTGCGGCATGGATTGGCCGAGCGGGTCGATGCATTGGGCGAGGCGTTAGTGCACGCGGTGCCGGCGCGGCGGACGACGGCCGAGGCGCTGAGCGGCGAGGTGCTGCCGCTGCTGTCGGCAGCGTCTTGGCTGGGCAAACGCGGGACGCGGGTGCTGGCGGGCCGTCGCGTCGGGGCGTGGGGTCGCCCGGCGTGGCTCATGGGGCACTCGGCGACGGTGCAGCGAAGACCGCTGGGCGTGGTGCTGGTGATCGCGCCGGGGAATTACCCGCTGATGCTGGCGGGCATCCAGGCGCTGCAAGCGCTGGCGGCGGGGAACGCGGTGCTGCTCAAGCCGGCGCCGGGGACGAGCGCGGTCGTAGAGATGCTGGCCGAGGCGTTGGGTGAGGCGGGGCTGCCGAGCGGGTTGTTCAACGTGCTGGGCGACACCGTCGAGGCGGGGCGCGAGGCGGTGGGCGCGGGGGTCGATCAAGTGGTGTTCACCGGCTCGGCGGCGACCGGGCGGGCGATCCTCGGCGAACTGGCCGAGCGGCTGACGCCGGCGGTGGTGGAGTTGTCGGGTTGCGATGCGATGTTCGTGCTGCCGGAGGCGGACGATGCGCAGCTGAGGCGGGCGGCGGCGGCGATCGTGTTCGGCCTGACGTACAACGGCTCGCAGACGTGCATCGCGCCGCGGCGGGTGTTCGTGCCGACGGCGAAGGTCGACCGGCTGATCGAGTTGATGCGCGAGCAGATGGGGGACGTGGTCGATCGCGTGCCGGTCGGAGAGGCGGTGGCGGCTCGGCTTCGGGGGTTGATTGATCAAGCGGTGGCGGACGGGGCGCAAGTGGTCATGGGCGGGGGGATCGGCGGGGACGGGTCGTGCGAGGTGACGGTGTTGCGGGACGTTCCGGTGGCGACGCCGCTGGTGTCGTCCGACACGTTTGCGCCGTGGGTGGCGATGGTGGCGTGCGACGGCGTCGACGCGATGGCCGAGGCGGACACGCACTGCCCCTATCAACTCGGCGCGTCGATCTTCGGCCCGGCGGCGTCGGCGCGGGCGCTGGCGGCGCGCCTCGGCGCGGCGAACATCGCGATCAACGACGTCATCGTGCCCACGGCCGACCCGCGCATGCCGTTCGCCGCGGCCGGCGAGTCGGGCTACGGCGTCACACGCGGCCCCGAGGGCCTGCTCGCCATGACGCGCCCTGTCGTCGTCGCCGAGCGGCGCGGCGGCATGCCTCGCCATTACGACACCGACACACCCGGGCTCGACCGCCTGCTGCTCGCCGCGATCCGCCTGACCCACGGCCGCGGCCAACGCCTCAAGGCCATCGCCGACCTCGCCTCGGCCGTCACACGCCTCGGCAAGCCGACGCCCCACGACGCACGCGACAACGCGTCGCCGCCGGACGACCCGCCGTCGGGGCCGTAACATCTGGCCATCGATCGAGTTCCCGCTCCGCAAGTCTCTGCAAGGCACCACGCATGACCTCCTCCACCGACACCGTCGTCATCG
This sequence comes from Planctomycetota bacterium, assembly GCA_039188455.1. Classification (GTDB taxonomy): domain Bacteria; phylum Planctomycetota; class Phycisphaerae; order Phycisphaerales; family Phycisphaeraceae; genus JBCBUE01. The sequence goes on from JBCCZA010000009.1 coordinate 17,001, forward strand.
GCTCGGGCCTGGCCGGCCTGTCCGCCGCCTGCACCCTCGCCGCCCGCGGCCGCAAGGTCACCGTCCTCGAGAAGAACCCCTGGCTCGGCGGCAAGGCGGCCGTCCTGAACCAGGACGGCTACCGCTTCGACATGGGCCCGACGATCCTCACGATGCCACGCGTGCTCGAGCGCGTGTTCGAGGAGGCCGACCGAGACATCAGCGACTACCTCGACCTGCGTCGGCTCGACCCGCAGTGGCGCTGCTTCTTCGACGAGCAGATGGGCGGCGGCGTGCTCGACCTCCGCGAGTCCGTCGCCGACATGCAGCAGGTCATCCGCGAGCACGGCAACGGCCACGGCGAAGCCACCGCCAACGCCTACGCCGACTTCATCAAGTACACCGAGCGCCTGCACCGCATCTCCGACGAGTTCTTCTTCTGGAAGTCCGTCGGCGGCATCGGCGACATCTTCGACCCCAGCAACACGTTCAACCTCTCGACGCTGTCCGACGTGCTGTCGATGCGGATGGGCAAGTCCTTCGCCGGCACGATCCGCAAGTACATCAAGGACGACCGGCTGGCGCAGCTGATCGATCACTTCACGCAGTACGTCGGGTCGTCGCCGTTCGCCTCCCCGGCGATCCTGTGCTCGATCGCGTCGATGCAGGTCAACGAGGGCGTGTGGTACCCGATCGGCGGGACGCGGGCCGTGCCCGAGGCGCTCAGCAAGCTGGCCGGCGAGCTCGGCGTGGAGCTGCGTACGAGCGTGGACGTCAACCGCCTCGAGATCGAGCGCGACCGCGTCGTGGCCGTGCACACCGAGGACGGCGAGCGGATCGCCTGCGACTCAGTCGTCAGCAACATGGACGCCGTCCGCACGCACCGCGAGCTCATCGGCGGCGCTATCGGCGAGCGCTTCAACGCCAAGCGCGAGTACGAGCCGGCCTGCTCGGGCGTCGTGCTCTATCTCGGGCTCAAGGAGCGCTACGAGCACACCGCCCACCACAATTTCGTCTTCTCCCGCGACCCGCACGAAGAGTTCCACGCCATCTACGACCTCGGCGAGCCCGCCCCGGACCCGACCTGTTATCTCGCCTGCCCCAGCCACACCGAAACCGACGTCGCACCCGAGGGCGGGGAGGCCCTGTACGTCCTCGTGCACACGCCGTTCATGCGACCCCGGCACGACTGGACACCGTCGGGCGAGCTCTTCACCACCTACCGCCAGACGATCCTCGACAAGCTCAAGCGCACCGCCGGCATGGAGGACATCGAGGACCGCATCGCCACCGAGGCCCACCTCACCCCGCGCGACATCCACAACCGCTACCGCGTGCTCAACGGCGCGATCTACGGCCTGGCGTCGCACGGCAAGTGGACCGGCGCGTTCAAGCCGGCCAACCACTCGACCGTCGTCCGCGGCCTGTACCTCGCCGGCGGCGCCGCCCACCCCGGGCCGGGCATGCCCATGGTGCTGATGTCCGGCTGGATCGCCGCCGACACGCTGGACCAGCGCGAGGTCAAGCCGCAGGCCGAGCCCGAGGCCGCGGTGGCGTGAGCAACACGGCGAGCCAACTCGCCGACTAAACAGGTCATGACGAGTCAGGCTACGAGCACGTCGACCCCCGCCCTGCCCGGCCGCAACGACTGGCTGTTCGGCTGGTTCAGCTGGTACGTGCGTCGGTTCGTGCGCAAGAACTTCCACGCCGTGCGCCTGCTCGGCGACAACCCGCTCGCCGACCCCAACATCGTCGGCGAGGATCGACCGCTGATCGTGTACCTCAACCACCCCGGTTGGTGGGACCCGATGATGGCCGTGTACCTGGCCGATCGGTGGGTGCGCGACCGGCGTCACGGCGCGCCGATCGACGCGGTTGCCCTGGAGAAGTACCGCGTCTTCCGCAGCCTCGGCTTCTTCGGCATCGAGACGGGCTCGGCCAACGGCGGGCGGACGTTCCTACGCACGGCCGAGGCCTGCGTCGACCACGGCTGGACGCTGTGGGTCACGGCTCAGGGCCGGTTCGCCGACCCGCGCGAGCGGCCGGTCGAGCTGATGCCCGGCATCGCCCATCTCGTGCGTCGGCTGAGCAAGCGGCCAGACGCCGAGCGAGGACACGTCCTGCCGGTCGCGCTCGAGTACCCGTTCTGGACCGAGAAGACGCCCGAGGCGTTGGTGAACGTCGGCGAGCCGATGCCGATCGCGGGCTTCGCCGGCGAATCCGTCGAGGCGATCGACGGGCGGCTGAGTGTCGCACTGACCGAATCGATGGACCGGTTGGCCGCGGCGGCGATCGCGCGTGACCTACAGTCATTCGCGATCTGTGACTCGGGTCACGCCGGCATCGGCGGGCCATACGACTGGTGGAGACGGATGACGGCGAAGCTGCGCGGCGAACGATTCACGGCCGGCCACGACCTGGGCCTCGGCTCGGACAGCGGGGTGACGCGTTGATCCTGCTGGTGCTCAGCCTGTTTGCGATGTGCGCAGCGTGCATCCCGGTGGTGATGCTGCTGATGAACATGGGTGTGTTCCGCCCGCCGCCGCGTGTTGATGCCGAGAGTGAGGCCGCCTCTAAGCCGGACGTGTCGCTGCTGATCCCCGCGCGGGACGAGGCGACCGCGATTGAGGGCTGTCTGCGGGCGGCACTCGCGTCGCGCGGTGTGGACCTTGAGGTCATCGTGCTCGACGACGGCTCGACCGACGGCACGGCCGCAGTCGTTCAGCAGATCGCCACCGAGGACGATCGCGTCAAGCTGATCCGCAACCACGAGCTCCCGGCCGGCTGGTGCGGCAAGCAGCACGCCTGCTACCGGCTGGCCGAGGCCGCGACGCATTCGCGGCTGGCGTGGATCGACGCCGACGTGACGCTCGCGCCGGACGCACTCGCTCGCATGGCGGCCTTCGCCGATCACGCGCAGGCCGAACTCGTGTCGGCCTTCCCGCGTCAGCAGACGCGCGCACTGGCCGAGACCATGATCGTCCCGCTGATCAACTTCCTGCTGGTCGGCTACCTGCCGATGATGATGATGCGGATGTCGCGCGGGGCCGGGTTCGGCGTCGGCTGCGGCCAGTTCGTGATGGCGGACCGCGAGGCGTACTTCGCCGTCGGCGGTCACGGGCACGAATCGGTCCGGCTGAGCCTGCACGACGGCATGACCCTGCCGCGGGCGTTCCGCGAAGCGGGCAAGATGACCGACATCGCCGACGGCAAGTCGATCGCCTCCTGCCGGATGTACGACTCGTTCGGCACGGTCTGGCGGGGCTTTGCGAAGAACGCGACCGAGGGCATGGCCACGCCGGTGGGCATCTGGGTGTGGTCCGTACTGCTGGGCGCGGGGCACGTGCTGCCTTGGCTGTTCGCGGCCGCGGCGCTGACCGGGCTGATCGACCTCGGCGCGATGTCTGCGGCGGCGGTGACGGCAAGCTGTTTCCTGGCGGCGTCGTACTCGGTGGCGATCGCGGTGTGGTTCCGGCAGGGCTGGCTGGCCGCTATGGTGCGACCGGCCGGCGTGGCGATGCTGCTGGCGATCCAGTGGTACGCCTTCATCCGCAAGAGCCTGGGCAAGAGCCCGGCGTGGCGCGGCCGAACGGTCGAGGCGCCCACGCCCTGACCGCGACGTCCCGGTAGAGTCAAGCGATGGCGTGCAACATCGACAGCAAGGGCAAGGCCGTCCGGCTGGTGATCGGCGGAGTGACGCTGGTCGCGGCGATCGTCTTGGGCCTGCTCGCGCTCGGCGGTGCCATCCCCATACTGCCTTGGCTGATCGTTGCGATCGCCGCGGCGTGCGGTGGCGGCTTCGCGGTCTACGAGGGCTGGGCTGGGTGGTGCGCCGTCCGCGCGATGGGGTTCAAGACGCCGATCTGATCGTCGGGCGCTCCGACCGATCCGCTAGCGTCATACTGCCGGCATGGCGCAGCGGCAGGACGAGTTCAACGCGGTGCCTCGTTCCGGGTTGACTCGGTCTGACGGCCTCATTCTTGGCGTGTTTGCCGCGCTGCTGTTCGCGATCACGTCGTCGGGCAAGCTGCCGGCCGACCCCGAGTCGCGGTACGACGTGGCGGTGCGGGCGCTGGGCGAAGGGCGCCTCTCGATGCCCGGGCCGGGGAATAACTCGGTCGAGTCGGGCGGGCTGCACTACTGCGTGTTCTTCCCGGGCCAGAGCCTCGTCTTTGCGCCCGCGGCGGCGGTTGCCGTGGCGGCCGAGCGGGTCGGCATCGGGGCGTCGACCGCGGGTCTGGCCGGCGGATTCCTGGCGGTGACCGTGGTGACGCCCGTCATCGGCGGGCTGGCGGTCGCGGGGCTGAGCGCGCTGCTGGGGGCGATCGGCCTGTCGCGACGCGTGGCGCTGCTCGGCGGCGTGCTCCTGGCGACGGCCACGCCGCTGTGGGTCAACGCCGGGCTCGGGTCGGAAGAGGCGGTGCTCGCCGCGGCGACGTGCTGGGGGTTGTACGCCTGGGTGCGCGCGAGGGCGGCGTTGACGCAGGCGACGACCGATGAGGGGGTCGCCGCGCGTCACGCGGCCGTGTTGCGTTGGCTCGGGATCGGTGCGTTGTGTTTCGGGGTCGGGCTGCTGCATCGCGGCACGTACCTGGCCGTGGTGGTCGGTGCGCTATGCGTGGTGCCGTGGATGGCGATGTGGCGAGCGGGCTTGGCCCAGCCGGTCCGCGCCGTCGCGTGGTTGCTGCCGTGCGCCGGTTGTATCGCGATGGTCCTGGCCTATAACGCGGCGCGGTTCGGTCATCCCTTCGACACCGGCTACGGCCGGTTCTATGCACGCTTCGACGAGGGGCTCTACGGCCACCCGCTGTGGAAAGGCCTCGTCGGGTATGCCGTGAGCCCGGGCAAGAGCGTCTTCCTGTACGCGCCCGTGCTCTTGCTCAGCGTGGCGGCGGTGCTCGACGGACGAGTCTGGCGCCACCTCGGGCGGATCGTCGCGGTGATCGTCGTGGCCACGATCATCCACCTGTTGTTCTACGCCCCGTTTACGTTCTGGGGAGGCGACACGAACTGGGGGGTGCGGTTTCATGTCGGCATGATGCCGCTGTGGATCATCCCGGCCGTCGTCGGTGTTTCGCTGTGGTGGACGGGTCGACGGGCGCGAGCGTTGGCGCGAGGAACGATCGTGGCCGTCGTCGCGGTCTCGGTGGCGGTGCAGCTCGCGGGGCTCTCGTTGAATTGGGGGCTGGAGCAGCGGCAGCGGCCCGAGGCCTGGGTCGGCCCGCCCGGCTATCGGCTCGTGCCGGCGGACGCGGCGTGGACGTGGGACGCCTCGCCGTGGCGGCGGCGGTGGGTCAACTTGGCCGACAAGCTGAGCGGCCGACCGCTGCTCGCCCCTCACGCGTCGCCCGAGGAACGCGAGAGCTACGAGGCGTGGAACATCTTCCCGCTGTTTGCCCGGGCCAAGCTCGGCAGCGGTGCGTTGTTCTGGGCGCTCGCCGGCGTGTGGGCCGTCCTCGCCTTGTTGACCCTTGCCTCGGGCGCCCTGCTATGGCGGCGTGTCAACGGTGCGTGCGACGGCGAACGCGACGATCCGTCTCCGCTCTACTCGACACGATCGGCGCCGCGCTAGGATCTCGCGGTATGCCGTGCCGGACGCCCGGCAGGATGGAGGCCGCGATGCTCGACCTGCAAGAACCCGTCGGCCTGTTCCCGCTGGCCTCCTGCCCGCTGCTGCCGGCGGCCACCATCCCGCTGCACGTCTTCGAGCCTCGCTACCGCCAGCTCACTCAGCACGCCATCGAGCACGAACGCCCCATCGCGATGGCCATGTTCGAGGGCGACGCCTATCAGACCGACTACCTGGGCAGCCCGCCGCTCCGCCCGGTCGTGTGCGTCGGGCACGTCCTCAATCACCAGCAGCTGCCCGACGGGCGCTACCACATCCTGCTCCGCGGACTGTGCCGCGCCCGCATCGAGGGCGAAGAGTTCGACCCGCCCACGCTCTACCGCCAGGCCAGGCTGTCCTCAATCGAGGACACCACCACCCTCGAGATCGACCTCGGCCCCGCCCGCGACAAGCTCGACCGCCTCCTCGCCGACCCCGCGCTCGATCAGCTCGCCTCGTTCAAGCCGCTCCGCGAACACCTCACCGACGAGCTACCCACGCCCGTCGTCGTCGACCTCGCCACGCTCTGCACTGGGGCCAGCGACGACGAGCGATACGACGTCCTCGCCCAGCCCGACCCGCGCGAACGCGCCACCTGGCTCACGCACCACCTCGCCGAACTGCTCGCCACCCTCCACGCCGCCGATCGCTTCAGCCTGCCGACCGACGACGACGGCCTGCCGCTGAACTGAACCCCGTGACCCCGCCCCCCGCCACCCTGATCATCGGCTGCGGCTACCTCGGCCGAGCCCTCGCTCAGCGCCTGCTCGATCGCCCCGACGCCGGCCCCGTCTGGGCCACGACCCGATCGGACGACAAGGCCCGTGACCTCTTCGACCTCGGCCTACGCCCCATGCTGCTGCATGTCACGCAGCCGCTCACCTATGCCGCCCTCCAGCCCGCGCTCGACCACCCCGGCCCGCTCGACGTCGCCTGCCTGATCCCGCCCGGTCGGCCCGGCGCGCATCCCAACCCTCGCCAGACGGTCGTCGGCGGCATCGCTCACATCCTCAAGCACCTCCGCCACGCCAAAGCGCTTCGCCGCGCCGTCCTCGCCTCCTCCTCCGCCGTCTACGGCCACCAGCCCTGCCCGCCCAACGCCCCGCTCACCGCCGAGTCGCCCACCCAACCCACTAACCCCCGCGCCCGCCTGCTCCTCGACGGCGAAACGCTCTGGCTCAACGCCAACCAACCCCCAGCCGCCTTCCACGTCCTCCGCCTCGCCGGCCTCTACGGCCCCGGCCGCGTCATCGGCCAACGCGCCGTCGCCGACGGCCACCCCCTCGCCGGCGACCCCGCCGCGCCGCTCAATCTCATCCACGTCGACGACGCCGCCGACGTCCTGCTCGCGATGCTCGACCCCGAGAGGCACCCCGCGCCCATCGAACTCGCCGCCGACGGCAAACCCATCACACGACACACCTACTACGCCGCCTTGGCCAAGCACCTCGGCGTCCCTCCGCCCAAGCACCTCGACACCCAAGCCGCCGCCCAACTCGGCATCGACCCCGGCCGCCTCAAGGCCGCCTCGAATAAGTCCCTCGACCCCGTCACCACCCGAGACCGACTCGGCTGGCATCCTCAACACGAAAGCGTCCTCGACGCCCTGCCTGCCCTGCTCGCTCACCCCGCCTGAGTCACCCATGCGTATCTGCCTGCTCGCCCTCGCCGTCGCCCTGCTTAACGCCTGCGCCGCCCCCGCCACGCTCGACCGCCAGTCGCTGCACACCTTCACCCGCGACTCGTCCTGGAACGTCACCGACCTCGACGTCGACTATTGGCTCTACACCCCGCCCGGCTACACCGACCCCGCCAACGCTAACACCGCCTACCCACTGCTCATCTTCCTCCACGGCACCGGCGAGTCCGGCGGCTCGCCCACCCAGGTCGCCAAGCACGGCCCGCCCGCCCTCATCGAGCAAGGCAAGGACTTCCCCTTCCTCGTCGTCAGCCCCCACAACCCAGGCGAACTCCCCCACAACCTCTGGCTGACCGACTTCCTCGCCGCCCTCGCCGACCACGCCACCACCGCCTATCGCGTCGACCCCGACCGCGTCTACCTCGCCGGCTTCTCGCTCGGCGGTTACGCCGCCTACAACTGGGCCGCCACCCAGCCCGACCGCTTCGCCGCCCTGGTTCCCATCGCGACCTGGGGCTACCCCGCCGAAGCGACCAACTTCGCCGCCGTCCCCATCCGCGCCTATCACGGCAACGCCGACTTCATCGTCAACCCCTCCCACGCCCGAGCCATGCTCGACGCTCACCGCGCCGCCGGCGGCACCAACGAACTCGTCACCCTCCCCGTTGGCCACGGCGCCGCCACGCCGGCGTTCGAGGACCCCGAGCTCATCGGCTGGCTGCTCCAACAATCGCGTTGACCAACGGCGCAACCGACAGGCGTGATCAAGCCAGGCATGGCCACCCGTACAATCATCCGATGACCACGGACGGCCAACCCATCGCGATCGAAAACGCCCCCGATCTCGATCCTTCCCCCCTCCTCGACGGCCTCACCGACCCCCAGCGCGACGCCGTCACCCACGTCGACGGCCCGCTGCTCGTCCTCGCCGGCCCCGGCTCGGGCAAGACCCGCGTCATCACCCACCGCGTCGCCTTCCTCGTTCGCGAGTGCGGCGTCGCCCCGTGGAACGTCCTGGCCATCACCTTCACCAACAAGGCCGCCGCCGAGATGCGCGAGCGCCTGCACGGCCTGCTCACCGACCGACAGGCCAAGGCCTTGCAAGTCAGCACCTTCCACGCCCTGTGCGCCAAGCTCATCCGCATCTACGCCGACCGCCTCGGCCTGCCGCCCGGCTACTCCATTTACGACACCGCCGACCAAAAGGCCGCTGTCAAACAAGCCCTCACCGACCTCGAGATCAACACCAAAAACTTCCCCCCCGCCCAGGTCCTAGGGCGCATCTCCGACGCCAAGAACAAGCTCGTCGGCTCCGACGACTACGCCCGCGCGGCCTCCGACTTCTACGCCCGCACCGTCGCCAAGGCCTACACCAAGTACACCGACATCCTCCAACGCAACGGCGCCCTCGACTTCGACGACCTGCTCATGAAGACCGTCGAGCTCTGCAAGCACCACCCCGATGTGCTCGCCGAGCTGCAGCAGCGGTACCAGTACGTCCTCGTCGACGAATACCAGGACACCAACCACGCCCAGTTCATGATCGCCTCGGCCATCGCCGCCGGCCACAAGAACATCATGGCCACCGGCGACCCCGACCAATCGATCTATGGCTGGCGCGGCGCCGACCTCAACAACATCCTCGACTTCGAGGCCCACTACCCCGATGCCACGCTCGTCCGCCTCGAGCAGAACTACCGCTCGACCAAGGCGATCCTCCACGCCGCCGACACCCTCATCCAGAACAACACCCAGCGCAAGCACAAGTCGCTCTGGACCGACAACCACCCCGGCGAACCGATCGACGTCGCCACCCTCACCGACGAGCACGCCGAGGCCCAGCACGTCGTCGACACCTTCCGCAAACGCCACGAAGAAGACAACGTCCCCTGGGCCGGCATGGCCGTCTTCTATCGCATCAACTCGCTGTCCCGCGTCGTCGAGGACGCCTTCCGCAACGCAGGCATCCCGTACCAGATCGCCCGAGGCACCGCCTTCTACGACCGCAAGGAGATCAAGGACGCCGTCGGCTACCTCCGCGCCATCGCCAACCCGTCCGACGAGGTCACGCTCTTCCGCATCATCAACAACCCCGCCCGCGGCATCAGCAAGAAGACCACCGACGCCCTGCAGGCCTACGCCCTCGCCCACAACACACCGATGGATCGATTGCTCGCCAACCCCACACAGGTCGACGCCCTCAACCCCCGCGCCCAGACCGCCGTCCAACGCTTCAACCAACTCCTCACCGCCTGGCGCCAGGTCGCCGGCCTGAGTGAAATCAATCTGAAATCTGAAATCACAAATCAGCAATCAGAAGTCTCGCTCCGCGCCTTCGTCGAACGCGTCCTCCGCGAGTCCGGCCTCGAGACCCACTACCGAAACGACAAGGCCGACCCCGACCAGGAACGCCTCGCCAACCTCATGGAACTCGTCTCCGCCGCCCAGCAGTTCGAGGACGAACTGACCCTCGACGTCGCCATCGATGCCATCGAAGAACAAGCGATCGCCCAAGCCGACCAAATCGACGGCCTCGACCAGAACACCCAAGCCAATGATGAGCGCAGCGAATCGTTGGGTATCGACAACGACATCGCCGCCCCACCCCCCATGCCCCTCCGCGACAAGCTCCTCGCCTTCCTCGAGCGCATCGCCCTGGTCGCCGACGTCGACGCCGTCGAGTCCGACGCCGGGGCCGTCACGCTCATGACCCTCCATGCCGCCAAGGGCCTGGAGTTCGACACCGTCGCGCTCGTCGGGTTCGAGGACGGTCTGCTCCCCCACGACCGCGCCAACACCGACCCCAAAGAACTCGAGGAAGAACGCCGCCTCGCGTTCGTCGGCATCACCCGCGCCATGCGACGCCTGCTCATCACCCACGCCAACGTCCGCACCGTCTTCGGCATCGCCTCAGCCACCATCCCCTCCCGCTTCCTCAAAGAACTCCCCGACGACGAAGACACCGTCCGCACCCACCGCCTCGACGACGACGATCACCACCAAGCCGACTGGGAGCGCAGCGACCGGTCGGGTCACCACGCCTTCGGCCGCACGATGTCCAAGCGCCAGCTCGCCGCCATGCGCGGCGAAAGCTCAAACACCGGCCGGGCCCAACGCTCCGCCGCCGCCGGCCAGGCCGCCCAATACCCCCCCGGCACCCTCGTCCGTCACCCCCAGTTCGGCCTCGGCCGCGTCCAGTCCACCGCCCCCATGGGCGCCCAGACCCGCTGCGTCATCGAGTTCAACACCGCCGGCCGAAAGACCCTCATCCTCCAGTACGCCCGCCTCGAAATCGTCACCGACAACGACATCGCCGGCGGCACCAACGACCCCGCAATCGACGACGGCCCCACCTTCGTCCCCGACGACGACCTGCCGTTCTGATCCGTTTAGCCGGCGGCCCGAAGGGCCCCGGTCGATCCCTCACGCATATCCCAAACGATCGAGGTCGTCTTCGTCCAGCCCGAAGTGATGCCCGACCTCGTGCAGCAGCGTGATGCGCACCTGCTCGGCCAGCGCCTCGTCAAACCGCATGCCCTGATCGGCGGCCATGTCGTTGGCGAGGCGGATGATCGGCCCGCGGAACAGGTGGATGTCGTCGGGCGCGTGGCCGGAGTCCATGACGCTGTCCTCGACGATCGACGTGCCGCTGAACACGCCGAGCAGGTCTCCGTCGTCGTCCGGCCCGAGTGTGTCGCGGCGGATGTGCTCGCTCGGCTCGTCCTCCACGATCAGCGGCGTCTCGTCGAACAACGCGACGATGGGCTCGGGCAGCCGGTCGATCAGTTCGTCGAGGAGATCGTCGAACAGCCGTCGCTGCTGGCGGGTGACCATGCGCCCAGCGTAGCCGTACGATGACCCGATGGCCGACGCCGCCGACCCGCGACCCCACGTCTTCGACCTCACGCCCGACGAGCTGTCGGCGTGGCTGGTCGAGCACGGGCTGGCCAAGTTCCGCGCCGCCCAGGTCCTCGACTGGGTCTACCGCAAGGGCATCGTCGACCCGCAGGCCATGACCAACCTCGCCGCGGCGGACCGCGACCGCCTCGCCGGCCTGCTGCGGTTCACCGCCGGCGACGTCGTCCGCGAGCAGCTCGCCTCGGACGGCACGCGCAAGCTGCTCATCGACTGGTCCTCCCGCCCCCCATTGGAACAGGACAACGCCGCCCTGCCCGTCCTTCCCGACGACGACTCGGCCTACGCCGGCGACCGCACCGAGTGCGTGATGATCCCCGCCGACCGGGGCAGGCGTCGCACCGCCTGCATCTCCTCGCAGGTCGGCTGCCCCGTGGGCTGCCGCTTCTGCGCCTCGGGCCTCGGCGGGCTCGACCGCAACCTCACCGCCGGCCAGATCGTCGAGCAGGCCTGGCGACTCGCGTGGATGCCCGACCCCACGCACCCCGACCGCCAGCCCACCGGCCTGAGCAACATCGTCTTTATGGGCATGGGCGAGCCGCTCAGCAACTACCCCGCCGTCATCCGCGCCATCACCGCCCTCACCGCGGACTGGGGGCTCAACCTCTCGGCCCGCAAGGTCACGCTCTCGACCGTCGGCCTGCCCGCGCAGATGCGCCGCCTCGCCGACGCCGGCTTGCCGCCGATCACCCTGGCCGTCTCCCTCCACGCCCCCAACGACGAGCTCCGCCGCGAGATCATCCCCTGGGCCGAGCGCGTCTCGATCGACCAACTCGTCGACGCGGGCCGGTACTACTTCGACCGCACCGGCCGCGAGGTCACGCTGGAGTACATCCTGCTCGGGAACCTCAACGACCAGCCGAGCCACGCTCGCGAGCTCGCCACCGTCGCCAAACGCCTGCGCAGCAACGTCAACCTCATCCGCTACAACGAGGTCGCCGGCCTGCCTTACGCCCGGCCGGACGACGACGACGTGCACCGCTTCCAGCGCGTGCTGCGCGACCGCGGGGTCAACGCGCACCTCCGCGCCTCCCGCGGCCGCGACATCGCCGCCGCCTGCGGTCAGCTCCGCCACGAGGCCGCCCAGCAGCCGCAACCCACCGCCTCACCCGCCTCACCCGCCTCGGCGTAAGCTCACTGCCCATGCAGCCCGCCGAACGCCGCTACGTGCTGACCCTCTCCTGCCCCGACCGCCCGGGCATCGTCGCCGCCGTGTCGACGTTCCTCGCCGCGTTCGACGGCTGGATCGTCGAGGCCGCCCACCACGCCGACGCCGCGGTTGGCCAGTTCTTCATGCGCCAGGAGGTCCGCGCCAGCACCGTGCCGTTCGGGCTGATCGAGCTGCGTGGTCGGTTCAGCGAGCTCGCCGCCAAGTACGACATGACCTGGGCGATCCACGACACCGCCGCCCCGCCGCGGACCGTCTTTCTCTGCAGCAAGCAGGACCACTGCGTCGTCGACCTGCTGCACCGCTGGCGGACGGGCGACCTGCCCTGCGAGCTCGTCGCCGTCGTCAGCAACCACGAGGACATGCGATCGTTCGTCGATTGGCACGGCGTGCCGTACCACCACGTCCCCGTGCCCGCCGGCTCGGCCGACGGCAAGCGCGACGCGTTCGACCGGCTGCGTGAGCTCTGCCGCGACCTCGACGCCGACACGCTCGTCCTCGCCCGGTACATGCAGGTCCTGCCGCCGGACGTCTGCGACGCCTGGCCCAACCGGATCCTCAACATCCACCACTCGTTCCTGCCAAGCTTCGCCGGCGGCAAGCCCTATCACCGCGCGTTCGAGCGCGGCGTCAAGCTGGTCGGCGCGACCTGCCACTACGTCACCGCCGACCTCGACGCCGGGCCGATCATCGAGCAGGACGTCGTCCGCGTGAACCACGCCGACTCGGTCGACGACATGGTCCGCCGCGGCCGCGACGTCGAGCGCCGCGTCCTGGCCGAGGGCGTCCGCCTGCACCTCGAGCACCGCGTGCTGGTTCATGGCAACAAGACCGTCGTGTTCCACTAACCGCGCAACGCCTGTTTAGCCCACCGCCCGAAGGGCGGGGCGGTGACTACCCAAGCAATCACACAGGCGTCAGCTTGGTGATCCGCCCGCCGACGAGCCACTCCGCGACGTAGATCGAGCCGTCGGGCCCGAAGCATGCGCCGTGCGGGCTGTTGAACTTGCCGGGCTGGATCAGCTCGGGCTGCGACGTGAGGTTCCAGTTCGGCCAGCCCTGAGCCCACCGGCAGACCTCGCGGTTGACACCGAGGTCTTGCGCAACGATCTCGTCGTTGGCGTCGTACAGGCAGATCGAGGCGTGCAGGTCCGGCACCAGCATCAGGTCGCCGAGGAAGTCGAAGCAGCAAGGCTCAAGCATGGCGTCGTGCCTTACCGTCCGCCGATACTCGCCGGTGCCGCTGTACACGACGATGCGCCCGTTGGCGCGGTCGGTGATGTACAGCTCGGGGTCCTTGCCGCCGCGGGTGTCGAAGGCGATCCCGTGTGGGAACTTGAAACGTCCGGCACCTTCTTCGCCCGTGAGTGTCAGATCTGGCTTGCCGTCGGCGCCGATACGGTAGACAGCGAACTGACCGTATCCATCCGCGACCCACACCTCGCCGGTCGCGGGGTTCTCGGCGGCCCAGGTCGGCATGTACCCGCGGTCGGCGCGATCGGGCTGCTTCTCGACGATCGGGGTGATCTCGCGGACGACCTCGCCGGTGAGCGTGGTCTTGGCGACCTTGCCGTTGGCGGGCTCGTTGGTCAACCAGAGGTATTCGCCCGAGTCGTCGGCGACGTACGTCAGGCCGTGCGCCATGTCCCAGTCCCGCCCGCCGTAGGCACCGATGAACTGGCCATCCGGGTCGAAGTGCAGGATGCCGTCGGGGCACTGGGCGAAGACGATGAGCGTGCCGTCCTTGGCGACGCAAATGCCGTGGGTGCGGGCGTTGCCGAACCCCGCCTGAGCGTCGGGGACGCGGGCCCAGCGGTCGTGCCATCGATAACGATGGTCGCCGTCTCCGATGTTGATGGCTGTCATGCGTGTCTCCTGCGCGGGTGGCCGAGGAGACTAACGACTAGACGGCGGGGTGGCGATCGCTACGAGCGACGGCTCGTCGAGCGTGGCCTCATGCGTCTCGGCGACGACGCATCACGACCAGCACGCCGACGGCGGCGATCATCGAGGCGGCCATCGGCTCGGGCACGACGTTGTAACCCAGGTCCTCGAGGACCGCGAGGTCGAGCTCGGTGAGGCCCTTGCGGACGCCGTTGGCGATCGTCGGGTCCATCAAGGCCTCTTGCGTCAGTCCGGTGAACGGGTTGAGGCTCGTGATACCCGCCAGCAGGTGGCGGCCATCGGGCTCGAGCACGCCGTCGCCGCTGCCCAGCAGCTCGATCACGGCCTCGCCGAGCCAATCGCTGTTGTCGGCGTCGCTGATGAGCTCTTCGTAGCTGTCCGTCCCGGAGAAGCCGATCGCGTGAACCAGCTCGTGCAACGCCACCGAGTAGAAGTCGATCTTGTCGAAAGGAACATCCACGGTGTGATCGAAGTGCCAGTCGGTGTCGTCGTCGAACCAGATGTTGCCGATGCCGACGCCCGCGTCGATGTCGAAGGGGAGCGACCCGCCGACATTGCCGCTGAGGGTGCCGACGACCGGGCCGTTGTCACGACGGAAATTGCTTTGAGCCGCCGGTAACGCCGAGCCGAACGCATTGGCGATGTTGCTGTCGATCTCCTGCTGCGTGAAGCCCGACCCGTTTGAGCTGACTGAGACGCCGACCCCGCCCACGCCACCCTGGCCGAGGGTTGAGCCCACAAGGGTGCGTGCGCCGACAAACACTTTCACCGTGTTGGCCGGTAACGCAGCGGGATCGAACGTCTCCGGCGCCCCGCTCGATGGATTGGTGTAGGCGTAGCTGAAATCGAATTCGACGGTACCCGTGCCGCCCGTGCCAGTGTTCTCGAAGGTTGCCGAATTCATGTCCACCACTTGGCCCAAGTCGGTGAGGATCGCGTCGCTCAGGTCGCTCGCGGCCTGCTCCAGGGCGGCTTTGGCCAGCGGGTTGGCGGTGAAATACCCGCCGTCTTGCGAGAAGTCGAGA
>JBCCZA010000010.1:0-30183 GCA_039188455.1 Planctomycetota bacterium
CGGAAGTAGAAGACCTTGCCGGCGCCGCGTTTCCAGACGCAGCCGGAGCGGAAGACCTCGCCGCCCTCGAACCAGGAGATGAAGACGAGCTCGTCGGGGTCGGGGATGTCGAAGTGCTCGCCGTACATCTCGGTCTGGTCGAGCTGGATGAAGTCCTTGGTGAGGCCGGCGGTGATGGGGTGGCCGGGGGAGACGACCCAGAGGCGTTCGATCTCGGCGGCCTCGCGCCAGCGAAGGTGGCAGTTGGTGCCCATGAGGGTCTTGAAGGGTTTGCTGTAGTGGCCGGAGTGGAGGACGACGAGTCCCATGCCCTCGCGGACGCGCTGGGCGACCTTGCCCGCGATCTCGTCTTTGACCTCGTTGTGGGCGTTGTGTCCCCACCAGGTCATGACGTCGGTGTGGGCGAGGAGCTCGTCGGACAGGCCGTGGTTGTCGTCCTGGTCGAGGGTGGCGGTGGTGACCTCGACGCCGTTGGGGAAGAGGTCGGCGTGCTGCTCGATGGCGGCCTTGATGGCGGCGTGCATGCCGTCGGGGTAGTGCTTGGCGACGGTGGCGTTCTTGTGCTCGTGTCGGTACTCGTGCCAGACGGTGACGCGGAGGGGCTGAGGCATGGCGAGGCTCGGTGGGGCGATAGGAGGTGCTTAAGGTAGCGGTTGGGCGTGGCTGTGGAGCGATCGATGGACGAGCAATCGGCGATGAAAGCGGCGTTGGCACTGGCCGAGCGAGGGCTCGGCTGGGTGGAGCCGAACCCGATGGTGGGGTGCGTGCTGCTGCGCGGTGGCGAGGCGATCGGGGAGGGCTGGCACCGTGTGTTTGGCAAGCTGCACGCCGAGCGGGAGGCGCTGGCGGATGCCCGCAAGCGGGGGCACGACCCGCGCGGGGCGACGGCGGTGGTGACGCTCGAGCCGTGCTGCCATCACGGCAAGCAGCCGCCGTGCACGGAGGCGCTGGTCGAGGCGGGGGTGGCGCGGGTGGTGGTGGCGATGGCCGATCCGGGCGAAGAGGCCGGGGGCGGTGCGGCGGTGCTGCGGGCGGCGGGGATCGACGTCGAGATCGGGCTGATGGAGGCCGAGGCGCGACGGCTGAATCGGGCGTGGCTGAAGCGGGCGGCGACGGGCCGGCCTTGGGTGATCGCCAAGTGGGCGCAGACGCTGGACGGGCGGGTGGCGACGGCGACGGGGGACTCCAAGTGGATCAGCAACGCGGCGAGCCGGCAGAGCGTCCACCGGCTGCGTGGGCGGGTCGACGCGATCGTGACCGGCGTGGGGACGGTGATCGCCGACGATCCGCGGCTGACGGCGCGTGACGTGGAGGTGCGTCGCGTGGCACGGCGGGTGGTGCTGGATCGATCGGGGCGATGCCCGGCGGACGCCCTGCTGCGGCAAGCTGACGAGGTCGACGGGCGGGCCATCCCGGCCGCGGAGGTGACTGGCGAGACGCCGGGGGCGCTGCTCGATCGGCTCGGGGCCGAGGGTTTCACGAACGTGCTGATCGAGGCGGGGCCGACGCTGATTGGGGCCATGCTGGCGGAGGAGCTGATCGATCAGCTCGACGTGTACGTGGCGCCCAAGGTGCTGGGCGACGCGACCGCCCTGCCGGCGGTGCAGTTGTCGGGCGGGCCTGTCGAGCGGATCGCGGACGCGACGACGCTGACGCTGGAGTCGGCGATGCCGATCGATGGCGATGTGTGCCTGCGTTACCTCACGCGGCCCGACGCATCGCCGTGACCGTGCGTTGGTCGGTGTCAGCGGGCCGCCAGTGGTCGAGGTCGAGGCCGGTGAGGCGCTCGAGCAGCGCGACGTCGTCGGCGAAGGTCGGCCAGAGCGCACGCCGCTCGTCGGGCGTGGGGGCGGGTCGTTTGGCGGGGTTGGTCGGGCCGTTGATCGTTCGGCGGAGCTGCTGGCCCAGCGTTGATCGGCGGAAGCCGCGGTACACCGGGCCGAGCGGCGAGCGATTGATCGTGGTGAGCACGGCCGGGAGGTTGAGCCGGGCCTGCCAGCCCGAGCCGGTCGAGACGTTGTGCCGGGCGGCGAGGTCGGGCGGCGTGTAGCCCGCGTCGACGCCGAGCCAGGCGAAGACCTCGGCGAGCATCGCGGCCGGCCGCTCGGCGACATCGCGATCGCTCCAGCAGCGCACGCGCTCGGCGCCGACGGCGTCGATGAGGCGGCCGAGGTGGTGGCCGTAGCGGCTGCCGTCGACCACGTGCGGGCGACGATCGCAGGCCTCGAGGAAAGTCATCTCGCGCGTGCGGCCGCCGTGGCAGCGGGTGAGCTGGTAGTGCGAGAAGGCCCGGTCGATCGGGTCTCGGACGAGGACGAGGAAGCGCGCGTGCGGCGGCAGGTCGTCGGCCAGGCGGGCCGCGGCGTCGGGGTGCGTGAGGTAGTCGGGGGTGATCTCGCCGCAGCGCTGGTCGGCGGAGGCGTCGGCGAAGAGCGCGGCGTAGGCGGGCAGGCCGTCGGCGTAGTCGCGGTTGAAGAAGTGCACCTCCTTGCGCGGCAGGAACAGCGACGGGTGCCCGCGGATCGCCTCGTAGAGCCAGGAGGTCGCGCAGCGTTGCCCGCCGACGCACACGAAATCGGGGAGCCGGCCGGGGTTGCCGCGGTCTGCCATGCGGCGAGTATCGGCAGGCCCATGCTGCGCCTCGGCGAGCGCTCGCTTATCGGCCCCGCCTCACACGGCCACGACCTCGACGTGGTTGCCATCCACCGCCACCACCTCGACCGTCGCCCCCTCGTCGACCCACCCGTCCTGCGCGATCACGTCGACCACGCGCCCGCCGATCTCCGCCGGACCCGTTGGCCGAAGGCCGGTCAACGCCCTGCCGGTCATGCCCACCGTCAGCCCGCGGTACTCGTCGGCCTGGGTCGTCCGCTTGACCGCGCCGACCACGCGCGACGCCTCGCTCGGCTCGATCGCGACCTCGCTCGCCTCCCGCGACTCCGGCTCCAGCCGACGCGTGCCGGCGTGGTCGTCCGTCGGCAGCGGCCCGTACACCGCGTTCGCGTGCTCGCCCGGCTCGTTCACGCCGTCCGTCAGGATCATCCGGCTCATCCACGGCGTCTTCGCCGCCACCCGCGCGTAGTACGCCAGCCCCACCAGCGCCCCCACGCACACCGTCGACGCGATCAGCAGCCCCACCACCGGCCACACCAGACGCTGCGCCGGCGGGACCTGCACCGGCCCGAACTGCGGCCCGCCCGACGACGGGATCGCCATGAACACCAGCCCCACCACGATCAACAGCAGCCCCAGCCCCCCCGGCAGCCCGAACCCCGGCGTCACGAACAGCTCCACCAGCAGCAGCCCCACCCCGATCAGCACCAGGACCAGGTGCCACCACTGACCCAGCCCGATGATCCACGGCGGCGCGATCAACAGCACGAACGCCAGCAACGCCGCCGCCCCGAACACACCCGTCCCGGTGAAGTACATCTCCGTCACCAGCCCCACCACCAAGACCGTCCCCAGCAGCAGCCGCACCCACAGTTGGCTCAGCCACGCCGCCACGCGCTCGGCGAGGTTGAGCTTCACCGGCTGCACCGACGCCGCCGACAGCAGCGTTGTCACCGCCGTCTGGTCCGCCACGGTCGCCGCCGACAGCCCGGTCGCCAACGCCTCGGCCTGGCTGAAGGTCAGCAGCGTCTGCCCGTCGTGCACCTGGCGGATCAGCGACCACTGCCCGACGTCCGACGGCTCGGCCTCGTCGAGCGAGGCGCTGAGGATGCGCTCGTCACCAACAATCTGGCCGGGTTGCAAACCGGTGCTGTCGATGACGGCGTCGATCGACTCGCCGCGCACCATCACGCGGTAGTCGGCCTGGTTGACGAACTTGATTTCGCCGGTGGCGCGGTGCTCGATCTCGTACACCTCGACGCCGAGCACGCACATCGCCTTGAGCAGCGCGTAGTCGTAGCCGTGGGCCCGGCCGTTGTCGCGGAACTCGGCCAGCCAGGGGCTGAGGATCTTGGCACGCTCGGTCGGTTCGAGCGACCCGAAGAGCGAGACGGGCGCCGCGTCGCCGATCGCCGACGCCGGGCTCATCACGATCGCGTCGCAGGCCGTGGCCAGCAGCGCCCCGGCCGAGTAAGCATCGTCGTTCACCCACGCCAGAGTCGGCACGCCAACGGTCTTGAGGTACTTGCTCGCCTCGATCGCGGCGGTGATCTCGCCGCCGGGCGTGTTGAGCTCGAGCACGACGACCGACGCCCCGCTGCGTAACGCGCGGTCCACGCGGAGTCGCAGCGATTGAGGCGTGAAGCCGTTGATCTCGCCGTCGATCGTGATGATCGCGACGTTGGCGCCCGAGGGCAACTGGAAGACCGAGGACAACGCCCTGCCCGGCACGGCCGCGGGAGTCGGCGTCGGGGTCGTCGCGGTGGAGGCGGCGTCCTGCGCCCGCAGCGTCGGCGTCTGCCCGCCGGCCAGCACCACCCACGCCAGCACCGCCCACAGCGTCCAACGCACGCCTCTGGCGCGATCGTCCGACCCGGTGTTGAGCGTTAGCGGAGGCATCGTGATCACGCCTCTAGTGTAGGTGTGGGCCGGTCCCAGGCTCGTTGGGATCGCCGCGTCACGTCGCACCCGTGCGAGGTGGTGGCGGCAGATCACGGCGTTTCAGGCGGCGTGACCGATCGGCGTCACCGCTGGCAGGACGATCACGAACGTCGCGCCTTGTCTCGCGTCCGGCGTCGCGTCTCGCGTCGACCCGCCGTCGGCGCAGGTGATCGTGCCGCCGGCGCGCTCGATCAGCTGGCGGCAGACCGACAGCCCCAGGCCGCTGCCGCCGCTGCGGGACGATGAGGTCGGCGGGGCGTTGTCGTCGATCGGGGCGGTCACGAACGGCTCGAATAATCGGTCACGCACGGCCGCGGGGATGCCGGGGCCGGTGTCGCGGACGCGGATCGTCACCCGCCCTGCCGCGAGCTCGCCGTCGATGGTCAGCCGGCCGCCACGCGGGTGCATCGCGCGACAGGCGTTGAGCATGAGGTTGAGCAGCACCTGCCGCAGCTTGCCTGGCTCGATCGCGGCGTGCACGCCATCGGGCACGCCGTGGCGAAGCTCGATGCCGTCGCGCTGCGGGTCGCGCACGAGGCAGGCCGCCGCTTCGTGCACCACGCCGGAGACGCCCGCCGATCGAGGCTCGTCGCGATCGCCCGCCAGGCCCAGCACGGCCGACGCGATGCGTTCGGCCTGGGCCGATCCCTCGGCCGCGTGACGCAGCGCCTTGCGCACCAGCTCGGGGTCGTCCGGCCGGCTCAACGCCAGCTGGGCGTACGAGCCGACCGGCGTGAGCAGGTTGTTGATCTCGTGGGCGATCGTCGCCGCCATCGTGCCCAGCGTGGTGAGACGGTGATGCCGGGCCAATTCGCGGCGGATGGCGTCCAGACGGCGGTCGAGCTCGCGGAAGCCGTCCCACAGCGGCCCGTCGGCGTCGCGGGCCGCGGCCAGCGGATCGCGCTCGGCGGGCTCGGCCGGGGGCGTCGGGTCGATCGGCTCGACGGGGACAGGCATCCCGAGTGACATCGGCCTTTCGTGGCGGTGGATCAATGATTTGCGTGCAGACCGCGACGAGTGAACGGCGTTCAATCATGGAATCAAGGAGTCGCCATTTACGCTGCCGACGTGGAGGCGTTAGGGTGATCGGGCCTTTATCACACGCAGGAGACGCGCCATGGCAAGGAAGCCGACACCCGCCACCACGGCCGAGCAGGACTCGGGCCCGACCGCCGCTAAGCCGCGTCGCGGCAAGAGCAGTCGTCTGGGTCGGGGGTTGCAATCCCTGATGTCGCCGCCGCCCTCGCCATCGGCGGTGGCCGTGGAGTCGTCGCCGACGCCCGCTCAGGCCGCGATCGCGCCCACCGCGAGCCCGGAGGAGCCGGCGGCGAAGACCCCGGAAGCCAACGCCGACTCGGTGTTCCACGTGGAACTCGACCGCGTCCGACCCAACCGCCACCAACCCCGACAACGCTGGGACGACGGCTCGCTCGACGGGTTGGCGGCGTCGATCCGAGAACAGGGCGTCATGCAGCCGATCGTCGTCCGGCCGGGCGACGCACCCGGCGAATACGAGCTGGTGGCTGGCGAGCGGCGCTGGCGGGCCGCTCAGCGGGCCGGGCTGTCGGCCCTGCCCGCCCTGCTGCACGAGCTGACGGACGAGCAGTCCGCCCAGTGGGCGTTGGTCGAGAACGTGCAGCGCGAGGACCTCAACGCCATGGACAGGGCCGAGGCCGTGCAGGGGCTGGTCGATCAATTTGAGCTTACTCACGCCGAGGTGGCCGGCCGTCTGGGACTGCAGCGAGCGACGATTACCAACCTGACGCGCCTCCTGGCCCTGGCTCCCACGGTGCGTGAGATGGTTCGAGATGGGCTGCTATCGATGGGTCACGCCAGGGCGTTGGCGGGGGTGGCGGACCAGAAGCAGCAGGTCGCCCTGGCGGAGCGGATCGTCCGCGAGGGGCTGTCGGTCCGTCAGGTGGAGGCCGCCGTGCGGGCGTTCCACGTGGAACCCGACGCCAAGCCCACGCCCTCTTCGCCGGCTACGCCTGCCCATCTCACCGAGCTGGAGCGCGACATCGCCGACCGCCTGGGCCTGCGCGTCAGGCTGAAAACGGGCCGGGTCAAGGGCTCCGGCTCGCTCGAAATCAAGTTCGCGACGCTCGATGAGTTCGACAGCCTGCTCGGCCGATTGAACGTATCGACGTCCACGGGCGTCCAGTAGGGCGAACGAGCGATTCGCCCGGCTACACCCGTGGGTGACTCAGCGGTGGGGCGCGTAACGTTGCAGCTTGCGCTGAAGCGATCGGCGGTGGATGCCCAGCACCTTGGCCGTCTTGGTGATGTTGCCCCCGCAGTCCGATAACACGCGCTGGATATGTTCCCACTCTACCTTGTCGAGGGTTGGGACCTCGTAGGGCCCCTCGGACTCGGACGCGGCCTCGACTTTCTTCTCCTCGGGCTCGAACGCGAGCATGATCTGATCGGCGTCGGCCGGCTTGGTCAAGACGTCCAGCACGCCGACCCGGATCGCCTCGACCGCCAGCGGGATGCTGCCGTAACCGGTGAGGATGACGACATCCAGGTGCGGCTGCAGCTTCATCAGCTGCTGCGCCAGCTCGAGCCCATCCTTGCCCGGCATCCGCATATCCAGCACGGCCCGGTCGAACTGCTCCGACTTGGCCAACGCCAGTGCCTCGTTGGCGTCAGACGCCGCCATGGCGGTGTGCCCCCGAGCCTCGAACGCACGCACCGTTCGGTTGCGGTGCATCATGTCGTCATCAACGACGAGCATTCGCGTAGCCGCCCGCGGTGCGGCGGCGGAAGAGCGTTCATGCAGGGAAGTCACCATGTCCAATCGATAGTTCTGCCGTGGTCCCGCGGCCAACTTCTGAACGAAATCCCAGGTTCCCTCCCATGCCATCAACCATCAGTTTCGCTAAAAAGAGTCCGATCCCCATCCCGCGGCCGGCGGGCTTTGTCGTATAAAATGCTTCAAAAACACGACTTAATACGCTATCGGGCATGCCTTCGCCTTCGTCGACCACCAGAATCTGCGTCAGTTCGCCACGTCGGGAGATCGACAGACGAACGGATTGATCCGATGCCGAGGCGTCCATCGCGTTGCGGACCAGAATGAGCAGGACCTGAACCACCGCTTGCGTCATCAGCCGGACCCGATCGAGGCCGGGCTCGATGGTGACCTCGAGGCGATCGGCATCGCGACCCAGCGCCGCGCGCAGCCCGCGCTCGACTTCGCGGGGGTCGATCTCCTCGGGTTCTTGCGTGAGCCAGGCCGCCATCTCCTCCGAGCGGAGCCGATCGAGGATGTCGCGGCAGCGGTCGACCTCGGCGCGGATCAGGCGGGCGTCCTCGGCGACCTCCTCGGGCATGCCGTTCGACACCGGCGGGGCGTCGCCGGCATCGACGCCGGTCGCGCGCTCGATCTCGCGGCTGGCCATGGCGATGGTGCCCAGCGGCGAGCCAAGCTCGTGCGCCGCGCCCGCGGCGAGCGTCGTCAGGCTCGCCAGCCGCGCGTTGTCGACCTCGACGCGCTGCAGCCGAGCCAGCTTCTGCTCGCGCTCGATCAACGCCGACTTCACCAGCCAGATGAAGTACGCGATCAGCACCGCCGCCACCGCCAACGCCAGCCACGCCGCCACCACCTCCGACCCCGCCCACTCGGCCGGCACGTCGATCGGCCGGCGCCAGCGGAACATCAGCCCGTACGCCGACGCCGTGATCACCGTCAGCGCCGCCGCCCACGTCAGCGGCAGCAGCACCACGCCCATCGCCACGTGCACCATGTAGATCGTGCACAGCGGGTTGTTCGACCCGCCGGTGAGGAACATCAGCACGCTGAACGCCGACAGGTCGAACAGCACCACCGCCGGCATCCACGGCGACACCCACGCCGGCCGCCACCGGCGCGCCAACCGCAGCGCCACGTTGCTCGCCAGCGTGACCCCGATCACCGCCGCCACCGCCCACACGTCAAACCCGATCCCCAGCCACAGCGCCATCCCCATCACCCCCAGCTGCCCGATCACAGCCACGTCCCGCATCCGCAACACGGTTGGCCACAGCACCGCCTGCCCGTCGCCGCGCAGCCCTTCCCCGTCGGGCGCCCTGAAATCGCTCCTCTCGACGAAGCCGGCTCCCGCCATGGCGTGCAGTTCTCGAGCGCCGACCATGTGCTCATTTTAGTGAGCTATCAGAAGCACCGAGGCATGTGAGTGACGCCGAGACCAATTGTCCGCTGGCTTAAGATGCAAGTCGTGCCTTCAACGTTTGCTTCGGAACCGAGTCCAAGCCCATGAACAAGCGAGTCGCGCTGCCTCTGCTCATCTGTCTGTTCTACGGCACGAGTCTCCTGGCCGAGCATCAAGTCGCGCCCACCCAGCAGAAGTGGATCGAGGTGTACGCCAAGCAGCGGAACCTGCCCGAACCGGGCGACATGCTGCTGAACACCGACGCCGAGCCCGACCTGACCGAGGGCTTTGTCGAGCTATACGACGGCGAGTCGCTGGACGGGTGGGTGGCCTACGGCGGGACATGCACATTCGAGCCGCGCGGCGACGCGATCGTCGGGACGTGCGTGCCGGGCTCGCCCAGCACGTATCTCTCGACGACGAAGGATGACTATCGCGACTTCATCTTCACAGTGGACGTGCTCTGGGAGGTCGACGGCAATACGGGCGTCATGTTCCGCAGCCGGGTCCGGGACGGCGAGAAGGGGCAAGTCGCCTTCGGCCCGCAGGCGGAGATGGAAGACGAGGCCAAACAGCGTTTCTGGTCGGGCGGGATCTACGGCCAGGCCAGCGGCGGCTGGGCGTACCCGCTCTGGCTCGAAGGCCACGAAGACGCTCGCAACGCGATCAACCGAGGCGAGTGGAATCGCCTGACCATTATGGCCGTCGGCGACACGGTCAAGACGTGGATCAACGGCGTGCCCGCGGCTCACTGGGAGACCGACGAGTTCCGAGAAGGCTTCTTCGGCCTGCAGGTGCACTCCGGCAAGCAGGGCACGATCCACTTCCGAGCCCCGCGGGTGCGCGAGCTGATCGCCGAGCCTTGATCGCCGGGCCCGGGCCCGCGATCGGCCGGGGCGATGGCTTGGGCGATGGCTTGGGCGGTTGTTACCTTGTGTGCTGCCTGCATTTCTAAGCCGGCCACCCCGTCGGCGGATCACCGACACGCGACGCGACCATGCACCAATTCGTCCACGGCATCGAGTGGATCACGGGCTACTTCTACATCGGCCTGATGGTGATGCTCATCCTCGTCGGCCTGCTGCTGACGATCTCCTCGCGGTTCGTGCAGTTCCGCTACTTCGCCCGCATGTTCCGGGTGCTCAAGCAGGCCACCGCCCGCGAGGGCAACCACGTCAGCCCGTTCCAAGCCCTCGTGCTCAGCGTCGCCGGCCGCGTCGGTGGCGGCAACATCATCGGCGTCGCCGTCGCCCTCACGCTCGGCGGGCCGGGCGCCATCTTCTGGATGTGGGTGCTCGCGCTCATCGGCATGGCGTCGAGCTTCTTCGAGTGCGCCCTCGCCCAGCTCTATAAGCGCAGCGAGCCGGACGGCACGTACCGCGGCGGGCCGGCGTACTACATCCTGCACGGCCTCAAGCAGCCGTGGATGGCCGTCGTCTTCTCCGTCCTGCTGTTCATTACCTACGGCTTCTGTCTTAACGCGTTCCAGTCCTTCGCCGTCGCCGACACCTTTAACGACGCGTTCTCCGCGCCGACCTGGCTCATCGGCCTGATCATGGCGGTCCTCGTCGGGCTCATCATCTTCGGCGGCGTCAAGCGTATTGCGTCGGTCACCGAGTTCCTCGTCCCGATCATGGCGATCGGCTACATCCTCATGGCCGCGTTCGTGCTCATCAAGGACATCGACGAGGTGCCCGGCGTGCTGTGGTCGATCGTGGCCCACGCCGTGGGTCTCGAGACGGCCATCGCCGGCGGGATCGGCGCCGCCATCAGCCAGGGCGTCCGCCGGGGCCTGCTCTCCAACGAGGCCGGCATGGGTTCGGCGCCCAACGTCGCCGCCGTCGCCTACGCCCGCCACCCCGCTTCCCAAGGCGTCATCCAGTCGTTCAGCGTCTTCGTCGACACGATCATCATGTGCACCTGCACCGCGACGATCATCCTCCTCGCGGACGGGACCTACCCCCCCGATGGTCAGGTCGCCGGCCTGGCGCTGACGCAGAACGCCCTCGCCGAGCACATCGGCATCTTCGCCAAGTACTTCGTCGTCATCGCGCTGTTGATGTTTGCCTTCAGCACCGTCCTCTACAACTACTACCTCGGCGAGACCGCGCTCAGCGCCCTCGTCGGCGAGCGGCGGTCGGTCTTCGTCGGCTTCCGTATCTTCATTCTTGTCCTCATCTTCGTCGCCGCCATCCTGGACCTCGACACCGTCCTGGCCTTCACCGACCTGTCCATCGGCCTCATGGCCATGACCAACCTGTTCGCGCTGCTGTTCCTCTACAAGATCGCGCTGCGCGTGCTGAACGACTACGACAGCCAGCTCAAGGCCGGCAACGACCACCCGTCGCTCGACACCAGCAAGTTCGAGGACCTCGACATCGACCGCAGCGCCTGGGCCGACGACGAGGCGTACGACTGATCTCAGCCGACCGTCCGTGAGATTGGGTGCCACACCTCGTGCGCAGCACGATGTGTGTTGTTGATTAAGTAGACCTTGATCGGTCTGGCAAGACGCCAAGACGTGCGCGTCATCAGATGTAAGGGCACACATCGGCCTTTGGCCAAGGTGTGGCACCCCGACCTCACCCTTTCCTGCAGTCTCTTTCGTCCAGCAAGGCGGATCGCGTAGACTCGCCGAGGTCCCGATCACCATCTCACCGAGGGCGACGCCATGACCCCACGCGTTCAGGAAATCCTCAGCTGGTACGGCAGCGACAACCCCGGCACGCTCACCAACCTGGCGCGCCTGCTCAACCACGGCCGGCTCGGCGGCACCGGCAAGCTCGTCATCCTCCCCGTCGATCAGGGGTTTGAGCACGGCCCGGCCCGCAGCTTCGCGCCCAACCCGCCGGCCTACGACCCGCGCTATCACTTCCAGCTCGCCATCGACGCCGGCTGCAACGCCTACGCCGCGCCCCTCGGCTTCCTCGAGGCCGGCGCCCGCGACTTCGCCGGCGACATCCCCCTGATCCTCAAGGTCAACGACCACGACGTCCTGCTCGACGAAGCCGACCCGGACCAGGCCCTCACCGGCAGCGTCGACGACGCCCTCCGACTCGGCTGCGCCGCGATCGGCTTCACCATCTACCCCGGCTCGGCTCACCGCTTCGCGCTCTACGGCCAGATCCGCGAGCTCGCCGAGCAGGCCAAGCAGGCCGGCCTGGCCGTCGTCATCTGGTCGTACCCCCGGGGCTCGGGCCTCTCGACCGCCGGCGAGACCGCCATCGACGTCGTCGGCTACGCCGGCCAGATCGCCGCCCAGCTCGGCGCCCACATCGTCAAGGTCAAGCTCCCCACCGACCACATCGAGCAGGACGCCGCGCGCAAGGTCTACGAGAAGGAGCAGGTCCCCATCGCCACCCAGGCCGAGCGCGTCAAGCACGTCGTGCAGTGCGTCTTCGACGGCCGACGCATCGTCATCTTCTCCGGCGGGGCCGCCACCGACGACGCCACCCTGCTCGACGAGATCCGCGCCATCCACGACGGCGGCGGCTTCGGCTCGATCATCGGCCGTAACTCGTTCCAACGCAGCAAGCCCGACGCGATCCGCCTGCTCGGCGAGATCATGGATGTCTACGCGGGTTGATGCCGCCATTTGTACGTAGGGCATGCCGCTGAGGCGGTGAGATACCCGTCAAGGAGGAGACCAATCTCATGATCCATCGAGTTCTGCGCGGCGGGGCCGCGTTCGCGTTCGCGGCGGTCGCGACGAGTGTCGCCGGCCAGTCGAACGTGCTCATCGAGGTGTCCGTGGACGCCGCGTCGGGCGTCTTCACGTTCGAGGCGACCGGCAACCCGGCCACGCCGAACACGGCGACCAACAACGTCGAGGGGATCTCCCTGGACAGCATGCTGGGCGACTTGGGCGCGCCGGGCGTGGTGACGGTGCTGACGCCCGTGGCCGACGGCGGGCTGACGCCGCAGAGCCTGTCGGGCGACCTGCCGGCCTACAACCGCGGCACCGTCATCTCCAACGGCCGGCAGCTGGGGCTCAACCTGTGGACCGCGATGGCGGGCTCGATGGATCAAGACTTCGGCGGCAACGGCCCCGCCTTCGTCGGCACCAGCACCGGCGACCTGTCGGGATTCCCGAGCAACCAAGTACCCGCAGGTCGGCGACAGCGGCGTGATCTACGTCGGCGTCACCACGAGCCAGGGCGTCATCGGCCGATGGCTGGTGGTCGTTCCCGAGCCGGGCGTCGGCTTGGCGGTTCTGGGTGCGCTAGCGCTGATGGTCGGGCGACGGGATCGGCGTTAGCCGTCGCGTCGGCGGCGGGGCAGGGCGATGACGCCGATGGCCGCGCCGGCGAGCAGGAGCGACGAGGGCTCGGGGATGCCGACGATCTCGCCCGTGCCTTCCGCTACGAAGCCGGTGAAGTCGCCGCTGGAGAGCTGGGCGCTGAAGGAGATCTCGACCGGCTCGCCGATTTCCAGACCGAAGGGCAGCGACTGGCCGGCAATCGACGCGTCGGTCTCGGCGCCGAATACGAATTTAACGGTGCCGGTGTCGAGGTAAGTCACCTCGACCTCATCCACGTCGAGAAACAAGAAGTCGGAACCGAAGATCAGGTCGAAGTTGCCGGCGCCAGATGTGGCCATCGAACTACCGGGGATCGAAGAGGGAGCGGGTAGGACGACCGGGATGTTGACGTTCGCTTCGACGCCGCTCGTGATGGTGCCGACCGTGACGCCGTCCACTCGGAACGTCACGGCGTCCAGGGGGTCGTTGAAGAATCCGGGGGTCTCGAGCACCGATCCGTCGTATTCGAGATCGAGGAACTGGAAGGTGATGTCGATCACGTTGGCCGAGGCGATCGGCGCGGCGAGGCTGCCGATCAGGACGGTGGTGGCGGCAATAGAACGATGCACGGGGTCTCCTCCTCAATTTACTCTGCTGGACGCTGTTGTCCGAAACAAAGGGATGCGGGCGTCATGGTGCGTTGAAAGAATCGATGGTGATCAAGCGGGTTGACGGTTACGCCGCAGGGCGATCAGCCCCAGCGCGGCGCCGGCGAGCAGGGCGGCCGAGGGTTCGGGGACGCCTTCTACTTCGCCCGTGCCCGAGGCCGTGAACGAGCTGAAGTCGCCGCTGGTGAGCTGGGCGCTGAACGACACCTGCACGGGGTCGCCGAGCTCCAGGCCGAAAGGCAGGTCTTGGCTGGCGATCTCGGCCGAGGCCTCCGCGCCGAAGACGAACTGCACGGTCACGGCGTCGGTGTAGATGATCTCCACCTCATCGACGTTGAGCAGCAGCGACTCAGAGCCAAAGAATAGGTCGAACCCGCCGATACCCGTCGAGGTCGCGAAGGACACGCCCGGCGAGGAAGCCGGCGCGGGGATGACGACAGGGATGCTGACGATGGCCGAGACGTCGTCGGTCAAGGTGCCGACCGTGGCCCCATCGACGCGGAAGGTCACCGCGTCGAGCGGGTCGCCGGTCCGGCCGCCGGCGGTGACGAGCGTGGCGCCGTCGTACTCCAGATCGAGCACCTGGAATGCGATTTCGATGACGCTGGCAGACGCCATCGGTGATGCGGCGATGCTGCCGATCAGAATCAATGCAGGGGTCTTCGAAAAAATCGTCTCATCCTCCTTGATACGTCGCGATCGTTTTATCGATCACGATTGTTAACACGACTGGCGTGCACGTCGCATGGTAAAGCGCAAGGTCGGACAAACAAATTCCTTTTACTGATTTTGTGCGTGTTGCTGATCATTTCTCGGGCAAAGTCGGGATTGGAGACCGGGATGTGGGGAAACCGGGGAAATTCCATGGCGTTAAGTTGTCGCCTGATGACCCACTCGCGCGCGCCTGGGCTTCCTGTGAGGCCTGAGTAGGAAAGCTTCGCGAGGCGTTCGGCCCCCATGGCAGGGCACGGCCGGGCGGCGAGATCGGGGTAGACCGCCGAGATGGACGCCCCCCGCGCCTGGCGCGGGCCGGTGGGCCGATGGTTGAGCCGGTGTTGTCCCTGCCCCAGTCCGGCCAGCCGTGCGGGATCGCAAGACCGCCCCCCACCCTCCGCTCGGCGTGCTGCGTGATTGCTCGGGGTCGTGATGGGCCCCGAGGCCCGGGCCGTCGAACATCGGCGAAGCGGCGCGGGCGTTGCGCGGGGCTCTGTGGCAAGTTGAAGGCGTGCCGTGGCTGACCTCCGGGCTGGAGCCAGCGGTGAGCGGCTCGACGTGGCCGATGGAGCGAGCCGGGGGGACGCTACCCTTCGCCGATGCTTGAGGCGTTGATTTTCGATTTCGACGGGGTGATTGCGGACTCCGAGCCGGTGCATTGCGCGGCGATCCGGGAGGTGGCGGCGACGGTCGGCGTGACCATCAGCGACGCCGAGTATCGGGACGTGTACATCGGGTTCGACGACCGGGATGCGTTTCGCGAGGTGCTGCGTCGGGTCGGCGGAGGGGGTGATTGGGCCGGTGGGGCGGGCGTGGATGAGGGCCGGGTGGCGGCGATGTGCACGGCGAAGGCGGCGGCGTTCGATCGGTTGGCGGCGGCGGGGGTGCCTGCGGTGCCGGGCTCGCTGGAACTGGCGCGGTCGGTGCGGGAGTCGGGCGTGCCGATGGCGATCGCGAGCGGGGCGACGCGGCGTGAGATCGAGGGGATGCTTGCGGCGCTGGGGGAGGCGGGGCTGTTTGAGGTCATGGTGACGGCGGACGACGTGGAGCGGAGCAAACCGGACCCGCAGACATACGCGATGGCGGTGGAGCGGCTGGCCGCGGTGGAGGGACGGGCGTTGCGGGCAAGTCGGTGCGTGGCGATCGAGGACACGGCCGCGGGGGTGGCGGCAGCAGAGGGGGCGGGGTTGCGGGTAGTGGGCGTGACGACGACCGGCCCGGCGGGGGCATTGGCGGCGGCGGATGTGGTGGTGGCGGGGCCCGCGGACGTGGACCTGGCGCTGCTGGAGCGGGTCGCGAGGGGTGGCGGCGGAGCGGTGTGATAGGTTTCGCGCATGAGCGAAGCAGGCGATCAGTCGGCGGCGCCGTTGATGCTGAGCGTCAGCGGGATGCGTGGGATTGTGGGGGCGTCGCTGACGCCGGTGGAGGCGGTGCGATTCGCGGCGGCGTTCGCGGGGTGGGTGCGAGGTCAGGCGGGGGTCAGCGGGGCGCCGGTGGTCGCGGTCGGGCGCGATTCACGGCCATCGGGTCAGGCTCTGGCGATGGCGGCGGCCTCGGGTCTGGCGGCTTGCGGGGTCGAGGTGGTGGACTTGGGAATATGCACGACGCCGGCGGTCGGGGTCATGGTGCGCAAGCTCGGGGCCTGGGGCGGGCTCGTGCTGACGGCGAGCCACAACCCGACGCCTTGGAACGGGATCAAGCCGATCCGCGCGGACGGTGCGTCGCTGCCGCCAGACGAGTCGCGCGAGCTGATCGCCGCTTACAAGGGGGGTGATGCGGGGTGGGTGGGAGCCGAGGCGGTGGGGGCAGTGAGACGAGATGACTCGGCGGACGCGACGCATGTGGATGCGGTGTTGGCGGGCATCGACGTAGAGATGGTGAAGCGGGCTGGGCTGAGCGTTGTCGTCGACAGCGTCTGCGGCGCGGGCGGCCGCTCGGCGGCGATGCTGCTGGATCGCTTGGGTGTCGCGGCAGACCTGCGGAACACCGGGCCGACGGGGGTCTTCCCGCATCCGCCCGAACCGACCGAAGCACACCTCGGCGATCTCTGCCAAGCGACGCGAGACAGCGGCGCGGACGTGGGCTTTGCCCAGGACCCGGACGCGGATCGGTTGGCGATGGTGGGTCCGGGTGGCGCGTATCTGGGCGAGGAGTGCACGCTGGTGGCGGCCGCGTTGCGCGTGATGGGCCAGGGCGACGTCGCAGTGGCGAATCTCTCGACGAGCCGGATGATCGATGATGTGGCCGGGGCGGTGGGAGGCCAAGTCGTGCGGTCGGCCGTTGGCGAAGCGAGCGTGGCATTGGCGATGCGCGAGCATGGAGCGGTCATCGGCGGCGAGGGTAACGGAGGCGTGATCTGGTCACGCGTCGGACAGATCCGGGATTCGCTGGCGGGGATGGCGCTCGTGCTGGAACTGATGGCGGCATCCGGCCGATCTCTGCCCGAACTGCTCGCGCCATACCGCCGATACGCGATCGTCAAAGACAAGGTGCCCGCCAAGGAAAGCATCCGCGATCGCCTTGAAATGTCGATGTCGGATGTGTTTGTCGGGGGCAAGCTCAATATCTCGGATGGTGTTCGCGTCGATGTGGAACGCTCTTGGATACATGTTCGCCCGAGCAATACCGAGCCGATTTATCGACTCATCGCCGAGGCCGAGAGCCGGTCGGATGCCCAAGCGTTGATCGAACGATCACGCCAGGCGCTCGATCTATCGTGAGTTAGATAAGTTTTGCCTATCGGGTGAGGTCTCGGGGGACCACTTGAGCCATTGCTTCGAGCTTTCGGCCGTCTATAAGTTGGGCTTGTGCCCAAAGACGTGTCGGTTGGTTTGCCGCGTCGAAGTCGTCTAAAGCAAGCGGGAATACGTAGCATCGCGTGACGGCGTCGTAGCGCTTGAGGTGATCGGTTTTCGTTAAAACACGCTCGTCCCATGCGTAGTACTGAGTGTCTTCATCATTGATACCATCTCCGCTTAGCTCAAATCGATAGATAGCTGATACTTTGATGGGATCGCCCAGGGAATCGGTCATCTCCACACGCACTTCGAGGACCGGAGAATTGTCCAATGTGCGGTACTGCGTTGCCGGGTGGACACGCATGGATGTTGCCACGGGTTGCCACACACTTGGCTTGTTCTGCGATGTATCTTCGATCGAGTGATGTGAATCATTTGCGCATCCCCAGCTCGTCGTCAAGAAGTAGCCCATCAGGAGCAGGGCACCGATCTTTGATGCATAGCCGTGGCTCATGTGTAAAATACTCATCTCAGTGCTCCATACATCACGCATGGTGATTCAAGTTCGCGATCTGCGACGCCATTGCTCGAGTGTCTGGTGCAAGCGGCGTTGTGTGGCATGAAAACGTTCGATCACGGCCGTATTCCGCTGGACAAGCCGAGTGAGCAGCTCAAGTTCGTCGCGGCGTCGGACGAGGTGGCGATGCGCTTCGTCGAGCTGTGTCTCGCGGCGCCGGGAGTTCAGTCGTTCAACAACCCAAAGAACACCCATGAGGCCGGCGACGCCGAATTGAGAGATGCTCTCGATCACACTTTCCATGAGGTTGGCATACTCCGAACTCAGCTTAGCAATTGAAGATAAGTCGTCCCATCGTCTGATTGGTCATCGGCGACTCGAAATCGGACGCGGTCGACAGTCGACGCTTGAGCCGTGAGCTCTGCATTACTGTCCACCGTGGTATTGCAACCGCTTGATCCTGTGGAAATACGGTTGCCCGGATGGAGCGTCCACCACAGTCCGCGAAGTTTGACTTGCTTGTGCTCGCGGTTCGATGTGCTTTGATTCGTTCGATGCTGGATCCGTTCCACAAGCCACGCATTCAAATTTGGCGCGGCCTGCTGCTCGCCGGCACGCAGCTCTCCACTATCAATTCTGGATCGATGGATGCTCGATGCGTCGACAATACGCGATCTATACAGCGATCGTAGATCGAAGACCTCGGGTTCATCGATCCCAAAGAAGGGGTTGCCAACCCATCGGACTGCATCTTCGGGGATCGGCGACACCAGGCTTGCCGTCACCCGGACGAGCAGGCTTTGGCTTTTTCCCGCTGCCACCAAACCATCGGGCAGTGTTGTCATGCTGACATAGGCACCGCCCTGATCGTCAAGTGTTTCAGTGCCGCTAGGAAACTCAATCCAGGTTACGCCGTTGTCTATTGAGTATTCCACAATCGGCGTACGAGGCGACAAGGTGTCATCCAGGGTGACGCAATCGGTAAACGGAACAGTTTGCGGATTGACTGGCGTGCCGAAGAAACCTGTCAGATCGAAGGTTTCGCCCGGCGTCGAGCCATCTTCGTTAAGTACCCATTTGCGAAAGACATTTGCGTATGTAGCAAAGTCCGAGGACTGGGCTCGGTCGAATTCGGTGTCAGCCGCGGATTCCAGAGATTGATCCCAGTCCGGGATTAGCCGGAAGGTGCCTTCGCGTACCTGTCCATCGGTGTGAGCGATCCATTGTTGCGATCTTTTTGCTCGGGTACTTCGTTCGATCGACATGACTGACTGTGGCCAAGCCGAACCTGTGGGATCGCTCAGCTCGAGGCGACGTGCACGGGCCGTGGAGTGAATCGCAATCGATGTTTGGTTGCTCCACTCGCCGGAATTAGTTGGTCGAGCCCAGAGATCATATGGCTTCAGTACCCGGGTCAGTTGATCTTCTAGCGTCGTCCCAAGACGGATGCGTTCAACCAGCGGCTCACCCAGCGTTGTCTCGATGACCCCTGTGAGATCGACCTCAAAGCGATGGATGACCGCGAGATAGCGTATTGCGTTTTCGATTGACCACGTCACACCCTCCGTGGTGGGCACGAAGGTGGCGACGCCATCGATGGTCACGGCCTGTGTCGACCGATTAGCGAGGCTTCCAACGTTCAGGTCAGCGGTCTTGGTCTCGACGAGAGTGCCGTTTCGATCAATGGACCATAGGTGTCTGGCCGTTATCGATAGCCGCTCGCTCCAGTCATCGGTGAGCGCCAGCTCTACGCCGTACTTTGACGGCGCTTCGTTGCATACGCGTGACTGAACTTGCCCCGATATCAGGGTTAACTCGCGCGTGTGATCGCCTGCCAGGCGCGGGTAGAGCACCACTTCGACCCACCGATTGGCCCATTCCTCGCCCTGCGCTTGCGTTGTGCCAGTGTCGTTGAGCACCGCCTGGGTACGCCCGGCGCGTCCCAGCCGTTCGATCGATACGACTTCCAATCGTGGCTGTGGCACGCCGTCGACCAACACGACAGGGCGGTGGCAGGGGGCAGCGAGTGGTTCGGGCTGCGCGGCAAGCCTGGCTGTGGTGGTCATCGGTTGGCCTCCATCGAAGGTCCGGCGGGCCTTGGTCCCGGGGGCTCGACCCATCTCGACCATGGAGTTGCCAACGACGCGCCGCTGCCGTCGGTCAGTCGCCAACGCCAGCGGCTGCTTGCTGATGTGGCACTGACGCGATCTTCCAGGAAGTGCGTGCGGACTCTGGTTGCGTCGATCTCTGTCTCGATATTGATGGTGCCGGCCAACTCTTGGCGTTCGAGAGCGACACGCGTGATGCGGCAGTCTCGCAGCTGGCGATCCCAGACGATACGTGCGGTGCGATTCTCATCGAGCAGCCAGCTTGACTTCCTCGGCCAGACCGGGCGTGTCATCGAGATGGCGTAGCCAGTTGCTCGTCGCGTAAGACGGATCGCCTCGACGCCACGATTCTCGCGGCCCGACGCGTCAACCGAGGTGATGGCCAGGACGCCTTCTCCGTCGAGCGGAAGCCAATCTTCGGCGGGGGACCAGCCATCGGCACCGGCGGGCAGGGCGTCGCTGGGTGGCATGTTTATGGCTTCGGCAAGCGATGCTGCGGGGCCGTAGACGCGATAGCCATCTCTCGGGGGCGAGACGGTCATCAACGGGTCGCCGATTAGCTGAAACGAGTTGCCGAGCACGGGTTGCGCAACGTGCCAAGCCTCGCCGACCGTCCACCCCGCCCTCAACGCGGGAAACAGTCGATCCGGTTGCGGAGCGACAGACGGGCTGTACGGAGATGTCGCCGTTGCCGACACGGCATATCCCGCATCCAGCGCGGTGCCGGACCAGTGCGTCTGCCGGTCGGTCCGGAGCGTTTGCAGAGGCGGTTGGAGCATCTCGGCCTGGACGAACATGCGGCGGGTGGAGGACGACCCAAAGAACGCGGATGTCGGCGGCCCGGCTTCGTAACCAAAGTAGATCGCGTCGTTGTTGAGGCTGTTGAACGATCGGGCTTGCGGGGTAGTCAAGCGTGTGGTCAGGCCTAGAGATCGAGCCTCGATGCTCTTCGCCCACGACTCCGTGGCGTGTGTGTGCGTGCTGTCTAAGTCAGGGTCGCCGTAGGGATCGATGTAGAGCAGAGGTCTGGGGTGGATCGGGTCGAGCGGGTTGAGGGCGGCGAACTGCGCGCGGGCGATGAGGGCATGTGTTAGGGGAGGATCGCCATCGATACGCGCCGTCATGAGCTGGCCCGCGAGGGAGCCGTGCGTCGGTCGTTCGAGCGTGCCGTTGCCGAGCGGATTGGCCACGAGCGCGATCGGATCGGTGTTGGCTTGCAGGCCGGCCGCGAGCGGCCAAGCGAGCGTGCCATCGCCGAGGACGTCGACTAGTCCGGGGATGCCGGGCCCCAGGAGGACGCCCATGAGTTGATCTGCGAGATGCCCCACGCCAAGTCGATCTCCGATCGCGGCACGCAATTGGTCGTAAGCGAGCGTATCGACGACTTCTTCGTCCGCAGTGATGAGCCCGAGCAGATTGCCGAGCGGCACCGAGCGGGCTTGCCGATACGCGTCAGCCCAGGCCACCGACTCGGGCTGATCGCGGCGATAGACGACTAGCCAGCGTGAGGGGTCATCGGCGTGATCGCTGTTTGGGGCGACGAGCACAGGGCCGATGAGCTCGTCGGCGATCACCCAGTCATCTAAGGATATCTGCCCCGATGCGTTGCGGCAGTCGATAGCTCCCAAGTCCAGACGAGCAACATTCTCGCCGAGAGGGATCGTGATACTTGATGCCAAGATGCCGTCGATGTGTGCTTCGATCGTCGACGATGCTGTATTGATCCCCAGTTCAATCGTGAACCACGGCAGCGGCGCGGGCAACGCGATCGCCGCGGTGGTTGCGGTGCTGCTGTGCAGGGTGAGCGTTCGATCGCTGTGAACACGGAGCCAGGCGACAGGGCGTTCGTTGGCGTCCATCGCCCGCAGGACCGTTACCGATCCGGCGGTCAACGCGTCAGGCCTTATGGTCACGCGTGTGTGCACTAGGTCTGGTAGAGAGGCGACGTTTATTGAAAATTGGCGACCGGTGTTGCCGGTGGCCACCGCCAGTCCCAAACCCAGGGCAGTGTCGCCGGGCGAGTCCGGGTGCGCGTGATCGCTGGTTTGCACGGCTTGGACCGCGATGGGCATGCTGCCTGCGCGGTGGTGAGCCGACGCTTCTGCTTGGTTGAGGAATCGATCAAACAGGCACACATGGCTTAGCGAGCCGAAGTAGGGGCGAATAAAACCGGATGAGGAGCTGAAGGCACCGACTGTCATCGGTACGGTGAAGAGATCTCCCTCGATCGGCGGGTTTCGGACTCCGTAGTTGGTTGTGAATGTCTCTCCGTCGATGAAGAACCGTACTTCTTCGATAGCCGGTTCGTACACCACTGCCAAGTGATGCCACTGGCCATCGAATACCGCGCTGTCGGCCTGTATGTCCGCACGTAGTGTTTCGCCCTGATTGCCGCGAAGGAAACATCGGATACGGCCTGGTGACTCCTGTGCGTCGAGGCTCTGGTTTAGCATCACAAGCCACCCGGTCGAGTTCCCCGGATTGATCGCAGAGGCCAGAGCGCCTGGCGCGGTTGAGTTCGTCTTCAGCCAGCATGAGAACGTGAAGCCGCTTGGGAAAACCGATCCGAAGAGCGCGAGCGTCGGTAGTTCGATGTGCCCGCCAGCGAAGTCGCACGCGGCGCCCGGCTCGTGCACAAGTGGCCCTGCAGTGTTGCCCAGTGTGACGGAGCCTACAACGCTGCCGTGATGACCGCCGCGTTCGTCGTCCAAGGCGGTTGTGGAACCCGACGGGTCAACAAGTGGCCAATAAGCGAGCGGGCGATCTGCGAGGACGGCCTGGCGATGCCCCCGGTCGGCTGGCGGTGCAACGCCGCCGAACTCGCCCCAGTCGGGCGGATTAAAATCGATATGGCGATAGATGGTCATGCGGTGACTTGCTTACGCCGAGAGGATCGTCTCGAAGCGGCGGTCGAGAATTGACGCGATCGTGCCTGACACGAGCGTGACTTCCGCGAGCTTGATGTGATCCCCGCCTGGCCAGCCGTCAGAGAGCGGGCCGGTGCCGATTTGAGGGGACCCGCCGCCATCGTCGATAAGCCAGACCAGAGCGGTGTTGTTGTTGAATGGGGCGAGTTCCAAGCTGCCGCCCGCATAAGCAAGCGGGATGTCGGCGATGGAGGCGCGTCCTGGTGCGATATAGACAGTGGTCGAAGATGCGTCGTCGGTCGCGACCCGATAATCCATCGCCGAGCCCGCCGCGAGGCGGTAGATCGTGTCGACGAGCCAGGCGTGATAGGGCTGCAGCCCGGGCGGGGGATATCGCAGGCCTGTCTTTTCGTCGCGCGTGTCGACTAACACATCGATCGCGGCTGAATTGAGGTCGGGTGTTGGCATCAGTGGATCAAGGCTTGGGTGTTCGGTGGGACGGAGGGTTAAGCGGGGCCATCGGGGCGGATCGTCACAAGGACGGCCGCGTGCTTCGGAGCGACTGAGACGGTTCCGCTGGTCGTGAGCGTGAGATCGCAGGTGAGGATGTCGCCGCGTTGCAGCTGTTCCGTGCCGTCGGTGAGGACGGTCGCGGGGGTGCCGTCGCCCGCCGAGGTGGAGCGAAATCCCGCGCCGTCGGTCGAGGTGATCTGCGGATCAGTCGAGCACACCGCCACGCCGTTGCGGTACACCGTCGCGACAACGCCATCGGTGGGGTCGCTTGAGGCAATGTTGTCGGCGAGGCTCAAGTCGACGCGATCGATCGATCCGGCGATCGGGGCGAGGCCTAGGAGCCGATCCGTTGCAGAGGCGGTGATGGGGCCATTGAAGTTGGCGGCCGCGTACGTGACGCCGAGCATGTGATATCGCTGGCCATCGTAGGCTTGCGTCAGGAAGCCGTTGGCGGGATCGACCGCCAGCTCGGTGGCCGCGGGCAGGACGTTGAGCAGGTCGAACCGCAGGCCGACGTTCGCCCCGGCCGCCCCGACATTGAGGAGCGTGAGCCAGGCCGAGTTCGCGGTGTCCCACGCGAAGCGTTCGTGATGGTGCAGGCTCTGCAGCATCGAGCCATCCGTCAGGAACTCAAGGTTGGTGGCGGTGACCGTTGGCCCGATTCCTTCCAGCGCCTGGTTGAGTTCATCAGCGCTTGCGGTCACGCCGTCGAGCGCCGCGGACGGCGCGGCCAAGAAGGCTTCGCCACGCAGGTCGACGATCGAGACGATCGACGAGGCGTCCGTCGTGATGCGTGCCAGCGGCAGGAATTGACTTCTCGACGCGGGTAGCCCGCCCGATGACTGCTGCAGCGAGCCGCTGGCGTCGAGGTACAAGTCGACGGTCTGGCTGGGTGTGAGCGGGAGCTGTGTCTGTCCCGCAAATTCGATCGGCGAGCCGGCGATCAGGCAGCGTCCCGCGCGGATGCCGACGGTCAGATCGCCGTCGGGGTACACGCGGAGGTCGTTGGCACGCGCCGCGGCGAGCAGCGTCCGATGCATGAGGCGTCGGAACTCAAGGTAGTACGGCGTCGTGCCTGTCGGTATGTACTCGGCACCGGTGTGCGCATCGGTGGCTAGCGCAAGCAGCTCGGCGTCATCGGGATAGCGTTCGGTCATCGGTCAGGCGTTCCAGACAAGGGTGTCGTTCTCAAGGCGAAGTCCGTCGACGGAGCGGGCGAGACGGTCGGTCACGAGGTCGATCCGCGAGTCCGTCGCGACCTCTCGCCCTCTGGCGTCGATGAACGAGGCGGTGATTTCCGTCGGACCGAGAGGGAGATCGGGCGGGGCCCATCGGAAGCGAAGCGGGGTCTCGTCGATGTCGAGCGCATCAGTTCCGAGCGGCCCGAGACCGAGCCCCACCGCGGCTGCCGCGTCGGCGCCGAAGCTCCCGATCCCGAATAGCGAACCGAAACCCCCGCGGACGTCATCGGGCCCCCACATCGGTCCGCTCGCGGCGGGGACGCCGTTCACGGCTAAGGACACACGCGTATCGATCGGCAGGCTTGTCTCTCGGACCATCTGCACGTCGATGCGATCGGTCGGCCGGTCCTGGCTAGGCGGGCGGCTCGTCCAGGCTTCGTCGGCGGGGCTTGCCTTGACTGCTTGCAGGTCGATCCGCTGATCGCCGTGCGGGTCGAGGCTAAGCCACGTCTCGTCGGCCTGCGGATCGAATACCACGGCCACGAGTTCGTCGTCGACGTAGACCTGAACGGCCGCATCCACGGCGTGGTCCGCACGACGCCAGCCGATGTGCACCAGTGGCGTCCGATGGCCGGCTGGATCGAGCGCGGGTCGGACGACCATCCCTTCGATGCCATCGGCAATGACGGCCGGCTGGCTCATGGCGTGCTCCCGGCCGTGGGCGTGAGCTGCAGGTACTCAAGGTGGAAGCGGCACGCCGTCCGTGGGCCGACCGCGATCGACGGGTCGAACGTCGCGGATGCCATCACGCAGTCTTCCAGGCTGCGTCCATCGTTGAGCTGCAGCGTGTGCGGTCCGCGATCGATGAACGACTCGATCGCCGCGATACGCGACTGAAGTTCAGCGGGCGAATCCGCGACCAGCCGGCCTTCGTGGTCGATGGCTCGTGCCTCGATCCCCTGCGGGACGACCGACGCGCCATGTCCTGCGATGCCCGAATTGACCGCCTGGCGGGCCCGCAGCGGGCCGATCCGCACGGTGTCGAGCGTGCCGTCGAAGAGAAGTTGGTCGGCAAACGTGGTCACGGTCGTTCGGTGCTCAGGGAGGGTTAAACGCGTTGCATCCGCAGCGTGCCGAAGCAGCGGCGTTCGTCGGGAAGCCCGTCGCCATTGCGGTCGATCAGGACGGACGCGGCCAGCCGTTCTTTGGCGAATCGCACGCCGAATTGATCGGCTTTGGTGCGTAGCCCGGCGTTGTCGCCAGCGACCGTGGCCGCGGCCGCGTAAGCCAGTTGCAAGGTGCCCAGCGCCTCGAGCCGGGCCATCAGCGACAGCGACAGCACGCTTTCTTCGGTGAGCTCGGCCGATGGGTCGTCAACATCGATCCCCAGCGTGCGCAGCAGCATCGCGTTGACGAGGGCGGCCTGGGGTTCCAGCGTCCGCACGACCACGCTGAGGTTCTGGCCGTCCGTTCCTGGGATCGCGGGATCGGTGGTGCTCGACCGCAGCCGCGAGACGATGAGCGCCATCGCATCGATGCGGGCCAGGACTTCGTGAGGCACGGTAGCGATCAGCACCACCGATCCGGCGTCGACGCCGGCGGCATGGAAATCTGCCGTCGGCGAGGTCAGCGTGGTGCCGTCGAGATCGGCGTCGGCGACGCTGAGTCGTTGTTGCGTGGCGAACGGCAGTTCGTTGAACACGGCCGGGTCGAAGGCAAGCAGGTCGCGGTCGGTGGAGAAGTTCATGCTGGGTCTAGGTAGGGCGTGGAGCGATACGGTGATTGCGAGCGAAGGGCGCCGCCCGGAGAGGGATCCGGGCGACGCCTGGAGGAGAGAGGCGGCGTTGACCGCCAATGCGGCGGCTATATCACGCGGCCGCGGTGGCGAGGTTGGTGAGCATGCCGTGAGCCGACTCGTTGCGCAGCTCGAGCGTGTATTCGCCGATGACCTGGCCGCTCTCGCGGTCGCCGTCGGCGCTCAGGGGCTTGAACTGGAAGCTGCGGCCTTGCAACGGCATCACGTCGATACGCGACGAGTCGAGGAACAGGACGCAGTCTGCG
This sequence comes from Planctomycetota bacterium, assembly GCA_039188455.1. GTDB lineage: Bacteria > Planctomycetota > Phycisphaerae > Phycisphaerales > Phycisphaeraceae > JBCBUE01. The sequence goes on from JBCCZA010000010.1 coordinate 26,313, forward strand.
GGGACCCAGCGGCTGAGCACGACGCGGCAGACGCCGAAGTCGGACTCGTAGACGCTCAGCAGGTCGCGGTACCGCGTGTTGCGGGCGTCGTAACCGCGGGCCGAGGCGATGAACGAGTTGATCTGGCGTTTCTGATAGCCAGACACGACGATCGTGTCCAGCCCGCCCGACGCGTTCTCCCAGACCTCTCGCATGGCCTGGTTGAGCGTGGCTTCGTCAAGCTGAGCGCCCGACGCGTCCGTGATGTTGGTCGAGAGCATCGGGACGATCCCGCTCATCGTGCGGCGGACGGTGGCCGAGCCCTGCGCGTCGGCGGCGGGGGCGACGCCGTTGATCACGCAGTTCTCGAGATCGCGTAGCAGCTCGCGAAGTCGCTCCTGCTTCTGATAGTCCATCTCGTCGGCGACGCCGATCTGCTGGGCCGCGAGCTGCGAGCCCGAGACCTCGACGCCGGCGGTGAAGATCTGCGTGACGTTTTGCTTGCGGACGCGGTTGGTGAATCGGGCCGTCGGGGCGTCGTCACCCTCGAGCGCTGCGTTGCCGAGGACGCGCAGGGTGTCGTCATCGCTGACGCCTTCGGGCGAGGTCGAGCCGTAGCCGCGGACGACCGTCAGGTCGCTGCCGGCGACGGCGGTGACGAACATCACCTCGCGGGCTCCGACCGCCTGGACCTGATCACCGATGCGAAAGCGGTCGCCGTTGTCGACCGTGATGGACGTGGCGCTGGTGTCGTTGGTCAGCGATGCGTCGTTGATGGCATCTGTGTTGGGCAGCAGGGTGTCTTCGAGCCACTCGTGCACGGTGCTGGTCGCGGCGCGTTGCGGGTCGCCGAGGTGGTCGAGCAGCGGCGTCTCGTAGGGGCTGACGATGCCGATGACGTCCGAGACGTCTTCGGCAACTTCCGGCAGCGTGGTGCCGGCGGAATAAGTGGCTTTGCCGGTGAAGGGCATGGTGATTTCCTTTTCAGAACGGGGTAAACGAGGGGGTGGCGTGAGAGGTCAGCGGTCGGGTGTGGGCGGATGGTTAAGCGCGCCGACGCAGACGGAGGTAGTCCATGACGTCGCGTCGGTCGCCGGATTGCCCAGCGCGAGCGGCCGCGTCGTCGGTCGGGTCGGCCGGTTCGGCGCGTGGCCCCATCGAGCGGCGACTCAACGCGCCAGCCCCGCTGCTGAACAGGTAGGGCTTCTGACGACGCAGGTCGTCGATGACGAGGCGGATGTCGGGCTCGTCCATGTCGGCGATGGCGACTTCGGTGAGCAGGCGGGCGACGTCGAGGTCGATGGCGCCGGCCTGCCGGAGTCGATCGCCGATTTTCTCGCGTCGCTCCAACGCTTCGATGGTGGAATGGGCGGCGGTTAGTTCTCGCTCGACTTCACGGAGCTGCCGGGTCGCTTCTTCGAGCTGCTTCTCGGCGGCCTGGGCTTGCTTTCGAAAAGGCAAGGACGTGTTGTCCGCCGCGAAGCTTTGATCGTCGTCAGTGTGCGCCTCAGGCGTGTCGAGCGTTTCGCCGGTCGGCGATTCATAAGCCAACTCGTGCGTGGTATCCGGATGCTCGGTCAGTGGGATCGTGGTCATCGGGTGGCCTCCTCGGTGGCGGTGGATGGTGAGAGCTTGTCGGTGTCATCGCTGAGCTCCGCGGCCGTGTAGCCGAGCTCGGCGAGGACGCGGCGGCGCGGGACGCCGAGCTCGAGCTTGAGCTGCGCGTTGCGAAGTTGATCGGTCTGGCCCAGCGGCATGGGGTCGGGCCAATCGATGTGCAGGCGGCGCTCCTCGGGCGTGTTGGGGAACAGGCCGATGAGGTCCGCGGCCCGCAGCGCTAAGCCGGCCAAGCGCCGAATGCCCTGGCCGTAGGCGAAACGCTTCTTGTCGGTGCGAGCGACCAGTCCCATGGTCACGATCCGCAGGGCGTTCTCGCTGCTGAGGTTGCCCAGTCGATCGCGGACCTGGCCGGTGACCAGGGGCGAGATGGCAGACGCCTTGTCGAGCGCCTCGCGGACCTCGCGGATGTGGCTTTCTTCCGAGGGGCTGGAGGCGTCGCCCCCGAAGGCCTGGATGGACGCATCGGGGTTGTCCGTCGTCCACATCTGGCCGGGCGCGACGGGTCGGTCGGCGAAACCATCGATCCCCTTCGCGAGGTACATCTGGAACGACTGCAGCGTCACGCGGTGAGCACGGTCGGACAGGCGGGTGTTGAGTTCGTCCTGCAGGCCGATGAGCGGTTCGATCTCGCCGAGGCCTTCGTAGGCGAAGGGCTGATGGAGGTTCTGGATGTGAACCACCGGCAGCACCCCGAGCGGGTTGGGATCGCTGGCGACGACGCGGAAACCGCCGTGACGCCGCGGCTCCAGGAGCTGGACGGTGTCATCCGACAGCAACTCGATGCGATGTGTGCTCTCGCCGAGATGGTCTGGGGTGCGACAGAAACCGTTACGCAGCCGATCGAGCCAACTCGGCTGCGTGGTGTGAGCCGAGACTCGGTCGCCGCAGATGCCGTAGGCGAGCAGGTCGGTGTAGTCATTGGGGTTGGTGATCGGCAGCGACGCCTGAGCGTCGATCAGATCGAAGGCGATCGGGCGGTCGGGCTCGGCGTCGACGCGCAAGGCGGTGTCGACGAAGCCGTAGATGTGACCGATCAGGGCGAGCGCGTGGAAGAAGGCTTGGCCGCCGTTGTCCTCGATGACGCGGTGGAGGAAGCGCTCGATGGCGTCGGCTCGCCGCGGATCGGCGACGAGGCTCTGGATCGTCGGCGGGCGGCTGACCATGAAGTCGACCATGCCGTGGATGCGCCAGGCGATGTCGTTTTCGATGACGCGTTCGGGTGCCTCCGTCGCATTTAGCCTTCGCTCGGCGGCAGGCCTTAATCGGACGGGGAGGCCGCCTTTGGGTCCCGGCGCTGCCCCTGCACCGAGCCGGTCTGACGAGCCGGCCTGTCGGTAGTACCGCCAGAGCTGCTCGTAGCGGGGGCGGCGTTGGGCCCGCAGACGCTCGAGCTCTGTCTGGACTCGACCGGCCCAGGGCTGGCGGAGGTGCTCGTCGGACTGTCGGTCGGCGTTGGCGGTGCTCACACCCTCGGCCGAGAGGCGGCGGCGGGGCGCACAGCAAGGCTCTCACGACTGATGAAAGATTCTTAAATCCATTTTTCAGTCATGTTTAAGTCAATTCATGGCATGCCTAACAACCGGCCGCATGGATGCTGGCGTGTGCGCTGTGGAGCGGATGCGCTTGCTTTGAGTCGCAATTGACTACAAATTACGCAGTCGTGCCAACTCATGAGCAAGAAATAGACACGCTGGAGGAGATCAGCAGGGTCCTTGGGGATTCTTCTGAGCTAAGCCTTGTCTTTCAGCGGGCGATGACGCTGATGAGCGAGCGAATGCCTATTGAACGCGCTTCACTCGTCGTGGTGGACCCCGTTCGCGAGCGGTTGCAGATCGTTGCCAGCGTCGGTTTGAGCCAGGCGGAGCAGGATCGCGGTCGATACGAGCTCGGCGAGGGCGTGACTGGCCGAGTGATTGCTACGGGTGAGGCTGCGGTCATCCCGAACCTGGCGGACTCGGCGGAGTTCCTCAATCGCACACGCAGCCGGCGGCTGGACGAGGTCGATGAGGGCGACTTGCCGTTGAGCTTTGTCTGCCTGCCGATTCGCGACGGCGAGGCGACCGTTGGCGCGATCGCCGTGGATCTGCTCTACCGCGGCGAGGAATCTCTGGCCTCGTACGTCCGGCTGATCAAGATCATCTCCGGCCTGATCGCCCAGACGCTTCGGATCCACAACCGCGTGCAGGTCGAGAAAGACCGCTGGGTCGAAGAGACGCAGCAGCTGCGTGAGAACCTGCACAGCCGGTACCGCTTCGACAACATCATCGGGTCC
>JBCCZA010000011.1:0-29763 GCA_039188455.1 Planctomycetota bacterium
ATGCTGCACGGCGGTGATCGCGTGGCGGCGTTGGCCGAGGCGGAGCTGTTTTGCCTTTTCAGCTACCAAGAGAACTTCGGCATTGCGGTGCTCGAGGCGATGGCCGCGGGGACGGCCGTCGTTGTGTCGGATGAGGTGGCGCTATGCACGGTGGTCGATCGCGAGGGAGTGGGTGGTGTCGTGCCGATGGAACCCGGGCCCCAGGCGGCGGCGCTGCGCGCTTGGCTGAGCGATGACGAGAAACGTCGGGAGGCGGGCGGGCGAGGGCGGACGCTCGCGTTCCAGACGTACGACTGGCGTGCGATCGCTGCGCGTTGGCGGGGGCACTATCAGACGCTTCGGTCGAGGCGTTAAGGTGGGTCGTGCGAGCCGCGTGGCGGCAGTCGCGGTGCATCCGCGGGAGTGGTCGGTCTAAGCGGGCGCCGGGTAGGCCGCCTGCTGATGCGCAGCGGCCCACTGCCGGGCCTTGGCGCGCGTCGGGGTGTAGAGGTCGATCGTGCCGACGCCGATGCCCAGGATGACGGTGCCGATCACGGTGCCCAGCAGCGTTGCCGACTCGAAGGCGCCGTGGGCGAGCAGGCTCAGCGTGAGGGCATAGCCCAGGATCGCGGGCGACTTGGAGAGGTTGGCAACGCCGTAGGTCTTGACATGGACGTACAGCCGCGAGAGCGTCAACCCCACGACGGCGATGAGCACCGTGAGGCCGATCACGCCGACCTCGGCCAGCGTCTGCAGGTAGATCGAGTGGGCGTTGTTTGTGCTCTGGATGCCCGTTCCCGGGTTGGTGCTGACCCACCCCTGCCCGACGATCGGGGATGCCGAGAACGCAGCCATCGCGTCGCCCCATGGCTGTGCGCGGTTGGCCGACTCGAAGGTAGTCAGGCGTTGTGTGCCCGCTCCCTCGGCGAGGTACAAGGCGAGGCCGACGATGCCCGCCGCGACGATCAAGGCCGCGATGAAACGCATGGGGTTGGCGACGCGCGGCGCAATGAGCACCGCGGCACCCAGGACAAACATCGCCAGCGCGCCTCGGCTGCCCGTGTACAGCAGCAGGATCGTCGCGGCCACCGTCGCCCCGATCCCGATGAGCCGGATCGCGTGCCGAGGGTCCTGAAGCGCGATGTAGAGCGCGATGATCGCCAGCGGCGCTAACGACTGGCCGATCCGGTTCGGGTTCATCCCCCAGGCAGCGAGGCGCCCGATGTGTAGGAACGCGTCCGGGTTGCTCACCATGTCGGCCAAGAGAAACAGGCAGACCGCGATGAGCGATAGCAGCAGGCACCGCGTGAACTGATAGAACTCGCCCCGTGCGAACGAGGTGTTGACCGCCAGGATGCCGAACGCCAGCCCGATCAAGAACTGCCACTTGTAACGCAGCGCGAGGACCGGCGAGGTCGACCAAGCTCCGCTGAGCCAGTACAGCGTGCCGAACGAAAGCCACAGCCAGGCGAGCAGCCCAAGCCTCGATCGCTTGAGCCAGTACAGACCGAGCATCACGCCCAGCACAATCACGTACACGCGCATGAGCTTGAACGCGATCAGCCCGGGCAGCAGCGTCGCCACCGACATCGGCGCCAGGACGGCGAACGCGCCCGCCAGCACCGCGACCGGGTTCAGGTAGTGGTTCGCCACGACCAGCGCGAGGTGAGCGATCACCACGGCGACGAGCCCGCTGACGAGCACCATGCTGCTGACGTCGAACTTGTCAATGAGGTTCATGTTCGGCTTGGTCTGTGTCCGTGTGGTGCATCCATCGGGCCTGGAGCTCGTCTCGCGACCAGCTCACCGGCGCCGCCTCCGACCGGGCCCACGCCTCCATATCGTCCGTCAACTCATCCAGCAGCCACCGAACGGTCTCGGGGCGGGGCGGCCGGGGTCTGGGGGCCGCTTGGGGTAACACCCGTCTCATCATCGACTCGCGGACCGTGTCGCTGAGCAGCGGCCGGACGAACTTTCGATAGACGGTCGATTGGCTGATCGAGGCCCAGCGTCCCAGCGCCACACCCTCCCGCCCGCTGCGGTTGTAAACCGCCTGGGCGTCGACGCGCCGCGGGGGCGGTGAGAGTCCGAGAAATCGCCAGATCGCCTCGGCGCCGGCCTGCCGCTCCCGGGTGTATCGGTGGAAATCGACCGTGAGTACCCGTTCCGGGCCGAAGTCGCGCAGCCACGGCTCGAGCTGGTAGGCGTAGCGGCTGAAGTTCACGTAGTCGGGATCGGAGCGAACGGCCTCGTCGATGGACGCGGGCGCACGGTTGTACGTGACCAGGTGGTGGTGATGGCTGACGATCCGAGCGATCGGGTCGCGTACGGCGTAGATGATGCGCAGCCGGTCGCCCATCAGGCGCTTGGCTCGGGACGAGACGCCTTCGTAGAACGGTCGTTTCGCGTAGCCGGTCGAGGCATCACCCTTCACGCTGTCCGGGGCAGCTCGACGGTACAGCGACTCATAGACCTGGCGGCCTTCGGGGCTGAACACGTCGTGATGGATCAGCGTGTGCGGTTCCTTGTCTTCGGGGATGAAGACCCGCGAGTGCAGCCGCAGGTCTTGGAAGATCGTGGTCGTGCCCGCTTTCATGGCGCCGATGATCAGGAAGTCGGGCAGCAAACGGCTTGCATCGGGCGACTCGCTCATGGCGCGCGGACCTCGGCGGGCGTGTCCGCCGCTTCGGGTTCAGCGGCCGGGTCATCCGCGTCACCCCCCCGCTCATACAAGCCGACGTCGCGGAGCGCCTGGCGGACGCCCTCCACGGGATCGGCGTCGCGACGCCACCGTGCCAGATGTCGGCGGACCCCATCGCGCAGGCTCGATCGCCGGTCGGGATCGGTGACCTGCCTCAGCGCATCGGTCAAGGCGGCTCGGTCCCCCGAGGGGAAACACCAGCCGTTCTCGCCGTCAACGACCAGCTCGTGGGCCGCGCCGACGATGTCGCTCGCGACGACGGGCAGCCCCGCGCCCATGGCCTCGTTGACGACCAACGCCCACGGCTCGTAGTCGCTGGGCACGACCAACGCCTCGGCGGCGTTGTAAGCGAGCGGAAGCTCCCCGCCGTCGAGGAAGCCGAGCCACTTGATCCGGTCCGCCGGCTTGGCCGACGCGACCAGCGTCTGCCGCAGCTCGCCGTCGCCAGCGATCAGCAGGTCGACATCCGGGCGTTCGTCGGCGATCTCTGAGAACGCCGCGAGCAGCAGGTCCACGCGCTTCACGGGAGCGAGGCGGCCGGAATACAGGAGGTAACGACGGCCCTCGACGAGGCCGTGCTCGGCTCGGAATCGGCGCATCGCCTCGTTCTCCACGTTGGCGAATCGCGCGTAATCCGGCTCGTAAGGGACGAGGTAGGTCGGCTTCCCCTTGGCGCCGTAACGCTCGAAATACGCACGCCCGAGCTCGCCCATCGGCATGACGCCGGTGCTCATCGCCACCGCTCGCCCGACGACGACTTGCTTGACCCATCGATGCAACGCGGAGGGGGGGTGATCGCATCGGATGTTCGAGTCACCGCGCAGGAACACCGGGATTCCTTGTTTCCCGCACCACCGCATCGCACGGAGCATGGTGATGCTGTAGCCCATGCTGATCACGGCGTTGATCCGTTCGCGCTTCAGCGTGTCGATGACACGCCCCCCCTGCTTCCAGTCCGCGATCGCCCTCCGACCCCACCGGCGATCGACGAGGTCTTCTCCGCTCGCCAGGAACACGGGGCCGATGCGATCGGGGAACGACATCTGCCAGACGAATTGGGTCCGGGCGTGCGTGAAGACCGAGGTCAGTCGCAGGCCCGAGACCTCGGTCGCGAGCCTGTTGTGAAAGGCCACCCGGTAAGGCGTCGGGACGTTGGCGACCACGGCCAAGCGGATGGAACCCTCGCGACCATGCGTCGGCGGCGGGTTAGTCGATGGGATGGGCGGGCTCGACACACTCACGGCGACAGTCTACCGACGCGGCTTCTCTGACTCGTGGCGCATGAACTCGCGAGCCAAGGAGCGTTAGTCGCTGAGCATGCCGTCTGGCGCGGCTTCGCGGCGGACTTCCCGCAGCGCGTCGAGCACGAACGCCTCGTCTTCGGCCCAGTCGATGCGCCGCCCCTCGGGTGCCCAGCCCCCCCAGAGCACAATACCGTCCGTTCGACGCTGAGCCCAGGCGATCTGATCGGCGAGCATTTCGTTGCGTGCGCCCTCTTTGCCGGGCAGTGCCGCGGGGTGCCAGCGCGTGCCGAGGAACACGATCACGGGTTTGTCTGGGAAGTGGCGCTCGCGGAGCGTCAGATAGGCTTCGGCTCGCTTCTGCCATGCGTCGAACTCGGCGTCCCATCGCGAGTACAGCGAGATGAACACGACGTCGACCTGCTCGATGAGCGGGGCGAGCTCGGTTTGCACGCGATCGATCGCCGCGGAGCGTGCCGCGATGTTCCGGCCGAGCGACGCGGGGATGCCGCCGTAATACCCGAATCGGAAGTCGCGGCCTGCCGCTTCTCGGGCGGCGGCGATGTTCTCGCTCATCTGCTGGAAGTTGGCCCTGCCCGTGGCTATCCGGTCTGGGGTTGCGCCATAGAGTCCGTGCGTCGGCCAGTGCTCGATGTTGAAACAGATCAGCTCGGTGTCTTTCTGCGAGAGGCGGAACGCGAGGCGATCCTTGCCGACTGGTCGGTGCTTGCCTTGGCCTCCCGGCCAAAGTTCGGCGCCGTAGAACATCTTGATCGGCTGCAAGCCGAGATCGGGGATGTCGATGTAGGCCAGCGCGCCGTAAATCGGCGCGAGCGTTGCCTCGGCTTTTGCTACCGATGTCGAGTCTTGATCGCTCGGTGGTGACGCGGCGGAGATGGCGGGGCTCGACAGCACGAGAAGGCCGACGCAAGCGGCCACGCAAGCCCGGCGGCCCCGAGCGAGTGGCCTGCGTCGAGCCTGCAGGCCGAGGCCGATGCGAGTGGCTATGCGTTGGTGGTTGCGTTGGCCCATGCGTCGCGGCTCTCGCGGATGAATCGTTCGACCGTGAACAGGCTCTGCGCTCGCTCGAAGCTCTGACGCTTCATCGCCGCGAGAGCCCCGAGGTCGGAGCACAGCGTCACGATATGTCGGGCGAGGGCCTTCGCGTCGCCGGGCGGGTAGAGCAGGCCGCTGACGCCTTCTTCGACGAGTTCGGGTGTGCCGCCGGTGGCCGACGCCGCGAGGGCCAGGCCGTCCAGCTGCGCCTCGCAGACCCACACGCTGCACGGCTCCGACGACAGCCGGCACTGGAGCCCGACGTCGTGCTGGCGGTGCCGATCGCGCAGGTCGTCGACGAAGCCGAAGAATCGGACCCGCCCGTCGAGAGGCTCGACCTCGGCTCGCAGCCGGTCCGCGTAGGGGTTGTCGTCGAGCGGGCCGCCAAAGACATCGAGCACGGCGTCCGCGCCGGCGTCCAGCGCGATCTTCAAGGCCTCGACCGCGACGTGATGGCCCTTGTCGTGCTCGAGCCGGCCGGCGGTCATCAGTCGGACCGGATGCGTGGGGGCGTCGCCGGGCTCGCGGAACATCGGTTCGGCGGCGTTGTAGATCACCCGCGTCGGCGTCCCGCGGACACGCCAGTCGTTGGCGATGAAGCCGCTGACCGCGATGATCTCGTCGGCGCCCCAACGTGCCAGGGCGTGGTTGATCCGGGTGCCCAGGCCGATCAAGCGTCGGTGGTTCATGTTGTTGTGGATGTGCCACAGCACGCGGAAGCCGTGCCGGCGCAGCATGCCGCCCAGCAGCTGTTGGGCGAGCCGGTGGACGTGGACGCACGTGATGCCGTCGTCGGCGAGCACCTCGGCGAGCCTGGCGGCATCGGCCTTGGCCTGTCGACGCACGGACCACGCCTTGATCGGATTCAGCAGGTGTTCGGCACGCACCGCGGAGAGACTCGGGATCAGCCGATACGGGTAGCCTTCGCGGTCGAACCATTCGGTGAGCGGGCCGCGGTTGGTGAAGACGAACCGCAGGTCGGGGCAATGGCGAGCGTAGTTGTGAACGACCGAGCCGATCCCGTACCGCTCGGTCCCTTGGCAGAGCATCGCGACGCTCCCGTCGGGCAAGTCACGCGGCGCCGCGGGCGTGGGCACATCATTGGTCTCGGCGTTGCTCATGAGTTTTTATGTGTGCCCTGCGACCGGTCGGCGTTGTATCGGCCGTTATCGGTGGCGAGTTATGCGTCTGACGCGGAGGATAGGGGTTGATGTGCTGCGCGGTGACGCGTGGCGGCGCGGCGTCGCCAGCGATTCAGGGAGGCGAAAGCCCAGGGCGCGACGCGTGCGGCTCGGTAGACCCATCGGTCGGTGGGGCTGAGTTCGTCGTTGGCAAGATCGATCGCCCGCTTCACGTCGGTGGCCGTGCCGTCCGTCAGTCCGGCCGACACGGCGCGACGGGCCGCGAGTCGCACGATCGCATCGAAGTCGGGGCCCGGGAACGCGCTTCGGTTCTTGAGCATCGCGCGGAGGAACCAGTATTCGCGGTCGCTGACGTTGCGCGAGATCGCGCCGGGCGTGTCGATCCGGTAGACGCTGGTCGGCTGGACGCTGTACGCCCAGGTATGTCCTGCGATGCCCCGCAGCCACATGTCGATGTCATGGCGTCGGACCTGGCCGACGTCCAGCCCGTCGATGGCACGCAGCCGATCGGTCCGCATCAGGCACGAGCTCATGGCGAAGTAGAAGCCGTTGCCGCGGAAGAGACCGGGGAAGCGATCGGCGGGCAGGCTTGGCTGGGAGTCTTGGAGCGACAGGCCCACGTTCTGCTGGCGGACGGCCCCGCTGTCGTCGATGAGATCGCGGTTGGCCATGAAGGCGACGGCATCGCCCCGTGCGAGCAGGCCGGCCGCGGTTTCGAGGTGGTTGTCACGCCAGTAGTCGTCGGCGTCGAGGAACGCGACCCAGTCGCCGGTGGCTCGCTCGATGCCCGCGTTGCGAGCGGCGGCGGCGTTGCCGAAGTCGGTGTTCAGCAGCGTCACCGGCACGCCGCTGGCCTCGACGGCTTCGGCCGAGCCGTCGGCGGAGCGGTCGTTGATCACGAAGACCTCGTGCGCCGGCTGCGTCTGCGCGGCGACGGACCGCAGCGTCTCGCCGATGTAACGCTCGGCGTTGTGACAGGGGATGACGACGGAGGCTTTCACACGCGGGCGTCCGAGAGGGTGAGATCGCGGTTCGGCGTGCCTACGCCGGCTCGAGGCTTGTCCAGATTATCGAGTCGTTAAGCGACCGGACGCGATGTTGACACCCCGAAACGACTCGGCGATTCTGCCCGCATGAGCCTGCCCCGACCGATCGCTCGAGCCGCCAAGCGTATTCTCTACGCCGGCTCAGCCCTGGAATGCCCGGTCTGCCAGCTGTCGTTCCGCAAGTTCCTGCCGTCGACGCCGCATCAACGCCCCGACGCACGCTGCCCCGCTTGCGATGCCGTGGAACGCGATCGGCTGACGATCACCTTCCTGCGCGACCGAACGGACCTGTTCGACGGACGCCCGAAGCGATTTCTGCACATTGCGCCCGAGCCTCTGATGGCCAAGATTTTCCGTCGGGCGGCGGGCGAAGCCGGGTACCTCAGCGGCGACCTGTTCAGCCCGCGGGCGATGGAGAAGATGGATATCACCGACATCCATCACCCCGATGCGTCGTTCGACGTGGTCTACTGCAGCCACGTCCTCGAGCACGTCCCCGATGACCGCAAAGCGATGCGCGAGTTCTGCCGCGTGCTCAAGCCCGACGGCTGGGCGATCCTCAACGTGCCCATCACGGCCGAAGTGACCGACGAAGACCCGTCGATCACCGACCCCCAGGAACGGCTCCGTCGGTTCGGGCAGACCGACCACGTCCGTCGATACGGCCCGGACTACGCCGACCGTCTTCGCGAGAGCGGATTTGAGGTCAACGTGTTCAAGGTTCTCGATGTCGTGGACGCTGAGCGTGCGGCCAAGATCGGCATCGAGAAGGACCTGGAGCGATCGGTGTTTTTCTGTCGACGCGGGAGCTCCGCGGAAGCCTGAGGTGCGCTGGCTTAATCTGGTGGCTGATCCGACTCGGCGCGGCTCAGACCCTTCGTGAAACCCTGCAGCCAGTTCACCCAGTAGTGATAGTCGACACGGTGCGCCGGCTTGCGCGTGACGTACCAGCGCAGCCGTCGGACGATGAGCTGCCGTTGTCGCCGCCGAAGCAGCCGTCGTGCTTCGGCGGCATCGGTGAGCCCGACACGAAGGCCGACCTCGGTGCCCGCGCGCTTGGCTCGGGCGAGCGTCCACGATTCGCTGGACCGTTCGGCCGGCACGTAATGCGAGACTTCGGCGTCGTGCACGACGACCCCCTGGCAGCCGTTTTTTATCAGCCGCCGCTGCATGGAACTCTCCTGCCCGGTCGCCCCGGACGAGCTGCCCGGGCCGAAGCGTGGGTCGAAGCCGCCGGCCGCGAGCATGTCGCCGCGGTACGCCGCCCAGTTGAAGCCCATGAACGTCAGGTGTTCGGGCAGGAACTCGGCCGAGGCGTCGAACCGCTGACCCTTGGCCGATCCGGGCAGGTACGCCCGTCGCCAGCTCGGCACGGGCTGCTCGAACTCCGGCACGGTGGGCCCGCCGAAGAAGTGGCCCGGGCCGTAGCGAGCCGCGACCTTCGCGTAGCTCTCGAGCAGGCCCGCATCGATCGCCACGTCGTCATCGGTCATGAAGATCAACCCATCGGCGCAGGACTCCAATCCGACGTTCAGCGCGGCGCTCTTGTTCGCGCGTTCGCAGGTCACGTAGACGATCCGGCCGGCACCGCCATCGACACGCTCGGCGATCGCGCGAGCTCCGAACTCGCCGCCGTTCTCGACGAGCACGATCCGCCCGCCGTCGATGCGCTCGTAGGCTTGGAGCAGCGCGCGAAGCGTGTGCTGCAGGAGCTCAGCACGGTCATGAGTTGCCAGCACCGTATCAATCATGGTCGGTAAGTCGTGTAAGGCAATCGACTAATACTCTTCGATTCATGCTGCTTTGGCGATGCTCTTGTTTCGTCATCATGCAGCGATAGCCATTCAGTTTGTACTTGCTTTGCAGTACTATGCTGTAGCAATGGTTAGCCGCTGTGGCCAACACCCTAGTTGTCTTTTAGCAAGCAGAAAAAGTGATGATATGGGTTTTCATTAGCTTGATAATCCTTTGTAATTGTGAATTTTTTTGCAAGCGCGGATTGAAAATCTACAGTTCGGACATTTGAACCTAACTCCCAGTAGTGAGTGTCGTTAATAACTCGGATTGGCTGATTGCGAATCCAGAAAACTGGGAATCTTCGCTTAAAGGTCCGTATTGCGCTGTACCAACTAACTTGAACGAACGGCCTATTGGTCGGTACCGAAATAATGCCCCCTTTGCGTGATACTCTAAACAGCTCTTCAAGTGCTGATTCGAGCGCTTCCCACGGTAGATGCTCTAGCACTTGGCAGCAGATGAAGCAGTCTACTGACGCGTCAGGCATTGGTATCTTAGTAACCGACCCGATAATCTCAGGACAGAGCCTTTCATCTATATCGAGTGTCGTCACTAGAGTGCCTTGTTCACGTAGCAGTTGAGCAGTTAGGCCACTCCCAACGCCGATCTCTAAAAAGTCGCAGCCGGCAAAGTGCGAGTTGGCTAACGCGATCTGGTGGCCGACTGATGCGAGCCTTTGAGGTGTCAGATAGTGACTAGGGCTGTAGTGCTGGGTTGAAGTAACTTTTTTCCAGTCTGAACCCGACATTGCCTACTTCTCCTGTTGCGGTTCACTTGAAAGCGGTGCCTCGCGATTGCCGCGTGTCAAGTGGCTGAGCACACTCATGACATTACCTACATCACGTTGACCCCATGGCGTCAGTGCGAACCATACTATATACACCGCGGCGAAACATCCGAGCTTTAGGGCAAGCCGTAAGTGTGACTCGTAGCTGGAGGCGACCAAGCTCAAAGCCAAGAGCGTCGCGGTTATTGCAACAGTTGCAGCGACAAGAGGCATGTAAATTGTGCGGGCGGCCAACCCGAATGGAACTGGCGTACTCTTAACTGCCCAAAGTATCGCAAAGGGCTTAAGAAGTACATAGACGCAAGACACGGCAATCGCCATCCCAATAGCTCCAAACTGAACGCCCGCAGTCATGGCTATCGTGGATATTGATATATGAATAAACGCCCATCGTGTTTGCCGATGCACATGTCCGCAGCTTAGATACAACCAGCCTGTGGCTGAGTTGCTTACACCCATAAGGCAGGCCGGGCCGAGAGCGTAAAAAATTGGGACGATAGTTATCCATTGATTGCCAAGCGCTAAGGGCACGATATCGTCAATCAAGATTAGGATTAGCACAATGGCCGGGGTTAACGTTGCGGTAACAAGACCAAGCGCCCGTGTGTAGTAGCGGCGGTATGACTCTGGTTCGTTTGTCAGTTTCGCCAGTGCGGGGATAACGACTCCCAACAATGGAGAGTTGACTTTTGTGATTGGCAGCATCATGAGCGAGTAAGCGCGGGTGTACAGGCCGAGCGGACCGGCGCCCCAGGCGAAGCCGAGCATGGCGTTGTCGGCGTTCCGTGCGAAGTAGTTGATGACTTGGACGCCGGTGACGTGGCCGCCGAAGGCGAGCATCGAGCGGACGCCGGTGTGACGTCGGGGCGGGCCGGGGCGCCAGTCGCAGGCGAGCCACATGCCGGCGGCGGCGGCGATCGCCGAGGCGGCCGGGATGGCGGCCAGTGCCCAGTAGCCGCCGCCGAGCAGGGCGACGACGACGCCGGCGATCGCGCCGATGGGCGTGAGGCTGGCGGTGACGAGGTTGATCCGGCCGAACTCCATGCGTCGCTCGAGCAGGGCGCGGTGCTGGCGGCCGAGGCCGTTGACGACGAACAGCCCGGCCATGGCGAGGTTGATGGGGGCGAGGCGCGGCTCGTTGTAGAAGGCAACGACCAGGGGGGTAGCCGCGGCGACGACGGCGGCGATCGCGGTGGCGACGCCGAGGTTGATCCAGAACAGCGTGGAGACCTGGGCGTGCGTGACGTGGGGTCGCTGGACGACGGCGCGGGACAGGCCGAGGTCGGCGAACAGGCGGGCGAAGCCGGTGAGGACGATGACCATGCCGTAGAGGCCGAAGTCCTCCTGGGTGAGCTGGCGGGTGACGAGGATCGTGGCGGCTGTCGTGACGGCCAGGTTTAAGCCGGTGGTGGCGAAGGTGTACGCGCCGCCGCGCGCGGAGCGTTTGCCGATGCCTTTGACCAGGTCGTCGGTCCGGAACCAGCGGTCGCGGCGCGGTGTGGCGTCGTCGTTGGTCGGGGGGTGCGTCATCGGTGCGGGCGGCGCAGGCCTTGGGGCGAGTCAGGCCTTGTCGTGCCCGGCGGGCCCGCGCGAGCGCCACGCCGAGAGGCCGAAGTAGCCGGCGACGGCGAGGATCATCACCGCGAGGGTGAGATAGCCCTCGGGGCGTAGCAGCAGCGGCGTGCGGGGGGTGAAGTCGATCGGGTGGGGCTGATCGGCGGCGAAGCGATAGGCGTCGATGACCAGGCCGTCGGGGTCGAGGGAGATGATCGAGCGTTCTTTGCCGTGGATCGTGACGAGCTCGCCGTGGGTGATCTCTGCGGTGTGGGCGAGGTAGGGGCGGCGGTTGCCGAAGACGGAGCCGGTGCCGGGCTCGGCGGGGGCGCGGAGGTGGGTCATGCCGAAGCCGCCGTCGCCGATGTAGACCGTGCCTCGCGGGTCGGGGCGGCCGTCGCGGAGGGGGAGCGTGCGCTTGTAGGCGTGGTCGTCGGCCTCGATGGCCAGGGCCACGCCGTACTCGTCGAAGAGCGGCGACCAATGCCGGCGGACCTCGCGGTTCTTGTGGTTGTTGAAGCCGCGGACGGAGGGGTAAGCCGGGACGTGATAGGCGGCGATGAGGTGCGTGCGGTCTTGGCGCGCCTCGAGCTCGCCTTCGAGCCAGTCGGTCTGGTGGCCGGGTACGGGGTTGGTGTGGCCGGAGTCGAGCAGGAAGAGGGAGAGGTGGTCGCCGATGTCGAGCACGCCGTAGCCGGCGGGGCCGGGGTAGGCGAAGAGGGAGTAGAAGAAGGGGGCGTAGGCCTTGGTGCGGCCGCGGCCGCCATGGGAGACCTCGTGGTTGCCGATGGCCATGACGAGGGGGATGAGCGAGCCGTCGTCGCGTCGCGCGAGGTTCTCCCAGGTCGAGAGAAAGTACAGCCAGCGGTCGGCCTGGCCGGGGTCGCCGTCGGCGTAGGCGATGTCGCCGGCGAAGAGCGCGAAGTGTGGGTCGTGATGGGCGACCGCCTCGGTCATGGCCTCGAACGGCTTTTTGTTCTTGTATGCACAGCCTGCGGCGACGAATCGCAAGGGTTGGTCGGGGTCGGCCGGGAGGGTGCGGACGCGGAGGGGTTCTTCGCGGCCGGGGACGGAGAGCAGGTAAGCGGTGTCGGGGGTGAGGTTGATGAACTCGGCGGCGTAGGCGACGCGGCCATCGGTGCCGGGGACGGGTGTGCCGCGGGCGGGGATCGAGGTGTAGCGGAGCGTCTCGGGGGACTGCGGCAGCTCGGGGGCGCGGCAGATGGCGGCGGAGGCCCAGCGCGGGTCGTGCGGGCCGATCCACTGGGCGGTGAGCGTGGTGGTTGGGTCGCGCTGCCAGGTGACGTACACGGCCTGGGTCGACGGCTCATCCGCCGGCGGGAGGGAGTCGGGCGTGAAGTTCGTGCGGACCGGTTCGTTGGCGGGCTGCGCAACCGCGATGGGCGCATGCACCGCGGCGAACAGCACGATGACGGCGGCGACGAGGTGTCGGGGCAGGCTTGGACTCATGTCCCCGGATCGTATCGCACGAGGATTGGCGAAGGGTGGTTCTGCGTGTCGAGGATGGTGCGGGCATCCAGGGGGGCGTTGTCCGGCGTGAGCAGGCGTCTGGCCTCGCGGGGGCTAAGGATGAGCCAGGTCGCGCCATCGGGGATGCGCTTGCGGCCGATGAGCGGGCGGTCGGCGGCGACGACGGGGCGGTCGGCGTACCACAGCAGGTGCGGGACGTCCCAGACGATGTCGTGGACGTAGACGGTCTCGTCGGGCGGGACGATCGAGCGGATGGTCCCGGCTGAGGCGTGCGACCAGGCCCAGTGTCGCTCGACGGCCTGCCACTGGATCACCGGCACGGAGCAAGCGGCGAAGAGCAGCGCGGTGGCGGCCGCCGCGGCGGCGGCGCGACGGCGGTACCACCACACGCCGGCGGCGGCGGCGATGCCCACGGCCAACAAGGCGAGGCCGATCGAGCTCAACACAGGCAAGCCCGTGCGGTCGGCCCAGAGGTAATAGGCGGCGATGACCAGCGCGACGCCTAGCCCCAGCGTGGTGAGCGTGCCGATGGCGCGGAGCACGGCCTGGGCCGGCGCCGGCACGAGGCCGCGATGCCACGCGTCGGCCAGGCCGGCGAGGGCGAGCGGCGCGAGGGTGAGCGTAGGGTAGAGGTAGCGCGGGTTGGTGATGCCGAACAGGGCATAGATCAGCCACGCGATGTACACGGCCAGCGCGGCCGAGCGATATGTCGCTCGCTTGCGCGGGACGACGCTCGACAAGCCGACCAACAGCGGGCCGAGCACGGGCAGCGTTCGCCACGCGCCGCGGGCGTTGCGGATGGTGAGCGGCAGGGCGGCGGTCGTGGGCAGGCCGTAGGCAAAGCACAGCAGCGCGGCGAGCAGCGCGCCGCCGAACGCGGTGACGATGCCGATGGCGTCGAACGGCACGCCGGCTTCGCGCAGCCCGCGTGTGTCGCTGGGCCAGCCGCCCAGATCGCTCACCAGCAGCCCGGCCCAGAGCGCCGGCAACGCCAGCGCACCGAGCAGCGCGGCGTACACGTACGGCTGGCGGAACGCTCGCCAGCGCGACGTCGCGACCGCCGACCCGAGGATGGCCCCGGCGATCAGCGGGAGCCCGGCGTGCACCTTGATCAGCAGCACCGCCGACGTCGCCACCGCCGCGGTGAGCGTCCACGCCCAGCGACGCTTGCGTCGTCGCGGGTCGGCGACGAGCTCGATGAACGCGACCGCCGCGATCACGACCGCGAGGTTGTGCGCCGCGTCGAGGTCGGCCGTCAGCCCCTGGTCCCACAGCGGGATCAGGCACGCCACCGAGAGGCCCGCGGCCCACCCCGCGGCGGGTGTGCCGAACCACCGACGCGCCGTCCACGCGACGAACGCCGCGATCCCCGCCGTCGCCAGCGCACTCGGCAGCCGCCACGCGAACTCACTCGGCCCGAGCACGCTCTCGCTCATCGCCACCAGCCAGTACTGCCCGGGCGGTTTGCGCAGGTAGAGCTGCTCGAACAGCCGCGGCGTGACCCAGTTGCCCGACTCGACCATGCCGTGGGCGGTCAATGCGCGGTGCCCCTCGGTCTTGCCTAGCGGGGCGTCCCCCAGCCTGGGCAGCAGCATGAGGCAGATCAGGGCGGCCGCGGCGATCGGCGCGGCGGCGGGGTGGGCGAGCAGGCGACGCACGGGCACGCGGCGAGTGTAACCGTGAGCGGCGTGCCGGGCACTCGAGGGGAGAGGCGAGTTGCGGGGCGGGGGCGGATGCGGGATAACGCCCGTCCCCGTTCGCCCCAAGAGAGGAGCCCGCCCGTGGAGACGACGTTTATCTTCCTCAAGCCCGACGCCGTGCAGCGCGGCCTGATCGCCGAGATCGTCGGCCGCTTCGAGCGCAAGGGCCTCGAGCTGGCCGGCATGAAGCTGATCATGGTCCCCAAGGATCTGGCCGAGAAGCACTACGCCGAGCACGCCGAGAAGCCGTTCTTCCCCGGGCTGATCGGGTTCGTGACCTCAGGGCCGGTGCTCGCGATGGCCTGGCGGGGCGTCGATGCCGTCGCCGTCTGCCGCAAGCTCATCGGCGCGACCAACGGCCGCAACGCCGAGCCCGGCACCATCCGCGGGGACTTCGGCATGTCCGGCGCCAACAACATGGTCCACGGCTCGGACTCGCTCGAGTCGGCCAACCGTGAGCTGGACCTGTGGTTTGCCGACGGCGAGCTGGTCGCCCACGAGCCGACGCTCAAGCCTTGGGTCTACGACCCGTACGACCTCAAGTAAGCCCCTTCGCGGCGCCTCGTCACGGGCTCTCGACCCACATGACGCGCACGCTGCCCTCGCCGGTCGACACGCCGGGCTCGCCGGGCGCCTGATCGCGGAAGACGCGGTCGCGCTGCGTTGCGTCGAGCGCGGCGTCGTACAGCTCGACAGCCTCCAGCACGCCTTGCCAGGGCTTGGTGCCGCCGACCTCGTTGAAGAGCATGAACGGGCTGTTAGCGGCCAAGCCGTTGAGGCTGCCCGCGTTGTCGAGCGAGGTCTCGAGCTCGCCGTTGCGGTACAGGCTGAGCGTGCTGCCGTCGTAAACGAGCATGACGCGCTCGTGGCCGTGCTGGGTGAGGACGTCGCCGGTCGTGAGCGCGGGGGTGCCGTTGTTGGTGGCGCTGCCGGCGCGGAGGCGGGCGTCGAGCGTGGCGTCGTCCTGGCCGAGGGTGAGGTTGCGCGACGAGGTGCTGTCGGAGTAGGACACGACGTTGGCCGGGCCATCCTGCGTGACGTTGGCCGGGGCGAAGACGGCGTAGAGGGTGAAGGCGTCGGCGGCGGCGAGGCGGCTGTTGACCTTGGGCGCGGCCGAGGGGGTAGCGATGGTGGATGCGCTGTCGGCGCGGAGGCGGTCGCCGTCGAGCCAGGTGATCGAGGCGGTGCTGGCGATCGGCAGGTGGGCGGGGCGATCGGCGTTGGCGATGTCGACGACGCGGTCGTCCTCAGGCGAGGCGGTGAGCGCGCTGTCGGTCATCACGAGGGCGACCTGCGGCGCGGACAGCGGGCGGTTGTAGATGCGGATGTCGTCCAGCATGCCCTCGTAGAAGTCAGTGACGTCGGCCGCGGTCAGCGACCCGGCCTGCAGCGTGGCCGCGGCCGTGCCGGCGCCGGAGGCGCCGATGATCCACGGCAGCTCGTTGCCCCGCCCGCCCGATGACGGGCCGAGCCCGCCTGCGTACGCGTCCGAGTCGACCAGCACGCCGTCGAGGTACAGCCGCAGCCCGCCAGGCCCGAACGACAGCGCCGCGTGCTGCCACGCCTCGGCCGCGACCCCGCTCGTGCTCTGCAAGGTGTAGGTCGTATCGACGGTGGCAAGCTCGCCGACCAGCGTGCCGCCCGACAGATAGAGCCGCAGGTGCCCGCCGGTGTCGAACCCGGTGGCGGCCTTGCTGATCAGCGTCTGCGTGCCCGAGGTGTTGTCGGGGCTGAACCACAGGGCCACCGCGCCGCGGTCCAGGAGATAGGCGGGGTGATGGTCGACGTCGATGAACGCGTCGCCGCCGTTGAAGTCGAAGGCGTCGCCGGACTGGCCGGTCACGCCGGCCTCGGCGTTGTTGGGGTTGCCGAAGGACAGTCCCATGGCGTCGACGGTGCCCGAGGCCGAGCCGTCCGAGCCGGTGGTGCCGCCGGCGCCGGTGATGACGTCGCCGAGCCCGGTGGCGTAGTGGATCCCGTTCTGAGCTCGCATGTAGATGTCGTCGCGCGTGATGACGCTGCCGTAGACCTGGGCGGTGTCGTACATGTGCAGGTCGTCGGGGCCGACGATCTGGCCTGAGATCGACGACTGAGCCTTCATCGTGAGGTCGTCGTTGACGTTGCTGCCGATAAAGACGATCTGCACTCGATCCGGTCCGGTGGTGTCCGAGTTGATCACAGAGTTGTTGTTCAGGTTCACGTTCTGATCGATATAGATCTCGAGGCTGGCCCCGTCGGGCACGTTGATCGTCCCGTTGTTCATGGTGAAGGTGCCGGTCACCTGCACCCGCGTATCGCCTGAGACATTGACCACGGCGTTGTTGTTGAACGTGACGGCGCCGAGCTTCAGGTCGCCGGTCCAGGTCCTCGTCCCGCCGTCGTAAGTCTGATCGCCATCGCTGGAGGCGGTGAAGTCGCCGGGCAGTCTTCGGGCGGGCAGGGTGAAAGGCGTCTCGGCGACTTTGACTTCGCCGGTGATCTCGGCGTCGTTCGAGAGGCTGACGTCTTTGCTGGCATCGGCGTCCGGGCCGAGCAGCAGGTCGCCGTAGATGTAGGTCTGGCTGGAGAGTTGTACGGCGTTGGGTGAGTTGCCGGTGAGGTTGGTGACGACGTATACGGGACGGGCATTAGCGATGTCGTACGCGCCGTCTTTCTCGTTGTAGGCGTCGATGTACGCGCTGTTCTCCATGCTCAGCAGGCCGATGTGGGCGACGCCGGTCGCGCCCTCGTAACCGTCGCCGGTGCCGGCGTCGTCGAGCGCCCAGTGCGAGACAAGCTGCGGGGTGCTGTCGGCAGGCGGGGTCTCGAAGCGATACGCCGAGATGAGCCGGGGCAGGCCGGCGATTGAGGCGGTTTCGTGCAGCCACTCGACCTCACGGTACGACACGCCGCGGTTGAACACGCGGACGTCGTCGAGCGTGCCGTCGAAGTGAGACGCGGGCGAGCCATTGGGTCCGTCTCCGCCGAGGTAGAGCGGTTCGGACGTGGCGGTGATGGAGCCGGAGGCCGAGGTGCTGGCGGCGAGGACGCCGTCGAGGTAAAGGCGGAGTTCGCTGCCGTCGTATGCGGCGGCCACGTGGTGCCAGACGCTTGCCGAGGGTGCGGTGGTCGCGACCGTGCCGACGCCGGCAATATCGAACTGCAGGTTGCCGCCGGTGACCCAGAGCCGGTACTCGTCGGCGGCGCTCTTGCTGAGCAGGTACTCGCCGTCGGTCCAGGCATCGGCATTGACCCACATCGTGACCGACAGCCCGCCGGATGGTGAGAGCTGGGGGCGGTGCTGAACGGCGACGTGGTCGTCGGCACCGTCGAAGTCGATGGCCTGCCCGAGTCGGCCGGCCGTGTTGTTGGTCGGGCCGTTGACGAGGACGCCGTGGTGGTCGTCGATGCCGTCGTAAGCGGCGGTGCCGGTGGTCTCGTCAAACGCCCAGGCGGCGACGTGGCCGCGTGGAGTGCCCCCGCCCGCGGCCCATTCGAGGCATCGTCGGATGAGGTCCGCGCCGTCGGCGGTGAGGTTCTCGGCATCGAAGCCGATGTAGCCATGGGGCAGGCCGACACGGCGGCCATGGGCGGTGTCGCCCGAGAACATGGCGTCGCCGGCGTCGAGGGCCGTGAGCATGAGCGTCGCGTTGGAGGTGACGGTCGGCACGCCGCCGGCGGAGGTGGTGACTCCGGCCGTGTCCCGAGTGGCCAGGACGCGGGCGTCGTCTGCGGGTGTGCTCGTGTTCTGCCAGAAGCTCGCGCCGGACTCGGTGACCTGAAGGTAGCCGAGCGGCAAGCCGCTGGTGATCGGGTGGAGGTTGTCGGCGATATAGACCTGTGTGGCCATGTAGAGCGATGCGTCCCCCGAGGTCAGGCCGAGTGTGTCTTGGAGGTTGGGCTCTTCGGTGACGATCCCGACGGGCGGGTTGCCCAGCTTGGGCTGAACGGCCGAGGACGAAACGGTCGAGCTGACGTACACGACGTCCGACGAAGCCAGGGCGGCGGTGTAGTCGTTGGTGGAGGCATGTTCGTCGATCAGCGTGACGGTGAAACCCCAAGCCTCCATCAGGCTGATGCGTCGCGTGTCGTTGTAGGCCGGGGCGTTGGCGCTGCGCAGTGCGTAGAGCACATTGAGAGAGGCGGCGGGGTACGGTTCGATCACCGCCTCGACCGTGTGGCTCACGCCGTTGACGCGTCCGACGGAGGTGACGGTCACGGGGTCGTTGACGTCGTCGGCGAGGTCTCCGTCCTCGTCGGTAAACCTGACGGTGAAAGACCCGTCCTGCCAGTCCACCGATCGTTCCCAGGCGCCCGACACCTTGCCGCTACGCCAGTTGCTCTCGGTCTTGATGTGCCGCATGGCGAGTTCGATGCCTGTCTCGGCCACGCCGCGGGCCGTGGGGTGCGACTGGACGTTCGAGGCCACGGAGATCGTGGTGGACGAACTGCGCAGGAAGCTCGCGGAGAGCACGACGCCGATCGCCAGGGCGAACAGCACGATGAGATACGCCATGCCCGGGCGGCTGGGCGGTCGCGGTGTGAGGCGGTGATGCGGCGGGCGTGCGTTCACGGCTTAGGGGCTTCCACTGGATCGATTACGCAGGGCGACGGATTGAGCGACGGTCTCGGTGAAGGCACCGTTGGTCACCTCGAGCTGGTAGCTCAGCAGCGTCGCGCCCTGCGGGTCGGTTGGCGCGTCGGACGTCAGCGCGAAGGTCGACACTCGGTTGGACCACACGGCGGTGTCAAGCACGGCGTTGGTTTCGAGGTCGGCGACAACGGTCGAGAACGTGGTCGCCAGGGCGTCGTACTCGGCGGGCGTCGCGCCCGAGCTCGCAACGGACGAGCTGAGTTGGGTGCTGGCGGGGGTGTGGTCGATCACGCGGAGTTCGTCGACATCGACGAGGCCGTCGTTGTCGGCGTCCGAAGACCAGAGGATGACGCGCGTGCTCGTGACGTTCAGCAGTCGCCGGCTGCCTCGGATCATGGCGGACAATCGGTTCGAGACAACCTTGCCTTCGACCACCAGCGACCGCGCCGACTTCTCGTCGTCGCTGCCCTGCACCGCCGCAAACAGCATCGTGACCGCGGCCAAGGCGACGATCGCCGTGCCGCTCATCCCCAGCAGCAGCTCCGGCAAGGTGAGCCCATACCTGGATCGTCGAAGGCCAGTCATCACGATGCCTCCGACGCGACCCAACGCTTGACGCTGAGCAGCCTGCCGTCGGGCATCGTCACTGTCACGGTGATGCGCATGCCCTCGTGGGCGCCGCCGAGGGCCGCGACGTCGATCGTCTCAGCCGCGACCTGCACCGACCGCGTGTAGGTCTGATACACGCCCGGCAACGCGGCGCCGGCAACGTCGATCAGGTTGCCCGGGGTCTCGCTGTAGCCGTGGTAGTCGTCGACATTGTCGAAGGCGGTGTAACCGCTCTCCCCGCTCTCGGGGCCGACGTCCGAAACGCCATCCGGGTCGTCGTACGGCAGGGCGATGACGCGCTCGAGCATCGAGTCGGCCAGCAGCGCGGCGCGGTGCACGACGACGGCGTTCTCGGACTGCTGATGGCCCGCGACGATGGCCTGGCCCAGGGTTAGTGAGACCATCGCGACGATCACCGAGGCGATCAGCACCTCGGGCAGCGAGAAGCCGGCGTGTCGGGCGTGAGATCGACGCATGCGCATGTCACCAATGACCATTTCGGCAGCCGGACGGCCCGGGTTAAGCCGTTCGTGCGGGCTGCTTCGCTGTTCGCCGACAAGCCGCCCGCGCGATCGGCCGATACACCCGATATGGACCCGTCTTACGCCGACGCACCGATCGCTCGCCGCGGTCTCACGCTCGTCGAGATGCTGATCGTGGTGGTCATCGTCGGGATCGCAGCCGCCTTGGCCGTGCCGATGTTCAGCGAGAGCAGCGATATCCGCCTGCGGTCGGCCGCTTCGGTCCTCGTGGCCGACCTCGACGCCGCGCGGATCGACTCGATCGCCAACGCCGACGACCCGCGCGTCGTCGTGTTCGACACCGCCGTCGGGTCCTATCACGTCGCCGCCGCGTCGGCCCCCGCCACGCCGCTGACCAACACCGCCGTCGGCGGCAACTGGCAGGTCGTCTACGGCCAAGGCACCGCCGCCCGCCTCGACGGCGTCGGGCTGCAGTCCGTAAGTCTGGGCGGCGACAGCACCCTGACCTTCGGCGCCTTCGGCAACCTCGACGAGTCGGCCGACGCGACCATTGAGCTGGCCGCGGGCACCCTGCGGATCACGGTCACCGTCGACGCCGCTACCGGCGAGGCGACCGTCGGCCCGATCACCACGCCCTGATCGGTCGACTCACTCGTGGCGACCAAACCCTGGAATCGGCGTTTGTGGACTGGAATCGCCGGTCTCGGGGCCGATGCGTGATCCCCGCGCCCCGATGCTCTACCATCCCGGCCACCGGCGGTTCGACTCGTCCCACGCCCGCCCGCCCGGAGCCTGCCTTTGCCACGCACCCCCGCTCTCGCCGACGGCTCGACCCCGGCCACCGAGGCCGCGCCGACAGCCCGCGGCAAGACCCCCGGCGCCCGTCCGCTCAGCTGGACCGACGTCGCCACCGCCGACAAGAGCCGCGACGTGCCCGAGGGGCTTTGGCGTCGCTGCCCCAGCTGCGAGGCGATGCTGTTCACCAAGGCCCTCGCCGAGAACCTCTACGTCTGCCCCGACTGCGGGCACCACGACCGCATCCACGCCGACGAGCGCATCCGCCAGCTCGTCGATGAGGGCAGCTTCGAGCCGATGTGGCAGCAGCTCGCCCCGCGCGACCCGCTCAAGTTCGTCGACCGCCTGGCGTACAAGGATCGGTTGGCCAAGGAGCAGGCCAAGACGGGCCACCGCGACGCGCTGCTCGCCGGCAGGGCGTTTGTGAAAGGGCGACGCGTCGCGCTCGCTGTGATGGACACGCGTTTCATGATGGCCTCGATGGGCGCGGTCGTCGGCGAGAAGCTCAGCCGAACGATCGACATGGCGGTCGAGCAGGACCTGCCGCTGGTGGTCATCTGCGCCTCCGGCGGGGCCCGCATGCAGGAGTCCGCGCTGTCGCTGGCGCAGATGGGCAAGACCTCGGCCGCGCTCGCCCGGCTGGACGACGCGGGCGGGCTGTTCATCTCGGTCCTCACCGACCCCACGACCGGCGGCGTCACCGCCAGCTTCGCCATGCTTGGCGACGTCATCCTCGCCGAGCCCGGGGCGCTCATCGGCTTCGCCGGGCCTCGCGTGATCGCCAACACCGTCCGCGAAGAGCTGCCCGCCGGCTTCCAGCGCAGCGAGTTCCTGCTCGAGAAGGGGTTTGTCGATCGCGTCGTCCACCGCGCCGACCTCCGCAGCGAGATCGGCCGGCTGATCGACTACGCCGGCAAATAATCGGCGCTAAAGTGAGACGCATTCGGGCATTCCGGGTCCGCCTCGGCTGAACGGAAGGTCCCCGATCCCCGATAACCCCGGGGCCGTGTCCGCTGAGGTCTCACCGATCGACACCATTCCTCGCCTGTCGCCGATGTACCTGGCCTCGCGGTGCCGCCTCCGTCTCGCAAGCCCCGCGCGCGGCGCGGTGGTAACGGTCCTGTCGATCCTGACGCTCTTCGCCCTCTCGGCCGCCGCCCAGCCGTCCGATTTCGAGACGTACCGCAGCCGGCACTACGTCATCCACACCGACCTGTCCAAGGCCGAGGTCGCCGAGTACGGCCGCCACATGGACGCCGTGTTCGTCGAGTTCCAACGCCGCTTCGACGGCTTCCGCAGCCGGCGCAGCGATCGCATGCCGCTCTACCTGTTCGCCGAGCGAGCCGCGTACGTCGACTTCCTTGCCAACCTCGACATCGACGCCACCAACTCCGGCGGGATGTTCTTCGTGCGGCCCCGCGCGTCCGGGCTGGCCACGTGGATCGGCGACCAGGCCACCTCGCGCGTATACCGCGTCTTGCAGCACGAGGGCTTCCACCAGTTCGCCTGGGCCTATGTCGGCGAGGACCTGCCCGTCTGGGTCAATGAGGGGCTCGCGCAATACTTCGAGGACGCCATCTTCACCGGCCGCCGCATGCGCACCGGCTTGGCCGATGCGCGCCGGATCGATCTCGTCCGCGACGCCATCGTCACTCAGCGCGCAATCGACATCGACGAGATCGTTTCGCTCACGGGCGCCGCCTGGTCCGACACGCTCGCCGCCGACCCGCAGCGGGCATCGCTGCTATACGCCCAGTCGTGGTCGCTGGTGTACTACCTCATCCACGGACGCGACGGCCGATACCGTGATGCTTTCCAGCGGTACCTTGTCCTGCTCAGCGACGGCCAACGCAGCGCCCGCGCCATCCGCGACGCCTTCGGCGTCGACAGCCTCGCCGGCATCGAGCGACTGTGGACCGATCACGCCCTCGCCCAACAGCCCGATCCCGTCACCGCCGCCGCCGAGCGGCTCGACTTCCTCGGCGTCGCGCTGCGCTACCTGCACCAGCACGACCAGCCCATCCCCAAGACGCTCGACGACCTCCGCGAGATGCTCGTGCAGCGGGCCTTCACGGTCACCCGCGTCTCTCACGGCCTGACCGTTCGGCTGTCCGCGGCCGACGCCGACCTCTTCACCTTCGACCGGCCCGGCGGGCTCACCACGCCGTTCCGCATGCTCGCCCCGGCGCGCAACGACCTGCCCCCCCGCCTCGACGCGCCCGGCCTCGATCCCGAGCCGCACCTCGCCTGGCACCGCGACGACGCCGGTCAGCTCATCTACGAGATCGAGTATCGCTGACCCGTTTCGGCCCCAGCGGCGTGCTGTCGCACATCCTCGACCCAGGCAGCCGCGGCGCTAACGTTGCCGGTGGTCGCGTGTGCGGCCAGCTCGCCCCACTGGAGATTCTGACATGATCCGTTCAACCCTTACCGCCGCCACGTTGATCGCCACCGCCTCATTCGTCGCCGCCCCCGCTCTCGCCGCGAGCTGCGACTCCAGCAAGACGAAGACGACCAACACGGCCCAGCAGACCGCCGACACACCTTCCATCGTGGGCACCGCGCAGCAAGCCGGCGTGTTCAACACGCTGCTCGCAGCCGCCCAGGCCGCCGGCCTAGCTGAGACGCTCGACCAGGGCGGTCCCTTCACCGTGCTCGCCCCGACTGACGATGCCTTCGCCGCGCTGCCCGACGGGACCGTCGAGGCGTTGCTGAAGCCCGAGAACAAGGAAACCCTCAAATCGATCCTGCTCTACCACGTGATCGAGGGCGAGGTGCCGTCGAGCACCGTCGTCACGCTTGACGAGGCTACGACGTTGCAGGGCGGCGTGATCGACATCCAAGTCAGCGACGCCGGCGTGAAGATCAACGACGCCAACGTCATCAAGACCGACGTCGCCGCCGGCAACGGCACGATCCACGTCATCGACGCCGTGCTGCTGCCCCCGACGCAGGCCGCGGCGGATGACGCCGGCACGAACGCCGGCTGATCGACACGATCTTGCCGACACTCTCAGGGCGTGCACCAAATCGGGTGCACGCCCTTTTTCGTGCGCGATCGACGAGAGGGTGAACGGTCCGGTTGGACCGTCTGTGACGGCGGCGCGGGCGATGCGGGGCCTGCGGGTTGGGTCGGGCCGATAACGCCGAGCGGCTGGCTAAACCGCCCGGCGGGGCGGGTCGATGAACAGACGGAGCGACTTCAGGCATCGTGCCGCAGTCCGCGCCGTCCGTGCGACCCAGCGATGCCCAGCGAGGCGGAGCCCGCATGCCCTTTGGACTCTCGCGATCCCGGCCGCCGGTCATCGGCGTCGACTTCGGCGCCGACCGGGTCAAGCTCGTGCAGGTCCAGCCCGGCGACCCGCACCAGCTGATCGGCGCGGCCGCCGCCGAGATGCCCCTGAACTCCCGCGAAGCGCCCGCCGACCGGCTCGCCTTCCTCGCCGAGGCCCTGCCCCAGCTGCTCCGCAAGCAGCCGTTCAAGGGCCGACGCGCCATCCTCTCGATGCCGGCCCTGCACACGATCGTCCAGCAGCTCGTCGTCGAGATCGCCCCCGAGGCGTCGGTCGACGACCAGGTCGCCGACGAGCTGCAGTCCCGCCTGGGCATCGATCCGCACCGCACGCTCGTCCGCCACCACGAGGTCCCCGTGCCCGGCCGAGGCAACCAGCGCGAGTTCGTCTGCCTCGCCGCGCCGCGCGACGCCGTGATGCGTTACATCGACCTCGCCCGCCGCTGCAAGCTTGACATCGTCGGCATGTACGCCGAGCCGCAGGCGATCCTCACCGCGTTCGACTTCATGCACCGCCGCGCCGGCGACGACCAGCGCGCCGTCGCCTACATCGACATCGGCGCCGCCAGCACCAAGGTCGTCGTCTCGCACGGCACGACCATGGTCTTCGCCAAGGCCGTGCCGATCGGCGGGGACCAGTTCGTCCGCGAGCACGCCCGCAAGCAGGAGTGCGGCTTCGCCGAGGCCCGCCAGAACCGCATCGCCCAGGCCAACGGCCAGGCCGCACCGGCGCCCGCCGCCGCCGCCGTCGCCGAGCCCGAGATCAAGCCCGCTCGGCGTTCCCGCCTCGCGGCGCTCTCGCCCGACCCCGACCTCGACGACATGCCCCCGCTCCGCCACGGCTCGGACGCCGAGATGCCCGAACGCATCACCCGCAAGCAGGCCCCCGCCGGCTCGGGCAGCGAGGCGCTCGACTGCCTGATCGACGAGATCACCCTCTGCGTCCGCCACCACACCAATAGCTTCCCCGACGTGCCGCTCGAGCGGCTGGTCTTCCTGGGCGGCGAGGCCGGCTGCACGCCGACCTGCCAGGCCATCGCCAAGGCCGTCCGCACCGCCGCCCAACTCGGCGACCCGCTCGGCCGCGTCACCCGAAAACCACGCCAGAAGCCGACGCCCGGCCTGGACCTCCGCGAACCCCAGCCCGGCTGGGCCGTCCCGCTCGGCCTGAGCCTCAGCGAACCCAACCTCTGACCGACCCGCGCCGCCACCGGCCGCCCCGGAGCCCGACGATGCCCAAGGACATGAGCTTCCTGCCCGAGGATTACCTCGAGCGCCGCGCCGCCCGGCGGACCAACATGATCGCGCTGACGCTGTTCGTCGTGGTCATGGTCGTCGTCGTCGGCGCCTGGTTCGTCACCGACCGTCAGCGCCGCGAGGTGCTCGCCGAGCGCGAAGAGGTCGCTCGCCAGTTCGAGGAAGAGGCCAAGAAGCTCGAACAGCTCGACGAGCTGCGCGAGCAGAAGATCGAGATGGAGCGCAAGGCCGAGATCGCCGCCGTGCTCATCGAGCGGCTGCAGCGCAGCGTCGTCCTCGCCGAGCTGATCAACAACATGCCCGCGACCGTGAGCTGGCTGTCGTTCGAGCTGGAGACCAAGACGCTCCGCCGCGCCCAAGCCCCGTCCACCGCGCTGGCCCGGGCCCAGCAGCGCAACGCCGCCAAGGCCGCCGCCGCCCAGCAGGCCGTCGCCCGCCCGCCCGAGACCCGCAGCTCCATCGAGCTCGTCGGCATCGCACCGACCGACGTGCAGGTCGCCGAGTTCATCTCCGCGCTCTCGGCTCACCCCGCCTTCGCCAACGTCAGCCTGCAGTATTCCGAGCAGTCGACCGTCCAGGACGCCGAGCTCCGCAAGTTCCAGGTCGAGATGATCCTCCGCTCAGACATCGCCGACCAGGACCTCCAGCCCGCTCGCGTCCCCCGCACCCTCAAGCTCGACCCCATGGCCGAGACCATCCAGATCGACGAGGACGGCCGGCTCATCCTGCCCGAGCCCACCGTCGCCAACGTCCCCACCTCCACCGGCGAGTGACCCCACCCGGAGAAGCACCATGAAGTTCGGCCCCCGCGAACTGCTGTTTGTCGCCCTACTCATCGCCATGCCGGTGTCGGCGTACTTCTACGTCTTCCAGCCGCGCACCGAGACGATCGAGGAAGCCCGCGCCGAGATCATCCGCATGCAGGGCAAGCTCAATCAGCTCGAGCAAGCCACGCGCGACATGCCCGACCTCGGCGCCGAGATCGCCAAGCTCGCCCAGGCCATCGAGCTCTACGAGCAGCGCCTGCCCCAGCGTGAAGAGGTCGATGGCATTCTCGAAGACGTCTGGCGCGTCGCCGTCGCCAACAAGCTCGAGCCCGTCAGCGTCCGTACCCAGCAGGTGATCGGCACCGCGACCTATTCCGAGCTGCCCATCCGCATGAAGATCAAGGGCGACTTCGACGGCTTCTATCAGTTCCTGCTGGACGTCGAGAAGCTGCCCCGGATCACCCGCCTGCCCGACCTCAGGCTGACTAAGAGCCGCGACAAGGAAGGCGAGGGCCAGATGGTCGCCGAGATCACCCTCAGCATCTTCTTCGAGGGCGATGAGCCCGCCAACCCCAACCGACCGGGAGGCAACGCGTGACACGACTGCCAGGCATGATCGATACCCAGGACGATCCAACGCCGGACGATCAGTCGTCGCGGTCGATGTCGCTGATGAGCGGCGGCGGCGACGACGCGCTCGACGGCGTGATCGTCGACGAGCCCGACACCCCCGGCCGATCGCCGTGGGTCCAGACCGTCGTCCTCCTGCTCATCGTCGCCGCCCTGGGCGCCGGGGCGCTGTATTTCATGCGCACCACGCAAGACGACATCGAGGCCCGCGGCACCGGCGACCTCGCCTCGCGGATCGACCTCGCCCTCGGCAAGCTCACCAACGCCCAGGTCATGGCCGATGACGACCCCTACAGCAACGCCTCGGTCAACCGCCTGTTCAGCAACACCGACCGGGTGCTTGCGATCTTCGCCGCCGACCCGGCCGAGAAGCAGGTGCCCGTCGAGTACATCAAGAAGAACCCCTTCTCGCTCCGCGTGCAGCGCGTCGCCGAAGAGACGGGCGAAGCCGAACCTCAGATCGATCTCGCCGCCCAGAAGCGGCTGGCCGAACTGCAGCAGGCGCTCAAGCGGCTGGAGCTGCAGTCCGTCGTGGACATGCGCGTGCCCGTCGCGGTGATCAACGGCGAGATGTATCGCAAGGGCGATCGGATCGACGCGTTCTACGTCTCCGCGATCTCCAGCAAGCACCAGGCCGTCCAGCTCAAGGCCGACGACCAGAAGTTCGTCCTGCGCATGCAGATCGATCGCTGAACGCCCGCCCGCCGGCGACCCAGGGAACCCAAGCGATGCCCGACCCGATCGACCAGCTGCTCTACGACCCCAACGATGACATCGAGGCCGCGCCATCGGCGTCGACCGATGAGACGCCGGCGTTGGGCGCGAGCCCCGCCGCCGAGGGGGATGACCTGGGGGATCGGCTGCTGGCGGAGGGGGCGATCGACGCGGCGATGCTCACCAGCGCCCGCAGCGTCCTCGCTCGCACGCCCGGCCAGACCCTCGCCGAGGCCCTGCTCAACGCCGGCGCCCCCGAGCAGGCCGTTCAGGAACGCGTCGCCGAAGAGCACGGCCTCGAGTTCGAGATCGTTGACTACGCCCAGCTCGACGCCCTCAAGCAGCTCGACGCGCTCGGCTCGGCGTTCTGCTCCGAGCACGGCGTCCTGCCGCTGCGACGCGCCGGTTCGCGCCTTGTCGTCGGCATGGCTCAGCCCGAGCGCATCAGCCTCATCGACGAGCTCCGCCACAAGCTCGGCGCCCCCGTCAAGCCGGTCGTCGTCTGCCGATCCGACATCGACGCCGCCATCGCCGCCCACAAAGAGGAAACCTCCGACCCAGGCGTCGAGGTCGATGACATCATCGGCGACATCAACGAAGACGACGTCGAGGTCGTCGAGACCACCGAGGAGGACCTGGACCTCGAGAAGATGGCAGGCGAGTCGCCCGTCATCCGCTTCGTCAACTACCTGATCTTCAACGCCGTCAAGGAAGGCGCCTCCGACATCCACATCGAGCCGCAGGAAAAGGCCCTGCAGATCCGCTTCCGCATCGACGGCGTGCTGTTCGACTCGATGCGCCCACCGCACCAGATGCACGCCGCCATCGTCTCCCGCCTCAAGATCATGGCGAACCTCGACATCTCCGAGCGACGCCTCCCGCAGGACGGCCGCATCCGCGCCATGGTCCACGGCCGAAAGCTCGACCTGCGTCTCTCGACCCTGCCCACCGCCGCCGGCGAGAAGGTCGTGCTGCGTATTCTCGATACGCGCTCGATCCAGGTCGACCTCGACGACCTCGGCTTCGGTCCCGATGCGCTGTCCATCTGGAAAAACCAGATCAGCCAGCCTCATGGCATCATCCTCGTCACCGGCCCCACCGGCTCGGGTAAGACGACCACGCTCTACGCGTCCCTCAACAAGATGGACCGCAAGAAGCTCAACATCTCCACCGTCGAAGACCCCGTCGAGTACCACCTCGGCGGGATCAACCAGACGCAGGCCCACGAGCAGATCGGCATGACGTTCGCCACGGCGCTGCGGGCCCTGCTGCGTCAGGACCCGGATGTCATCATGGTCGGCGAGATCCGCGACCAGGAGACCGCCCGCGTCGCCATCCAGGCCTCGCTCACCGGCCACCTCGTGCTCTCGACGCTGCACACCAACGACGCGCCGTCGTCGATCACCCGCCTGATCAACATCGGCGTCGAGCCGTACCTCATCGGCTCGGCCGTCAACGCCTGCCTCGCCCAGCGCCTCGTCCGCAAGATCTGCGACCACTGCAAGACGCACGTCAAGCCCGACGAGCACATCGCCGAACACCTAGCTCTGCAAGGCCTCACGCTCGACGAGGTCGTCAAGGGCGAGGGCTGCACCCGCTGCCGCGGCACCGGATACGCCGGCCGGCTCGGCCTGTACGAGCTGCTGCTGCTCAACGACCAGATGCGCGACAAGATTGCCGGTAACCCCAACGTCGCCGAGTTCCGCCGCATGTGCGTCGAGAGCGGCATGACCACCCTCCGCATGGACGGCTTCGACAAGGTCGCCCGCGGCCTGACGACGGTCGACGAGGTGCTGCGCGTTACGGAAGCGACGATCTGAGCAATCGATTCAAGTTGGGCAAATACTCTTGCCATGCAGATTGATTCTGCCAGACTGGCGGCAATGCAGTTGCCGTTTGCCAGTCAGGACCATGGAGTCAGGATGTGGGCCGCAGTGTCCTCTGCGATTCTCGGGGTTGGCGTCGTCGTTGCTGGCACGCTCATGCTCTTCTCGCAGCGTGTGTTCGAAGACTTTGGCACAGCGTTGCCGGCGCTGACGTTGTTGGCGCAGCGAATAGGCATCGGAACGCTTGCTGCGACGTGGCTTGGATATATGGCTTCCTTGATCGCGCTGCTGGGCTATGAGAATGCGGGGTGGCGTAGATCCTTC
>JBCCZA010000012.1:0-29374 GCA_039188455.1 Planctomycetota bacterium
CCGCGTCGCCAACGAGTACACCAAGCGCCTCATGGACTGGCCGGACGTCTCCCTGCCGTCGATCCCGGCCGGCAACGAGGACGCGATGTCGTGGTTCGTCTTCGTCGTCAAGCTCAACAACACGTACACGCACATCGAGCGGGACCGCATCATCGAGGGCCTCCGCCGCCACGACGTCGGCGCGTCGAACTATTTCCCGTGCATCCACCTGCAGCCGTTCTATCGCCGCGAGTTCGGCTACAAGCCCGGCGACTTCCCCATCGCCGAGTCGATCTCGCAGCGCACCATCGCCCTGCCGTTCTTCAACCACCTGGACGACACGCGGATCGAGCTGGTGACCCACACGCTCAAGGTCATGCTGCAGCGCGAGCAGCTGCTCAAGCGGGCGTGACCATGCTGCCTCGGCTCGTCTCGTCGCTGCTTGCCGTCGCGCTGCTGGTCGTCGATGCGTCGGCCGAAGAAGCGCCGACGTTACGCAGCGAGATGCTCGTCTCGACGCAGTGGCTGGCCGAGCGGCTTGACGACGAGGAAGTGCTGATCATCCATGTCGGCCACGGCCGGCGCGGGTACGACAAGATGGGCCACGTGCCCGGGGCGGTGTTCGTCGACATGCTGGACCTGTTGGTGCGCGACGCCGACGTGCCCGACGAGCTGCCCGACCGCGACGCGTTGATCGCGTGGTGCCGATCGGTCGGTATCGACGGCGATCGCCCGCAGCGGATCGTCCTGTACGGCGACGCCATCGGACTATTCCCAGCCCGCCTGTACGCCACCCTCGCGACGCTCGGCCTGGCCGACCGCGTCAGCCTGCTCGATGGCCACATCCGACGGTGGCGGGCAGAAGGCCGCCCCGTCGAACTCGACGAGGTCACCCCCACGCCCTCGACGTGGTCCCCCGCTCCCGCCGACTCGCCGCTGGTCGCCTTCGACGACGTGCGTGTCGGCCTGTCCGAGCACGGCTGGTCGGCCATCGACGCCCGCAAGCCCGAGTCCTATCGCGGCGACCGAGCCGGCCACCCCCGCGTCGCCGCCGCCGGCCACATCCCCGGCGCGACCAACGCCCCCTGGCAAGACGCCGTGCTGTCGGTCCGCGACCCCGCGCTGCTACCGCCCGAGGTCCTGCGCGAGCAGTTCGGCCCGATCGACCCCGACCGCCCGGTCGTCTCCTATTGCGCCACCGGCATGCGGTCGAGCATGACCTACTTCCTGCTCCGCTACCTCGGCTACGACGCCCGCTGGTACGACGGCTCGCTGATCGATTGGCAGCGGCGCGGCGGGCCGACCGCGTCGCCCTCGATGGTCCCGGATGAACCCGCTTCCGACGGCCAAGCTGAGCCTAGGTGATACGCTGCGGCCATGCCCGGCAAGAGCGAGTTCACGTGCGAGACCTGCGGGCGACGCTTCGCCTGGAAGCCCGAGATGGCGGGCAAGAAAGCCAAGTGCAAGTGCGGCGTGGCGATCGTCGTGCCCGAGACGGACCCGGCCGCCGAGGAAGAGGGCTCGTTTGCGGGGTTTGAGCTCGACCTGCCCGAGGAAGAGACGCTCGCCGTCGCGGACGCGGGCCTGACGAACACCTCGGGCAAGTGCATCACCTGCAACCAGCCGATCGCCCCCGGCGCGGTGATCTGCGTCAAATGCGGCGCCGATCAACGCACCGGCCAGAAGATACATACCGGCGTCGAAGAGCTCGACACCAAGACCCGCCGCAAGGCCAACCGCGCCGCGGCGATCCCGCTGTGGGGCATGCGGACGCTGCAGGTCGGGATGTGGTGCAACCTCATCGGTGTCGTGCTGATCATCGCGGGCATCCCGCTGCTCATCGCGGCCGGCGCGATGGGGCTGTCGGGCACCGGCGGCCTGGCCGTGGTGGTCATCGGCATCGCCGGCGTCGTCGCCGAGTTCGGCGGGCTCGGGCTATGCCTGCTCGGCCCGCTGCTCTGCCTGTTCGTCCCCGGCGAGGCCCAGGCCCGCGGCGTCCTCGTCGTGTCGCTGCTGTTCACGATCGGCGCCGCGCTGCTCGACATCTTCGGCGAGGTCTTCGCCGTCACCCAGACGCAGAACTTCGGCGGCACGCCCATCACCACGACCCAGATCCCCATGTGGGTCGGCGTCGCGTCGACGTTCCTCAACATCGCCGGCGTCGTCTGCTTCCTCTACTTCCTCGTCATGCTCGCCAAGTACCTCGACTTCCCCGAGGTCTCCGAGCGGGCCGAGAAGACCCTGGCCGTCTACGTCATCTTCGCGATCGCCCAGCTCATCGCGCTGATCCCGTTCATCGGCTGCTTCGCCGTGATCGCGATCATCATCTACGGCATCTACGCGCTGTACCTGTACATCGCCCTGCTGGTCGACCTCAACCGCAGCCTCAGCTACCGCATCGGCCAGATGCAGCCGGACTAACACGACAAGGTCGGCTCACACGTTGAACAGGAAGTGGCAGATGTCCCCGTCCTGCATCACGTAGGTCTTGCCCTCGGTGCGGATCTTGCCCGCGGCGCGCAAAGCCTTCTCGTCGCCGAGTTCGGACAGGTCGTCCAACGCGTAGACCTCGGCGCGGATGAAGCCGCGCTCGAAGTCGGTGTGGATCACGCCCGCGGCCTGCGGGGCGGTCGCGCCGATGGGCACGGTCCACGCGCGATTTTCCTTGTCGCCGGCGGTGAAAAAGCTCTGCAAGCCGAGCAGGCCGTAGGTCGCCCGCGCCAGCTTGTGCAGCGCCGGCTCGGTCAGCCCGACGGACTCCAGCAGCTCGTCGCGGTCGGCCTCGTCGAGTTCCGCAAGCTCGGCCTCCAGCTTGGCGCAGACGCACACGACCGATCCCTCGGCGTCCCCGCCCGTCGCCGCGGCGTGGGCGCGGACCCGACCGACCAGCTCGCCCTGGCCCTCCAGGTCATCCTCGTCGACGTTGGCGACGTAGAGGATCGGCTTCTGCGTGAGGAACCCGAAGGCGCGAGCCTCCTTCTGCTCTTCCTCGTCCAGGTCGAGGCTGCGCATCGGCAGCTCTTTCGCGAGGTGGGCGTTGGCTTTCTCGAGCAATGAGGCGCGGGCCTTGGCGGCCTTGTCGCCGGACTTGGCCGCCCGCTGCGCCTTGGGCAGCGCGTTCTCGACGGCCTGCATGTCGGCCAGCAGCAGCTCGAGCTCGATCACCTCGATGTCACGCACCGGGTCCACCGAGCCATCGACGTGCGTGACGTCCGGGTCGTCGAAGCAGCGGACGACGTGCAGCACGGCGTCGACGTCGCGGATGTTGGCCAAGAACTTGTTGCCCAGGCCCTCGCCCTGGCTGGCGCCCTTGACCAGGCCGGCGATGTCGACGAGGCGCAGGGCGGCCGGGACGACCTTCTGCGTGGGGATCAGCTCGGTGATCCGGTCGAGCCGGGGGTCGGGCACGGGGACGACGCCGACGTTGGGCTCGATGGTGCAGAAGGGGAAGTTCTCCGACGCGATGCCGGCGCCGGTCAGTGCGTTGTAGAGGGTGGACTTGCCGACGTTGGGCAGCCCGACGATGCCTGCTTGCATGGGCGGGATGGTAGCGAGCGTGGGCGTCGGGGTGCGGAAGACGGCCGGCGGCTTGATGGGGCCGCCGGCCGTGGGTGTGAGCAGGGGTTAGTCGATCTCGGGCTTGGGGACGCCCGTCTCGACCGAGAAGTCACCCCGGACGACCGTGTAGCCGTCGCCGTTCATCGACCGCCAGTAGCAGACGATCGTGTCGGCGTCGCCGGCCGTCACGCCTCTGCCGGTCCAGTGATAGTCCGACTCCATCGCGAAGCCGAGCAGGATGCCCGCCTTGGAGATGCGGCCGCTCAGCCACTGCCCTTCTGCTCGCAACACCTCCGGCTCGGGGGCTTGAATGCCGGTCACCTCTTCGACGAAACCAATCCAGAATTCACGACGTTCTTGAGGCGTCATGCCCGGCGGGTTCATCACCTCCACAACGTTGAACAGCGAGAACGCGTTGAAGTCGTCGGGAAACACGCCGTCGTTGGCGTAGGCGTACAACCGGAGGACGGCCGCGACGTCGGCGGCCTGCGGCGGTGAGTCGTCGGCCAAGATCGGGCGATATCCATCCGGCACCGTCAGGTCGAAGAGGTCGCTGTCGAGCGGCGGGTTCCAGACGAAGTCCTCGCTGATGATGGTCGACTCATCGCCGTTGGGGCCGACGCTGGTCATCACGGAGCGATAGAGCAGCGAAGTCTCGGGGTCGACCCAGAGTTTGCCGCTGAAATCACCCTGCACAAAGTCGTATCGGAGCAGTCGAAGGCCGTCGACCGTCTCCTCTCCGATGAACTCGGCATCCTCATCGGAGATCTTCCCGACCTCGTCGATGATGTTGAAGGGTGCCTCGGAGGTGAGGTTCTTCATGTCGACGACATTGACCATCCGAGCGTCGGGGAGCAGCGTCACCATCCGCCCGGCGTCGAAGTCGTACACATTGATGATCTTCTGCCCCATGGCAGACGACTCTTGCCGCATCAGGTTGGGCTGCTTGACGTACGAGCGGAGCACGGTCTTGCCCTGGGTGGAGTCGATGATCAGCACGAAGCTGGCCGTCTGGATCTCTCGCAGCTTGTCGACGACATCGGCGAATGCAACGCGTGGCGAAGCGGTCATCACAGCGAACACGACGACGCCGACGATGATGGCCGCGGCCGCCGACAGGGGGGGTGCGATTCTCATGATGGTCTTTCTCGAAAAGGGGAAAGGGAACGTTCGATCGGCGCGGCCGTCGTCGATCGATTCCAGCCACCGAACGGTCTGTTCGGTTGGAGGCGTGGGCGGGGTGGGGGTGTCGCGCATCGCCCGGACGGCGTCGTCCAGCCGGTCGCGATCGGGGTTGGTCAGTCGGTCGTTCATGGCGTTACTCCGGGCAACGCGTCCTCGTGGACCCAGTCGGGCAGTTCGTCTCGCAGCTTGGCGGCGGCCCGGTGCACGAGGACCTGGACGTTGCGGGCGCTGGTGTTCATCCGGTCGGCGATCTCGCCGTCGTTCATCTCCTCGAAGTGACGCATGGCGAAGGCCTCGGCCTGCCGCGGGCTGATCCGTGCCAGCGCTTGGCGGATCGCGTGGCGGAGTTGCTCGGCCTCGGCCGCCGCGCCTGGCGCGTGGCCGTTGCGGCTGGCCAGCCAATCGGGCGAGGTCGAGGGGTCGGATCGTTGCCGTTCACGGCAGCGGGCTCGCAGGACGTCCAGGGCCTTGCGGGTGGCGATCGCGCGGAGCATGGCCGACCAGTTCTTGACGGGCTCGCCGCCTCGGGCCCGCATCGCCGCGAGGAACGTCTCCTGATAGCAGTCGCGAGCGAGGTGTTCGTCGCCCAGGAGCCGATACACGCAACGCCATACCGCGGTGCCGTGCTCAGCAACGATCAGGTTCCAGTCGGGCACCGGGGACTCCGTCGAGCCACGGCTTATCCGCGGCTACGGGCTTAGTCGTCCGAGCGATGGATCGGTTGCGCCGCGGAGAGAAAAAACTGGAAATCAGGCGCCGGCGCCGATGCCGCGTCGGCTGGGGACGGGGCCGTCTTCGTGGCGGTCGGCGTCCGGGTCGGGGTGCGACTCGGTGATGCCGTGGTCGGGGTCGGCGAGCTCGGCGGGGTCGGTGGCGGCGACGACGGCCGGCCAGTTCGGGCCATCGGGCGCGGTGGGCAGCGGCTGCTGCTCGACGTGGGTTGCCTCGAACGCGAAGACGCGGGCCGAGTCCTCGCCGCCCCACGTCGACTCGACCACCAGACGGACGGCGCTCGCCTCGGCGCCGATCGGCACGCGGACGAGGCGCTGGTGGTTGTTCTCGGCGCGATAGGCGGTCGTCGCGTTGCCCTGCGCGTCGACCGTCTCGACGCGGAACGACCGGACCAGCGTGGCCGGGACGCCCGACCGCTCGGTGTTCTGCGGGTAGCGATAGGGCATGCGCTTGTCGTGGTTGAGATTGCTGTCGAAGACGAGGCGGACGCCGCCGACGGCCTGCGGACCGTCCCACTTGAGTTCGACGGGCTTGCCGACGGCGACATCGGCCGCGTGCGGCTCGCCCTGCCACGGCCGATCGACCCCGGATCGCAGGGCCTCGTCGTCGGTGGTGGCGGCCCGCGTCAGCGCGTCAACAGGCCGATCGGTCCACGGCAGGAAGCAGTCATCGTCCATCAGCCTGGCCTGCAGTTCTCGGAGCCGGTCGCCCGACGACAACGCGCTGGGCGGCAGGCCGTGGCGCACGGCCAGGGCCACGGCGGTCCCGGCTGCCTGACCGATGACCGCGCACGTCCCCATCACGCGGGTCGACGACAGGGCCGTGTGAGTCACCGAGATGTTCCGCCCGGCCATCATCAGGTTGCGGACGTTGCGCGAGTAGAGGCAGCGGTACGGGATGCCGTAGGGCGAGGGCGCCGGGTGGAAGATCGTCGGGTGGCCTGGGTAGAGCAGGCCGGCGGGGTGGTGGTCGTCCATCGACCAGCCGCCGTAGGCCACGATGTCGTCGAAGCGACCCTCGTCGCGGACGTCGTGCTGCGTGAGGATGTGCTCGCCCTCGTAGCGGCGGTTCTCGCGCTTGCCGGGCAGCGAGCCCAGCCACTCGAGAGCCCAGGTCTCGGCCTTGTCGCGCTCGGGGCAGCGGTTCTTGATGTAGTCCCACACGCCCCACGCGGTGCGGTACAGCTCGTCCCGGATCGCCTCGGCGTCGCGGATCGTGTCCTGGAACCCGCCGAGCTCGATCCACCAGAAGTTGTGCCCCTGCACCCCCTTCATGCGATGGTGGATGTCGTCGGGGGAGTCGAACTTGTACGCCCAATTGGGGGCGGTGAAGCTCACGGGGGCGTCGGTCTTGCGGAGCTGGATGAGCAGGGTGTTGCCCATCGTGCGCTCGTCGGCGGTCCCGGGCGCGATGTCCTCGTTGAACTCGTCGCTCGACTCACGACCGACCCGGAACGCGGCGCCGCTGGAGGGCGCCAGCACGCTGTCGCCGGAGCAGTCGATGAACACCTTGGCCTCGATCTCGTGATACGTCTGCGACGTGAGCTGCCAGGCGTACACGCGGGAGATCGCTTGCCCACCTTGGTCGGCCTCGGTGTCGCAGCCGAGGCAGGAGCAGTTAAGCAGCAGCGTGAGGTTGGGCTGATGCGCGGCCTTCGACCAGAGCACGACGTCCCAGACGCTGTAGTGGCCGGCGGGGTTGAGGGCCTGATTGTCGAGCTGGGTCTCCTCGAGGATGCCGGTCTCCTTGAGGAACTTGCCCTGGGCGCCGCAGATCCACATGCGGACCTCGGACGACGCGTTGCCGCCGAGGACCGGGCGGTCGTGGATGAGGACGGTGCGTGCTCCGCCGCGGGCCGAGGCGATGGCGGCGCAGAGGCCGGACATGCCGCCGCCGACGACGCAGACGTCGGCGTGGTGGGTCACGCGGGAGTGGCCGAAGTCGGCGATGCTGCTCATCCGGGGAGTTTACCGGGCCGGCGCTGCCGAACCGAGGCGAACTCTAGAGCCCGGGCAGCGGGTGCATGACGAGCCGGCCGTTCTCCGTGCCGAGGAAGACGCGGCCGTCGGCGATCGTCGGCTTGGAGCGGACGGGGTGGCCGATCGCGACGCGGCCCTCGATGTCGCCCGTCTCGGCGTCGAGCTGGATGAGCTCGCCGGCCAGGGTTGCGACCACGACGGCGTCCCCGGCCACGGCGGGCGGGGTCGCGAGCATGCCGCCCTGCGATCGGAGGTTGCCGGCGATGGGCTGCGACCAGCGCTCGGTGCCGGCCTGGAGGTCGACGCAGACGACGCGGTCGCCGCGGGTCAGGAACGCCCGCTCGCCGTCGACGCTGAGCGTGGGGCGGGCGCCTTCGTAGGTCTGCAGGGTGGCGACGGACTTGAGGCCGATGTTGCCGAACGCGACGTCGGCGTTGGTCGCGGGCGGGGCACCCTCGCCGAAGCCGTTGGCCGAGTCGAGCACGCGGCCCTGGTTGGCGTAGGCGGTGCGGCGCTGGATGTCGGGGTCTAGGTGCGGGGCGTCGGCGGCGG
Organism: Planctomycetota bacterium; assembly: GCA_039188455.1. GTDB lineage: Bacteria > Planctomycetota > Phycisphaerae > Phycisphaerales > Phycisphaeraceae > JBCBUE01. Next base: position 7,986 of record JBCCZA010000012.1, read on the forward strand.
CGAAGGTCGCGAGGCGGTCGCCGGTACGGGCGTCGTCGACGACGATGGCCTCGACGGGGTCCTCGCCAAACGGGCGGGTGTGGGCCGTGTAGACCAGCCGCTGATCGCGCGGGACGGGGGCGGAGGTGGCGCGGTTGGCGTGGGCGGCGACGAACTCGCCGTTGGCCATGTCGATCTGGTAGACGGTCCCGCTGAACGTCGCGAAGTGCAGGACGTTGCGATCGAGGTCCGGGACGGGCTGGGTCATGATGTCGCCGTCGATCCACTTCTGCCAGCGGATCGAGCCGTCCTGCCGGTCGAGGGCGACGACGGCGTGGGTGGCGGTGATGTGGCGGTCGTCCGCGGCGGTGTCGAACGTGTAGTTCATGTGCAGCCCGCCCATGTGCGGGTAGCTGGAGATGACCAAGTCGCCGGCGAGAGCGGGGCGGCTGATCTGCGGGTCGGCGAGCCAGTACGCCCAGCGCATCTGGCCGGTCTGGGCGTCGAAGGCGAAGACGGAACAGGACTCGGTGTTGAAGACGCAGAGGTCGTCGTCGGCGTCGGCCGCGGAGGGTCCGCCGTCGTCCATCGCGGCGCCCCAGGCGGGCGAGCCGGAGTCGGCGTGGAAGGCGTAGCCGACGTGCGAGTTGAACCCGCCGTCGACGTAGACGCGCCCGCCGTGGACCTTGGGCGTGCCGACGGGCGAGTGGCTGGCGAGCTGGATGACGTAGCCGCCATCGCCGAAGGCTCGCGGCCCCGGGGCGGTCATCGGGTGGGAAGTGCGGGGGTTGAAGCTGGCGGGCAGGGGTGGGGCGTCGGGGCCGTTCATGGCCCGCACGACCTCGAGCACGTCGGTCGTGTCGCCGTCCGCGGGGGTGTCGAGGATCATGATGCGGATCGGGTTGGTGCCCGAGGCGTAGGACCGCGGCTGGACCGGGGCCATGCCCATCGACTGCGCGGCCGACGAGCCGACCAGCGCCTCGACCCCCCGCTGCTGAAAGTCGACCACCACCACCGTCACGAGCGCCGCCGCACACAGCACCATCGCCCCGACGAGCGCCACGGGGATCCATTTCCAGCTCATGCTTCTGCTCCCGAAAAGGTCAGAGTCTGAACCGTCGAGCATACCCGCCGGGCCGCCCGGCGACAGCCCGAAAGAGCCAAAAATCCGCTAAACTATGGGCTTTCCCCGACGCGCCGACGACGACTTCGCCGACGCGTCCCACGCCTCCCCGAGACCCCCATGGCCGACGATGGCACGCCCCCGCCGACCGACCCGACCGCTGCCGAATCGCCCGCCCCGGATCACCTGATCCGCGATCTGGCGATCGAGTCCGAGCTGGCCGACAGCTACCTGACCTACGCGATGTCGACGATCGTCGACCGCGCCCTGCCCGACGTGCGCGACGGGCTCAAGCCGTCCCAGCGACGCATCCTCGTCGCGATGAACGACCTCAACCTCTCGCCCGGCCGCAAGCACAGCAAGTGCGCCGGCATCGTCGGCGAGACCATGAAGAAGTACCACCCGCACGGCGACTCGGCGATCTACCCGACGCTCGTGAACATGGCCCAGAGCTGGAAGACGCGCTACCTGCTGGTCGACAAGCAGGGCAACTTCGGCTCGATCGACCCCGACCCGCCGGCGGCCATGCGCTACACCGAGGCCCGGCTGCACCGCCACGCCGTCGAGATGCTCGACGACCTCAAGCTCGACACCGTCGACTGGCAGGCCAACTTCGACGAGACCGTCGAAGAGCCCAAGTACCTACCCGCCCGATTCCCCAACCTGCTGGTCAATGGCTCGACGGGCATCGCCGTGGGCATGGCGAGCTCGATGCCGCCGCACAACCTCGGCGAGGTCTGCGACGCGATCTGCGCGACCATCGACAACCCCGCGATCGACCTGGCCGAGCTGATGCAGCTGATGCCCGGGCCGGACTTCCCCACCGGCGGGATCGTCATGGGCCGAGGCGGGATCGGCCAGGCGTACAAGACCGGCCGGGGCCGCATCGCCGTGCGCGCCAAGATCGACCACGAGACCCGCGGCGGACGCGACCTGCTCGTCGTCAAGGAGCTGCCCTATCAGGTCAGCAAGAACGACGGCGTCATCGAGAAGATCAAGCAGCAACGCCGCAACGACAAGCTCGGCGACATCGCCAACGTCGTGGACGAATCCAGCAACCGCGGCGGGATGCGGCTGGTCATCGAGCTCAAGCGTGGGGCCGACCCGTCGGTCGTCGAGGCCCAGCTCTACCAGCTCACGCCGCTGCAGTCGACGTACTCGATCATCAACATCGCGCTGGTCTACGGCCGACCCGAGACGCTGGGCATCAAGCGCTTGATCGAGCTCTTCATCGAGCACCGCGCGACCGTCGTCCGCCGCCGCACGCAGTACCGGCTCGACCAGGCCAAGCAGGAGGCCCACCGGATCGAGGGCCTGATCTACGCGGTCTGCGACATCGACGAGGTGATCCGGCTGATCCGCGAGTCGCGTACCCGCGACGAAGCCATCGAGAAGCTCATGCGGCGCGGGTTCCGCATTCCCGCCGACCACCCGCAGGCCCCGCAGATCCCCGACCGGCTCAAGGCCGCGTCGGCCGAGAACCCGGTGATGCTCTCGCGCACCCAGGCCGAGGCGATCGGTCGGCTGCAACTCATCCAGCTCGTCGGCCTGGAGATCGAGACGCTGGTGAAGAATTACGCCAAGCTGCTCGGGCAGATCGAGGAGTACGAGGCGATCCTCGCCAGCGAGTCGCGCATCCTCGGCATCGTCCGCGAGGAGACCGCCGAGCTGAAGGCCAAATACGCCGACGAGCGCCGCACGGTCATCAGCAACGAGGAGCTCGGCGACTTCGACATGGGCGACCTCACGCCCGAGCAGCAAGTCGTCGTGACGATCTCGCGCAACGGGTACGTCAAGCGGCTGCCGCTGGACGAATACAAGGTTCAGGGCCGCGGCGGCAAGGGGATCATCGGCGCCAAGGCCAAGGACGAGGACTTCACCGAGCGGATGTTCGTCTCGAGCACGCACGACGACCTGCTGTGCTTCACCGACTCCGGCCGGGTGTTCAAGATCAAGGTCTACGAGATCCCCGAGGCCCCGCGCACCAGCCGCGGCCGGGCGATCGTCAACATCCTGAACCTCAAGCCCGACGAGCGTTGCGTCGAGTTCATGCCCATCAGCGACTTCGAGAAGCACGAGAACTACCTCGCGTTCGCGACGCGCAACGGGCTGGTCAAGCGCACGAGCCTCAAGGACTACCGCAACGTGCACTCCGGCGGGCTGATCGCGCTGAACCTGCGCGACGGCGACTCGCTGATCGGCGTGACGTGGACCGCCGGCGACGACCACCTGCTGCTCGCGACCGACGCGGGCATGGCGATCCGCTTCTCCGAGCAGGACGTCCGCGTCATGGGCCGCACGGCCTCGGGCGTCAAGGGCATCGAGCTGGCCGGCGACGCGACGGTCGTGTCGGTCGCCAAGATCCCGCGCCGGGACGACGAGAACGGCTTCGAGGAGGCCGACCTGCTGACGCTCACGGTCAACGGCTACGGCAAGCGGACGCCGACGACCGAGTATCTCGTGCAACTGCAGGACGGCACGACGCGCCCGCAGGGCCGGGGCGGCAAGGGCCGGGCCGACATCCGCACGACCTCGCGCAACGGCAAGGTCGTCTCCGCCCTGCTCGTCGACGCGTCGGACGACCTGATGCTGATCACGCGCCAGGGCATGATCGTGCGGACGGCGGCGGGGTCGGTCAGCCAGCTCGGCCGCAACACGCAGGGCGTGCGGGTGATCTCGCTGCGAGACGGCGACGCGCTGATGGCCGTGGCGGGCGTGGCGGACGCCAACGGCGAGGACGTCGAAGACGCCTGAACCCAACAGGGCCAGGCTCAGTAAGCTGAGAGAAAGCCTCTGACGGAGCCTGCCATGCCCGTTCAACAATGGTCCGACGACATCTGGGTCGCCAAGCTCGGGCCCGACCCGGCGTTCACCGACGACATCGACGAGATGCTCGGCTCGATGGAGCGACGCGAGCTCCGCCGACACATCGTGGTCGACCTGGCCGGCGTGACGCAGATGAACAGCTCGAACCTCTCGTCGCTGCTGCGTGTGCGAAAGGTGGTGATCGACACCGACCGCCAGCTCATGCTCTCGGCTCCGACGGACCGGGTGTGGGCCCTTTTCCTGGCGACCGGGCTGGACAAGGTGTTCGACTTCGCCGAGGACACGGCGATCGCGCTGGCGCAGCTGCAGATCGAGGGCGGCGAGGGGTAGAACGCCGCGGCTTATTTCTCATGGGTGCCACACCTTGACCCGACCATCGGGAGGGCAAGGTGTGCAGAAGATGTCTCTCACTTTCACACACCTTGCGGCTTCGCAGACAAAGTGTGTCACCCGGCCAGGAACCACACGAGGTGCTCTAGGCAGAGGCAGGGGACCGCAACCTGCGTCCTACCTGAGCCGATGCGGCTCAGAAACCGGCGGCGGTGAGGGTGTCGCGGATCGCCTGCGCTTGAGCGGCGAGGGCGGCGGCCTCGGTGTTGTTGAGGTTGTTGGCCTGGGTGAGCGCCTCGTCGAGCTTGCTCATGGCCTGGGCGGAGGCCGTGCGAGCGATCTCGTCGGTCTCGGCGGCGTTCTGGCCGAACTTGTCGCCGGCCGCCGAGTCGATCGGCTTGATGGCCTCGGAGACGGCGAAGGTGACGTCGGTGAACATGCCGGCGGTGAGGGCGCGCTGGGCGAGGACGCTGGCGTCGGTGATGTGAGCGGCGATCAGGTCGCGGCGGGCGGCGGCGGTGGCGCTGCCGCCGCGGGCGAGGGTCACGCCGGCGTTGGCGGCATCCACGGCCTTCGCGGCCTCGTCGACGGCCTGGACGAAGATCGCGTCGACCTCGGCGGCGTATCGCTGCGTGACCTCGTCGAACGACTGGGTCAGCGAGGCGATGGCGGCGTCGCGGGCTTGGCCGGCCTGGGTCGCGGCGGCCTGCTCGGCCTGGCCGCGGTCCTGCAACGCACCCAGTCGCTGCTGCACGCGGGTCAGCGCCCCCTCGGCCTCGGCCACGCGGGCGCGGGCCGTGGCGAACTGGGCCGAGGCCAGGTTGAGGTCGGCGTCGACGCGCTCGGCGGCGACGGATGCTTTGAGCGAGGCGAGCTCGGCCTCGGCGGCCTGCTCTTCCAGGTCGTACGCCGAGCGGGAGGACGACGCGGCGAGCGCCTCGCCGTTAAGCCGGCGGGACTCGGCGAGGGCCTGGCTGGCCTCGGTGCGGTGGCCGGCGGCCTGGTCGGTGAGGCGGGTGACGCGGGCCTCGAACTCGTTGGCGGCTCGGCGGGCGTCGTCGCGTTCGGTGTTGAGCTTGTCGATCTGGGCACGGAGCGCGGCGACGCCTTCCGAGCGATCGATGGTGGCCGTCGAGTCGCTGGCGGCGAGCTGAGCGGTGGCGGCGGCGGAGACCAGCCCAGCGGCGTCGGGGGCCAGGGCCGCGTAGGCAGAGAGGGCTTTGCCGACCGCGGCGTTGGCGGCCGAGGCGTGCAGCTGAGCGGCTAGCTGGGCGGCCGCGGCGCCACCGGCCCCGCCCTGTCGACGGGCGTCACTCAGCGGGGTGATCGCACCGGCCAGGGCTTCCTGTCGAAAAGCGGACCCGTCGGAGTTGCTAGCGGGGGCGAAGCCACGCTCGGCGGCGCGGACCTGAGCGATCCCGTCCCGCAATGCGCGGTCGGCCTGAGCCTGTTCGCTGTCGCAGCCGACGCCAAGCCCGGCGAGGGCGATCGTGCAGGCGGCCGCGGCGGGGGAGGCGAGGTGGCGGCGGCGAGGGGTGGGTCGTGACATCGTGACTCCGGGTCGGGCGGTTAGGGGCGGATCGTCGCCGGTTCGGCCGTGATGACCTCGTTGAAATCGGGCGGCGTGAATTCGATCCCGTAATCGGGCATGGGCTCGTAGAGCGAGTCGATCCAATCGGCGTACTGCTCGTAGCGGGGGTCGTCGAGGCCGGTGAAGAACGGTCGCCAGCCGTCGATCGGCGGGGCGGGCACGTCGGCGTCGGCGCGGGGCAGGCCCCACTGCAGCAGCAGCGAGCGTCGCGGCGTGTCGCGATCGATGAACGAGTCGCCCTCGTAGACCACGTTGCTCAGCGAGAGGAAGTTGACGAACGCCGACTCGGCGGTGTTGGGCCGGTAGCGCAAGAGATACAGGCCGGGGATCTGGCCGGTGCCGAAGTGCTGACGGAAGTAGCCGACGACGTAGCCGGGGTTGAGCTGGCCGCGGAAGTCCTGCAGGGCTGGCGGGTCCTGCACGACACGCACACGCGGGTAGAGCTCGCGGGCGCGGACCTCGAAGATCTTGTCGAGCTGCTGCCAACCGAGCTCGGCCCGGAAGCGATTGCGGGCGTCGCGACCCTTGGGCAGCGCTGGGTCGTCGCCATAGTTCTCGAACAGCTCGTCGACGACGTCACGCGGCACCACGACGCGGGGCTGGGCCCTCGACAGATCGGCGGGCAGCTCCCAGATCCGCAGCTTGTTGACTTGGTCGGCCGTCAGCCAGTAGTTGGCTTCCTGGGCGGGGGCTGGCTCGAAGGACTCAAGCGGGACGTTCGGCCGTGCCGCGGCCGGGCGCTGGGTCGTCCGCGTCGGCGTGGCGGACTGCTGGATCAGCAAGATCTGGCTCTCGATCCGGGCCTGCAGCCGGCGGCCGACCTCGTAATCGGGGTGAACCTTGAGCAGGGCTTCCACTTCTTGCTTAGCGGCGTCGTAGCGTCCTCGGTCGAAGAGGAACTCGACGATCTGAGCCCAGGCGTCGGCGTCCGTGGGGTCGAGCTCTGCCTTGAGCTCGTCGTACTGGGCGGTGACGGTCTTGCCGATCTCAAGCGACTCGATCATGTCGCGGGAGAAGGGGGTGTTGATGCCGGCGATGCCGAGGACGACGGTGTCGGGGTTCTGCTCGACGAGCTCGCCGGAGAAGACCCGACCGTCAGTGGTAACGATCTGAGCGACGGGGTATTCGGGCTCGTCGCCGCCGTTCTGCGCGGCTGCGGGCGACGCGGCGACGAACAGCGCAGCGGCGGCGAGGACGCCGACCGTCCCGAACCGGCGGGATCGACGCGGGTGCTTCACGCGGCCTCCTCGTCGGCTTCGGCGAAGAGGTCCTCCGCCAGCGTGATGAGCTTCTCGAGGCGGACCGGCTTGAGCAGGTAGCCGTCGACGCCCAGGGCCTCGGCGTACTGCTGGTGCCGCTTGCCCTCGTTGGCGGTGACCATGACGACCATCGGCGGGGGGTCGAAGCGCTTGATCTTCTCGAGCACGAGGAACCCGCTGCGCTTGGGCAGCATCATGTCCAGCACGACGAGGTCGGGCGGGTCGACCTCGCAGATGCGCACGGCGGTGTTGCCGTCGCCACAGGTCTGGGTGAGCGCCCCCTCGGCCTGAAGGGCGTTGTCGATCGCGGCACGGACTTCCGTGTCGTCGTCCACCACGAGGATCTTGCGGCCCTCGAGGCGGAGCTGTTCTGCCTGGTCAACCATCGGTTGCGTTCCTGAAAAGACGTGCGGCTCGCGATTGTCGCGCCGACCGCGGGAGGAATCAAGCCGGCCCCGCCCGCAGGCGGTCGAGCTGCCCCGCCGTCATCCACGGCAGGGCACGCAGCTTATCGACGACGGCGTCGGGCATCGGACGGCCCTTGCGCTCCCAGGCCGGGCGGGACTTCCAGCGGCGGTGCATCCACAGGTATTGCTCGGGGTGGCGGCGGACCATCCGCTCCAGGGCCCGGTTGTAGCGGGCGGTGATGTAGAACAGCGGATCGGGCTGGTCGGCCCAGTCGGCGGGGTGGATGACGTCCTCGGCGTGCAGCTCGAAGCGATAGAGGCGGTCGCCGTCGGGCACGCGGTGGGCGGCCCCGCAGAGGATCGGCACGCCGCGGGTCATCGCCAACAGGCCGATCGACTTGTAGCTGGAGGCCATGCGGCCGAAGAACGGGACGAACAGGCCCTTGTCGCCGGCGTTCTGGTCGGCGATGAAGGCGAGGCTGCCGCCGGCGTCGAGGGTGGCCATCATGCGGTCGGTGGCATTGAACTTGGTGATGATCCGCAGCCCGCGGGCCTCGCGGATGCCCATGAGCCAGTCGTTGACCAAGCGGTTGTCGATCGGTCGGGCCAGGGCGTCGACGCGGTAGCCCAGCAGGGCCAGGAGGTAGCCGAAGACCTCCCAGTTGCCGATGTGGCCGGTGAGCATGAGGCAGGGCCGGCCGTCGTTGAGCAGGTCGAGCGACTCGCCCAGGCCGTCGAAGGCGATGCGTTGCGACCAGGTCGCGCGGTGCAGCGTGCGCGGCGTGTGCAGGACGTCGAACAGCAGACGGAAGAAGTGGGTGAACGAGCCACGGACGGTCGCGTCGATGCGGGCGTCGTCCCACTCGGGGAAGCTGGCGGCGATGTGGTCGCGGGCGCGACGGCGGTGGCGCTTGTCGAGGCGGTGCATCCACCCACCTAGCGTGGCCGCGGTGTTGAGGTTGTGGTCGACGGGAAACGCGGTCACCGCCGCGGCGGCGAGGCGGGCGCCGAGGTACTGCGACCAGAGCGAGACGGCGTGGCTGGGTTCAGCCATCGGCGTGGTCCGGGGCGGATGGGATGATGCACGATCGACGCAGAGCGGCGCAAGCCCGCGGCGTCGGGATCAACGATCGTAGTAGCCGATCAGCGCGAGGAAGCGGTTCTTGTTGAGCACCGGCACCTGGTAGTCCTCGGCCTGAGCCGCGAGGTCCTGCCAGGTCTCGTACGCACGCTGGTCGCGGACCTGCTCCTGGATCAGGACCGGGTCGGTCGTGCCCGGCGGCAGCGGATCGGGCAGCTCGGGCTCCGCACCGAGCACGAGGAAGTCGACATCGGGGGAGAAGTTCTCGACGGCCTGGCCGCCCCAGCGATCGATCATGCTCTCGATCTGGCGGCGGTCGGCGGCGCTGGACTGGCCGGTGCCGTCGATGTCGAAGTCGCCGAAGACGTGGAACTTAAGCTCGGCGTCGGGGTTGAACACGAGATTGACGATCACGTCGTTCTCGGTCAGGTCCTGACCGGGCGCGAGGCGGACGATGCGGGCCATCGAGCCGCCGGCCTCGGTGGTGATGACCTCGATGGTGCCGATGCCGCGGACCTCATCGAACTCTTCGAGACCGATGAGATCGCCGGGGCGGAAGACCTCGAACGCCATGCCGGGCACGACGCCGTCGGCCGAGCCGAGATTGATAAAGAGAGCGTTGCCATCGTCGGGGATCGAGGTGATCACGCCGTCGGGGTCGGTGATGGCCCGGGCGTAGCGGCCGGTGGCCTTCTCGGTGGCGAGGTCGGCTTCGAGCTCGCGGATGCGGCGACGCAGCTCGACGATGGTCGTGTCGCGCTCCTGCAGATCGCTGGACTGCTGTTGGCGGAAGGTATCCAGCTGGCCGGTGAGATCGGTGCGGACGCCGGCGAGATCGCTGCTCACTGTCTCGGCAGCGGTCTTCTGCGTCTGGGCCTGCGTGCCGATCTCGGCGACCGACTGGTCGAACTGGTTGCGGATCGTGTCGCGGGAGGCCTCGGCGGCCTGGGCCCGCTGGTTCGCGGCGTCGCGGGCGTCCTCGGCGGCCTTCTGCTGCTGCTGAGCAAACTCGACCTCGTCACGCAGCGACCGCACGGCCGCCACCATCGAGCCCTGGACGTTCAGCCCGTCGACGATGCCCTGCAGCGCCTCGACCGTGATCTGCCGGTCGGCGTTGACCATCGCCTTGAGCTGCTCGTTCTGCTCGAGCAGCTGGCCGACCACCGTGCCCTGGCCGTCGCGGAGGGCCTGGACGGCGGGCTGGCCGAGCTCAGACCCGGTCGCGAGCTCCCGCCGCTCGGCGGTCGCGCTCTCGGCCTCCTGCTGGAAGCCGGCGATCTGCACATAGAAGACAATCGCCAGCACGAGGGCCGCGACGAAGAAGATGCCTAAAAACGTCGTAAGCGCCAGCAGAGCGGCGTTTCCCTGGCTTCTGGCCATCGAGATGAACTCCGTGAGAGAGGGCCGAGGAATCGGTAGAGGTGCAGTGTCCGCCGCCGCTTACCGACCGTCAAGCCGGGCCGCCGAGGCAGCCGCCTCAACCCCCGCCGAGCCGCTGGCCCGGTCGATCGCGTTGACGACCTGATCCGGGGTGTAGAACTCGGACTTGAACACCTCCTGGCCGTCGGGGCTGAACACCACCAGCAGCGGGATCGCCACCCGATCGACCGCCTCCAGCTTGCCCCAGCCGGGCGCCTGATGGCTGGTCAGGTCGGCCTTCATCGCGACCACGTCGTCGACCCTGAGCCGGCTCACGACCGCGTCGCTCTCGAGCACCGCCTTCTCCAGCGCGATGCAGTTCAGGCACCAATCGGCGGTGAAGTCGAGCATCACGGCGTGCCCGTTGTCCAGCGCGGCGTCGAACGCCTCGGGGGAGTAGTACACCCAGGCGATCGGACTCGGCCGCGTCGCGCCGTAGGCCATCCACATCGAGCCGACGGCCATCGCCAGCCCCAGCCCCGCGAACGTCAGCCGATGGCCCAGCCGCGGCGCGATCTGCAGCGTCCGCACCGCCAGCCACAGCCCCGCCGCCGCCACCACGCCCGCCGCCAGCCACCAGAACCACTGGTACACCGGGCCCGTCCCGTCATGCCGCAGCGCGTTGAGCCCCACGCCCAGGAAGAACGCCCCCGCCGCCGCCATCAGCATGGCCATCACTTGCTTGAGCAGCTCGCTGCCCGGCCCGGTCCGCGGCAGCCGCTCGACCAACCCCGGGCTCACGCTCAACACGAAGTACGGCAGCGCCATCCCCACGCCGATCGCCGCGAAGACCAGCATCACCATCGCCGGACCTTCCTGCAGCACCCCGCCCGCGACGCCGCCGAGGATCGGCCCCGTGCACGGCGTCGCCAGCACGCCCGTCATCACCCCGAACCCCGCCGCCCCGCCCACGCTGTCGTGCTTGGGGTTGATGGCGTACACCCACTGCGGCAGCCGCGGCGACCACACCCCGCACATCGCCACCGCCATCGCCACGATCACCGCCCCCAGCCCGACGTTGAACCACCAGTACCCAAACGCCGACGAGATCGCCGCCGACAAGCCCGCCACCACCCCGCCGACCGCCAGCCAGAACACCACCACCCCGCCGGCCATCACCGCGCCCAGCACCATCCGCCGGCGCGGATCCGGCGCCGCCTGAGCCAGGCCGAGGATCTTGATGGGGATCACCGGCAGCACGCACGGCATCACGTTCAGCAGCATCCCCCCCACCCCCGCCAGACCCAGCGTCCCCGCCAGCACGCCCCAGTTCATCGACCCGCCCGGCACGTTCCCAGCGCTCGACGACGCCCCGTCCGACGCCGCCCCGGCCTCACCGATCGTCGACCAGCCCGCGTCGTCGAACCCGGCAAACAACTCCGTCACCGCCGGGTCGACCTCCGCCGTCTCGGCCTCGCCGGGCGCCGCGACCACCAGCGTCGCCTCCACCTCCACCCGCGTCGGCGCCAGGCACACCTGGTCGTCGCACGCCTGGTAGCCCACGTTGAACACGACCCGATACGCCCCCGGCTCGGCGTCCGCCGACACCCGCACCGGCAGCATCAGCACCGTCGTCCCGTCCCACGACAGGATCGACTGCCCGAACGCCTCGATCTCCTTGGGCGGCGGGTACTGCCACGCCCCCGTCTCGAACACGCCCTCCACCGGCTCGCCGTCCGGCCCGAGCACCTCGCCCAGACCGACCGTCGTGTAGATCTGGAACAGCCCCGGCACCTCGCGCGACTGCTCGGCGTTGGGCCAGACGTGCCACTTGCCGGACATATCGAGCACGACCCCTAGAGCAACCTGCCCCCCCGGCTCCACGGCGGCCTCGCGCGACACCGCCGACACCGACACCGGCGGCGCGTTCGACGCCCCCTGCGCCCACGCCGCCGGCCCCACCGCCGCGGCCAGCAGCACCACCCACCCCGTCCACATCGCTCGCATCGTCGCTGTCATGGCTGTGAAACGCGAAAAACACCCCGCCGATTGCAACTCTAGCCCGATCGCCGGCCCGTGGTTCGCGCTGCCCGGCCCGCCGTCGCTCAACCCCGAAGCGGCCAACACCCGATAACCCGCCGCATGGACATGCTCGACCAGAGCGAGATCGACGCCCTGCTGTCGTCCGTCGGCGGCGACGACACCGCGACCGCCGAGGCCCCGCCGGAGAAGAAGGTCTTCTCCCGCCGCCGCGGCGGCCGGCCGTTCGACCTCGAGATCCGCGAGTACGACTTCAAGCGGCCCGAGCGCGTCTCCAAGGACCAGATGCGAGCCCTGGAAACCCTCCACGAGGCCTTCGCCCGCTCCTTCGGCGCCGCCCTGTCGGGCTTCCTGCGCACCATCATCGAGACCAAGGTCGCCCACATCGAGCAGATGACCTTCGCCGAGTTCACCCACTCGCTGCCCAACCCCACCTGCTTCACGCTCATGTCCTGCGAGCCGCTGGACGGCGAGATCTGCCTCGAGATCTCCCCACTGATCGTCTACCCCATCATCGACCGCCTGCTCGGCGGGTCGAACGCCGACCTGTTCATCCCGCAGCGCCCGCTGACGTCCATCGAGCTTCGGCTGGTCAACCAGCTGCTCGACCGCGCCACCGCCAGCTACGCCGAGGCGTGGTCCAGCATCCTGGCGATCGACTTCAAGGTCGACGAGCACGAGTCCAACCCCGCGCTCGTGCAGATCGTCGCGCCCAACGAGGTCGTCGTCGTCGTCGGGCTCGAGGTCAAGATGGGCAACCGGGCGGGCACGATGGCCCTGGCGATTCCCTACGCCGTGATCGAGCCGGTCGTCGAGAAGCTCAGCAACCAGACCTGGGCCGCCTACAAGCGCAACCGCAAGGACCCGCAGCTGCGCACCCGCGTCGCCGCCCACCTCGAGTCGGCCAAGGTCGACGTCTCCACCGTCCTGGCCAACACGACCATGACCGTCAGCGAGCTGCGCAACCTCTCGCCCGGCGACATCGTCCTCACCGACAAGCCCGCCTCCGCCCCGCTCACCCTCCTCGTCGAGGGCAAGCGCAAGCACATCGGCCACCTCGGCCAGTTCCGCGGCAACCGCGCTTTCAAGGTCAAACGCGCGTATCACGCGAAAGACCGGGTCTAGCCCAACTAAAATCAACGCATCCCAGGAAGCGACGCGGCTGCGCCGCGGTTGTGCCCTGCAACGCCCGGCGTCAAGCTACGCCCATCGCCCCACGCAACCCCTCGCCGCGGAGGCCCGCCATGCCCCGATCGATGCTCGCCCTGCCCCTCGCCGTCGCCGCCCTGCTCACCCTCGGCTGCCAGAACACCCAGGAAGTCATGTCCGACTTCGAGAACGACACCTTCGACGCCGCCGACTCCAACGGCGACGGCATGCTCTCGCGACCCGAGCTCGCCGAGAGCGACTTCGCCAAGCAGAAGCAGGCCCAGATCGACGCCGACTTCAAGAAGCTCGACGCCGACGGCGACGGCTTCCTCACCAAGCAAGAACTGCAACTCGACGACACGCCGGTGCAGTAACCCGCCGGCTTGCTCAGGATGCCACACCTCGTGCGCAGCACGATGTGTGCCTCACCCGCAACCACTCCCCCAACGCACACATCGCCTCCGGCGAGGTGTGGCACCCGCTCCCCTCACCGGACCATGCCCATGCCCCACGCCCGCGCCGCCCTGATCGCGATCGCCGCCCTGCTCGCCCCCGCCGCCCTCACCGGCTGCGTCGTCGAGGAAGAGGTCGAGGAGTACCCCGCGTTCGAGGAGACCCGCGACGAGGAGTACCCCGCCTTCGAGAACACGGACTTCCAGAACGACGGCGAGCTCGACGGCCCCTGAGCCAGCCCTTCAACGCGGGTGCCACACCTCGTGCGAAGCACGATGTGTGAGATAGACTCCCGCCAGATCAAGCACACATCGCCTTCGGCGAGGTGTGGCACCCACGACCCCCCTTCCCGGAGCCTGCCCATGCCCCGCCTCACCACCGCCCTGCTCGCCGCCGCCGGCCTCGCCGCCCTGCCGTTCGCCGTCGGCTGCGAGACGACCGAGACCATCGCCGACGACTACAAGCAGCAGGCCTTCGACCAAGCCGACACCGACGGCGACGGCTCGCTCACCCGCCCCGAGTGGAGCCAGAGCGACTACGCCAAGCAGGTCACCGGCGACGTCAACGCCAAGTTCGACGAATTCGACACCGACGGCGACGGCGGCCTGGACATCGGCGAAGTCGAAGCCGGCGTGGTCGAATACATCAACTGATCTCACCCACCTTGCGAAGGCCGGGGATCCGCTGCCCGCACTCCGGGCAGTCGTCGCGGTCGAGCCCACGCAGGTCGTAGTCACAGCGGATGCAGCGCACCGGCCGAAGCCCGCGCTCGGTGGCGATGCGGTAGAGCGTGTCGCGGAACAGGCCGAACTGCACGCGCATCATGAAGTAAGTCAACGGCACCATGAACGCCACGAAGAGCAACGGGTCCAACCACCCGGGCATCCCCAGCGATCGGAGGGCCTGAGTAAAGAACGGCCACCCGAAGACGACCGCCAGACACACCGGCAGCGTCACGCCCCACCACCGCCAGTGCCACAGGAAGCGCTGCTTGACCGCTTTGGCGACATCTTTCCGCAGCGACTCCATTTCGCCATCGAAGTAGCGATCCACGGGGTTCCAGTTCCAGAACCGGCGACGCCAGGACGCGGTCACGGGCCGGCTCCGTCGGCAGCTTGCACACCCGGAACACGTGACCCGCACTCGGGGCAGGTCGCGCTGTCGATGTGCCGCAGGTCGTAGTCGCAATCAAAACAACGAATTGGACGAAGGTCTAGCTCTTCAGCAATTCGCCGGCAGAAGCTGCGATCCTTCGGCTGGTGAAGACGAGTCCAACACCACCAAATCAACATCGCAAAGCCAAGTATCAGCACAGCGATCGACCAATCTGGAATTCCGCTCCAAGTCGCAAAAATCAGCAAGAGAACAACAGCGACAAGCATCACCATTCGCACGACGATGCTCTTCGACAGATAAGTCACCGGATGCTTATTCCGCATAGCGTCCAGCCTGTGCCAAACCTGTTCTCGGCCTGCCCCCTCATCCCCGAAGAAGTGGCGCACGACTTCGTCGGGATGCTCGAAGGTGGGAAGTCGCTTAGGCATGGGATCGGCCTACAACTCAGGCCCTGGAAGAAGCCTGCTCGATCGTCGCCCGCACCTTCTTGTCGCTGAACAGCAGGCGCGGGTCCATGCAGACGGTGCCGAGAGCGAAGTGGTCGGCGGAGGCGTCGCGATACGCGTCGACGTGCTCGGGCTTGCTGATGCCGCCGCCGGCGATGAGCTGGGCGTCGTCGCCGAAGGTCTCGCGCAGCCAGGCGACGCACTGCAGGCTCAGCGGCATGAGGGGGCTGCCGGACATCCCGCCGCCGGGGACGGGCAGGGTGTTGCAGGCGTGGAAGCAGCGGAGACCCGCGGCCCAGGCGGTCTCGGCCATCGCCTCGTACCGCACGGGCGGGAGCTTGGCGACTAGGCCGACGCCGACCGGGCCGAGCGCGTCGGTGGCGACGGCGAACAGCTCGCGCCAGGCGGGGACGTCGGCGGCGGCGTGGCCGACGTTGGGGCAGGAGAGGTTGAGCTCGACGCCGAGAACGGTGTTGCCGTCGGGGTCGCGCATGGCGGCGCAGGCCTCGATGAGCTCCCGCCACTCGTCGGGGGAGAAGCCATGGACGCTGACGAGCCGGCCGGCGATGGGCTTCTTGCCGGCCGAGGCCCGCTCGTTGAGCCAGCCGATGCCGGGGTTGCGCAGGCCGATCTTGTTGACCCAGGCCCCGAGTCGGGGGTAGTAACGGACGGTCTTGAGGATCCGCCAGACGCGACCGGCGCGGGCGTGACGGGTGAAGGTGCCGAGCGTCGGCGTGGTGCCGGCCGGCTGGACGTAGTTGCCGAACGGGGCGGAAATGACGACCGGGGACAGCGCAAGTCGGTCGGGGGCGTCGGGCATGGCGGCCAAGATAGGTCGAGCCGTGCGCGGGGGCGGTCGGCGGTGGGTGGTCGAGCCGGTGGACGCGTTCCTGCCACGGCGTGAGCCGTTCGACGCCGGGCTCGACGCGGCGGCGCTGGCCGAGGCGATCGTCGAGCAAGACGTGCCGCACTGCCCGCGCTGCGGGCGATCGACAGCACCGGAATCGCTGTCGGCCCGCGGCTGCCCGACATGCCACGATCACAAGCTGCCGTGGCAACGGCTGGTCCGGCTGGGGGCGTACCGCGAGCCGCTGGACGAGCGGGTGCGCGAGCTCAAGTTCGCTCAGCACTGGCGGCTGGCCGAGCCGCTGGGGCGGGCGCTGGGCGATCGGTTGGCGGCGTCGACGGGCGGGTGGACGCCGACGGTCGTGACATGGGTCCCGCTGCACTGGACGCGGCGGTGGCGGCGGGGTTACGACCAGGCGAGGCTGCTCGCCGACGCGGCGGCGCAACGGCTGGACTTGATGGTGGTGCCGACGTTGCGACGCGTGCGCCGGACGCGGCCGCAGTCCTTGCTGACCGAGGCCGAGCGCCGGCGGAACGTGACGAGCGCCGCCTTCGCCGCCGGCCGGCTCGACCTGTCGGGCCATCGCGTGGTGCTCGTTGATGATGTGATGACGACCGGCTCGACCGCCGCGGCGTGCTGCCGGTTGCTCAGCAAGATGGGCGCGGCGGAGGTGACGCTCGCGGTCATCGCGGTGACGCAGCGGAATCGTGCGCCGTTGCAGTAAGCCAGCGATGCTCAGCCACGCAGCTCGGCGTTGACCTTGGCCTTGAGCGCCTCGACCACCTCGGCCACGCGCGGATCGACCGCCTCGTGGGTCAGCGTCGCCTCGGGGTCGCGGAAGGTCATGCGCAGGGTCACGCTCTTGCGACCCTTGGCGATGGGCTTGCCGCGGTACATCCCGACGTAGGCCAGCGACTCGAGCTGCTCGGGCCCGGCCCCGCCGCGGACGCTCATCGCCGTCGCCTCGATCGCCGACCAGGCCACCGCCTCGTCCACGACGATCGACAGGTCGCGCTCGATCCCCGGGAACCGCGTCAACACCAGCGACCCGCCCGCGGCCGCGTCGCCCTCGGCCATTAGCGCCTCGGCATCGAGCTCCGCCCCGGCGACCGCCACCTGCAGCCCCGCCGCCTCACCCACCGCCGGCTTGACCACCCCCAGCACGCCGACCACCGTCCCCAGCCGACGCACCACCCCGACCGGCGACATCGCCGCCGCCACCCCCGCCCACCGCGCATCGCCCGCAACCGCTTCCGCGCCGGCCTCGACCGTCACCCCACTGCTCACCGCTTCGATCGCCCCCCGCAGCCGACCCACCGCGGCCTGCGCCCCGTCCACGCCGCCCTCGGCGTCCACGAGCAACCCGAGCCGACGCGACTCGATCAGCCCCGCCGCCCCGACCCCGCCGTCGCCCTTCCGCCAGACCGACGCCAGCTCGAACAGCGACACGCCCGCCCCGCCGGCCGTCACGCCGCGGTCGTGGTTGAGCTTGCGCACCGAGAGCAAGCTCGGCAGCAGGCTCGGCCGCAGCCGATCGTCGGCCCGCGCACTCTCCCACAGCCCGCCGACCGCCGCGCCGTCGCCGCCCGCGAACCCCCCGGCCTCGCCCGGCCCCATCAGGCTCGGCGTCTGTGTCTCGAAAAACCCGAGGCCCACAAGCCGCCCCGTCAGCGCCCGCCGGCGCCCCACCGCCGCGTCCGGCGGCTTGACCTCGATCGCCAGCCGCTCGCTCACCGCCACCGCCGCCAGCCCACGCACCCGCGCGACCTCCTCGATCAGGTCCACCTCGCGCGTGATGTCCAGCCGATGGCTCGGCACCGCGGCCGCGATCACCGCCGCGTCCCCCTCGCCCTCGACGCCCACGCCAAACCCCAGCCGGTCTAACGCGTCGACCATCACCGCCAGCTCGATCGGCTCACCCAACAACTGCCTGCAACGCGACGCACGCAGGCTCACCGTCGACACCGCCGGCTCATCAACCCCCGTCCGCACCACACCCTCGGCCAGCTCCCCGCCCGCCAGCTCGACGATCATCGCCGCCGCTCGTTGGCTGGCCCGCTCGACGCCCAGCGGATCGACGCCGCGCTCGAACCGGTAGCTCGCGTCGCTGCTCAGCTTCAGCCCCCGGCTGGACCGCCGCACCGCCACCGCGTCGAAGCTCGCCGACTCCAGCAACACGTCCGACGTCGACTCGCTGACCTCCGTGTTCAGCCCGCCCATCACCCCGGCCAGGCCGACCGGCTTCTCGGCGTCGGCGATCACCAGCATCCCCTCGCCGAGCTTGTACGTCTCGTGGTTGATCGCGACGAACGTCTCGCCCTGCTTCGCCCCCCGCACGACGATCCGCCCCTCGGCCAGCTTGCTCATGTCGTACGCGTGCAGCGGCTGACCCATCTCCAGCATCACGAAGTTGGTCACGTCGACGACGTTGTTGATCGACCGCACCCCCGCGGCCGTCAGCCGATCGACCAGCCACCCCGGCGACGGCCCGACCTTGACCCCGCGGATCACCCGGACCGTGAACACGTGGCAGTCCGGCGTCTCGACCGCGACCGATGTCAACTCCCCCGCCGACCCCGCCGTCGCCGGCAGCTCGACCGCCGGCGGCTTGAGCCCCACGCCCAGCCCGACGGAGAGCTCCCGCGCCACCCCCACATGGCTCAGGCAGTCGCCCCGATTGCTGGTGACCTCGACGTCGAGCTGCAGGTCGGTCCCGCCCTTGCCCAGGTCGATCTCCTCGCGGTCCTCGACCGGGAAGCCCAGCCGGGTGAGCGCGTCGGCGGCCGCGTCGGCCGTCACCGGCCGGTCCAGGTAGTCGTTCAGCCAGGCCAGCGACGCCTTCACGGGGCGGGGAGTCTAATCGACTCAACACAGAGGGCCACGAGATGGCCACCGAGAAATCGCGACATCACCACGCCACTCACCACAACCCCGGACAGCCCCTGCTGCTGCATCGATTCTCGATAACGACCGCGACGAAGCCACCTCGGTGGCCCTCTCGTGGCCCTCTGTGTTGATTTCCGCCTCGACCCACCCCTTGCCCGCCCGCCGAAATCGTCTACACTGCTCGGCTCGCCGCATCGCGTGCCCGACTCCCCGGCACCCCCCCCTCCCCGGCCACCCGGAGCCCCCGTCATGATCGAAGCCCTCAAGGACGACCGCGTCATCAACGAGATGGGCGGACGGTTCAAGTTCACCTCCCTCGTCCAGCACCGCGTCCGCGAGCTCATGGAGGGCGCCCGCCCGCTCGTCGAGCGTCACGGCCGGACCGACATCGAGGTCGCCGTCCAGGAGATCGTCGAGGGCAAGATCACCCTCCAGCTCGAAGACGACCCCGAGGCCCCCGAGGACGACGCCGAGGAGTGATCGGCCTCGCGTGTCGTGCCGTTTAGCCGGCGAGCTTGCTCGCCGGTTACGCTGACGTCGTGTCCGACGTCGCCCCCCAACCCAAGCGTCTCCTCGTCGCCGTCACCGGCGGGATCGCCGCGTACAAGACCTGCCACGTCGTCTCCCGCCTCAGCCAGGCCGGACACGATGTCCGCGTGATCATGACCGACGCCGCCACCCGCTTCGTCGGGCCAGCCACCTTCCAGGCCCTCTCCGGCCACCCCGTCATGACCTCCGCCTGGGCCCCGCACCCCGACGCCGGCTTCCCCGACCCCGACCCCCTGCCCGACCTGCTGTCCTCGCCGCACGTCGCCCTCGCGCGCTGGTGCGACCTCATGCTGATCGCCCCGGCCTCGGCCGACTGCCTCGCCCGCCTGGCCGCCGGCCTGACCGACGACCTCGTCGCCCTCACCGCCTCTGCCCTCCCGAGCAAAACGCCGCTGCTTGTCGCCCCCGCGATGAACGCCGACATGTGGCAACACCCCATCGTCCAACGCAACCTCGCCACCCTCCGCGACACCCTGCCCAACCTCACCCAGCTCGGCCCGGACGAGGGCTGGCAGGCCTGCCGCACCTCGGGCCAGGGGCGGATGATGGAGCCGGAGGCGATCGTCGAGCAAGTTCAATCCTCCGCGACCTAACCGGGAAAGAAAAATGAGCGCGCTCAACCTCATCGTTGACAACAAGGTCTTCTTGATGGGCTTAGACGACCTCTTCCGTGAGATCTTGAAAAACGCAGAGCGGACCGAGCTGCTGCCCTGCGCCCGCCGCGTCTGCGAAGTGCTTGAAGTCGAAAAGGCCGATGCCCCCGTTGAAGGGTATTACTACGAAGACGAAGAACTGACCGAGTACTTCCTGAGAATGCGTGCCCTGCAGGCGGTCGAACAAACCCGAAGGGCAGAAGTAGATCACGAAGCCGCCTTCATCAGGCTCAAGGAAGTCACGTCATCCGCCCTGTTCGGCGATGCCTCGGATGGCGGCAAGCTCTTGCCTCAGGCCGTTGACCCCCTCGCCAAAGCACTCAAGCAAACGCCGATGAGCGGCTGGAGCCTCGAGCGTCTTACCACTGCGGCCTCACAGATTGCAGAAGCCACGGACGACCACTCACTCGTCGGCCTCGCCTCACTGGCCCAGGACCCCTGGGTCTTGGCCGCACTCAGAGAAACCGTCGCGCTTTACAGCATGGACCTTGCGGGCGGCGCTCCTGACAAGATCGTCTATCACTGGGCCGTTGACCCGCTGATCGTCGATCGCTCAAAGCGATTTATCGCCGATTGCTCGGCGTTGTTCGATGCTCAACTCCCCGAGCCCTGCGAAGGCAACGCCGAAACGTACTGGAACGCTTGTTCACTCGACGAAGCCGTCGGCCGCTGTATCTCAATCGGCTACGACGACTCAACCATTCCCAATCGCCACTACCACTGGGCGATCCATTCTGAAACCGAAGTTCACGAGTTCTGGAAAGACGAGCTGTGGACCACGCAGCGTTACCGCAAGGACGTCCTCGACTACGACGACGAATCCATCATTGAGCTGTAACCTACGCGGTCAGTTTTCGCCATCGCACGAACGCCACGATCGCCCAGACGAACTCGACCGCCGCGACACCCTGCCGAACCTCACCCAGCTCGGCCTCGACGAGGGTTGGCAGGCCTGCCGGACCTCGGGGCAGGGACGGATGATGGAGCCGGAGGCGATCATCGAAGCGGTGCAGTCGGCGCTCACGAGTTAGGCTGCTGCCGAACGCCGAACCGATGTGAGCATCAGATGGATCCGGGCTCCAACTTCGCCGATCGCTCCGCCGCCCTTGACCGGTTGTGGGACTATTCCCAACCCGCAGCGTCGGAGGCTCGCTTCCGCGCGATGCTGGCGACCGAGCGCGACCCGGAGTATCGAGCCGAAGTCTTCACTCAGGTCGCCCGGGCGCAAGGCCTACAGCAGAAGTTCACCGAAGCGCTGCAAACGCTCGACGAGGTCGACCACAGCCTCACCCCCG
>JBCCZA010000013.1:0-28912 GCA_039188455.1 Planctomycetota bacterium
AGACTGGATGGGCACCTCCGACACCACCCACTACATCATCGGCTCGGTCGTCGGCCCGCACCCCTTCCCCATGATCGTCCGCGACTTCCAGGCCGTCATCGGCCGCGAGTGCCGCCAGCAATGCCTCGACCAGATCGGCCGCCTCCCCGACGCCGTGGTCGCCTGCGTCGGCGGCGGGTCCAACGCCGCCGGCATCTTCTACCCCTTCATCGACGACGCCGAGGTCTCCCTCTACGGCGTCGAAGCAGGCGGACGCTCCACCCACCTCGGCGACCACGCCGCGCCCCTGAACTTCGGCTCCCCCGGCGTCCTCCACGGCTCGCTCTCCTACGTCCTCCAAGACCCCGACGGCCAGACCGCCCCCGTCCACTCCTGCTCCGCCGGCCTCGACTACCCCGGCGTCGGCCCCGAGCACTCCCACTGGCACGACGCCGGCCGCGTCGCCTACACCGCCTGCAACGACGCCGACGCCCTCGAAGCCTTCCAACTCTCAGCCCAACTCGAAGGCATCATCCCCGCCCTTGAAACCGCCCACGCCATCCACGCCACGATGGAACTCGCCAAAACCATGCCCCCCGACGCCCACCTCGTCCTCAACTGCTCGGGACGCGGCGATAAGGATTTGGATGAGGCGCTGCGGTTGATTGAGGGCTAATCACCAACCCGCGTAACAAACACTATCGCCTACGCCTCTCCTTCTTCCTTCGTCTCCTACGTTTTGCACGTTCATCTGGACGTTGCGGCAGCCCTCGCATCGAACTAAGTAGACTACGAAGTCCCTGAGTTGAGTGACTTCGTGGGTCAAGCTCACCTGTCAATTCGAGTTTCTGTATGTAGTCTCGACCTCTCTCATGGATGCCTGCTCTATTTTCGCGAACATCTAAGATGCAGAAATCGTGAGATCGACCTTGAGCCGGGCTGCCCGTCTCGGATGCGATCCCAACCACGAAGTTGGCATCTGGAAATCTAGACGCTGCTACGTGAACATATGCGAGCAAGTATCCTCGCCTAGAATGTCGAAATTCGTCATCAGGAATAAATTTAACTTTCTCAGGTGAGAGACCAACAAAAGCGTAAATCAGATGTTCGTTAGACGGCGATACGGCAATTCTAAGGTGCACCCATCCTGCGCTCGCATTGCGCAGCATTATTCCAGAGTACGCGTGCGCCAAGTGTGCCCGTGCTGCTCTAGACTCGGAGGCTAAAGCTGTAAGTACTCGGTTGTGCTCAGCTAACGAAAACTGTTTCCCAGCATCTAGCGTTCCTTCAAGCACGCACCCAGAAACATCCTCTATTAGAGAGTCCCACAGATATCCAATCCGCATCGATTGGCGCATCTTCTTATATGCTTTTGACTTCACCAGATCTTCGTAGAATCCTGACCCAAGCTGCACACCATCGACTCCACTCGAACGAGCCTCATCCACCAACGCTCGCCAGGAACCTCTGGGAATAGAGTGAGCAACAATTTCTTCTTCGCCCGCACAGGTGAAAAAGCTGACGCTGCCGCAGAACTCTTCCTTATCTTTAAGGTATCCAATGAAGTCCGAAGCTGTATCAAATTCGTTTAATACGATCTCAAGAGCGACTTCATCCAGTGTGTGGATATTACGCCTATTCACGGGGAACGCATTTACAAAAAACGGCTGAAAGTAACCTTCACTCGTACCGGCTGTCTGCTCAGAGTACGTCATAAGTGAGCCGATACCCTCACCAAAGAAGTCGATGCATGCCTGACGAGCTCCACCGGCTACAACTATCAAGAAAAATCTAGTTTGCTCATCTACTACGATTTCTGCTGGAAGTGGCTGCGTGCACTCAGGATTCAGGAAAACACGATCTGGAAAGTTCTTAATCCACCGCTCGGCTCCGATGGCCTGTTTTGCTGATTTTAGAATCGCACGTTTATGCCACCGCGACCAAGCTAACTCGATATTGTCGTTAGCAGGAAACGAGCATGATTTGTCTGAAAAGATGACAACGTTATTGTCGAAATGAACAAGAAGGTCACAGACCTCTTTACCCGTCGCAGCATTTGGCGAATCGCGTTGGTCTCGATAAGGATTGGGGTAACTCCAGAACCGGAGAAACGTACTCTCGCATAGCGACGCGAGCTTTGATTCAGATGCTGTAACGCTAGTCCCAGAAGTCATTCAGAGAGGATATCTCATTTTAGGGCGAAAAAGTGGGCAGACACCTTATCGAGTGCTTGAGTCTTCTCGACGTTCTGCTCAGCTCGAATTCGATTCTCCGCCGCTGCGTGATCGGCGCTCGGCGACGCGTTCGTCGCTGGGCAGGCGGATGTTCTTGGCCAGGCCAACCAGGGCGAGGGCGCGGATGAGCAGGTAGTTGGCGTCGACCTCCCACCAGCGCAGGCCGTGGCGGGCCGAGGCGGGGAAGGCGTGGTGGTTGTTGTGCCAGCCGTCGCCGAACGACAGGAACGCGACCAGGGCGTTGTTGCGGCTCTCATCATGGCTGTCGAATGGCTTGGTGCCCCACAGGTGGCAAACCGAGTTGACGCTCCACGTGACGTGGTGCACCAGCAGGACGCGGACGAGCCCGCCCCACAGGAAGCCGAGCAGCACGCCCCACCAGGACATCGTGATCAGCCCGGCGAGCAAGGCGGGGAAGAACAACCCGATGAGCACCCACATCACGAAGTGCTTGTCGGCCAGGACGAGGGCGCGGTCGGCGCGGAGGTCGGCGGCGTACTTGCCCAGGCCCTTGCTGTGGCCGGCGAACAGCCAGCCGATGTGGGCGTGATATGCGCCACGCAGGGTCGCCCAGGTGCCCTCACCCCACGAGCCGTCGCGGGACATGTGCGGGGAGTGCGGGTCGTGCTCGGTGTCGGAGTGCTGGTGGTGCTTGCGGTGCTCGGCGCACCAGTGGATGACCGGGCCTTGCACGGCCATCGACCCCGCGGCCGCGAAGGCGTAACGCAGCCAGGCGGGCGTGGCGAAGGAGCGGTGCGTGCACAGCCGGTGGTAGCCGACGGCGATGCCGAAGGACGTCACGGTCGACATGCCCAGCAGCAGCAGCAGGTACCACGCGTTAAACGCCGTGCCCCAGAGCAGAACGATGGCGACGGCGAACCCGGCGGGCGGCACGAGGACGGCGGCGAGGTTGATGATCGCGAGCTTGCGGTCGGCGGGGGATCGGCCGTCAGAAAACGAGCGGGCACCGACCGCGTAGTCCGTCTGGGCCGTGATGCCGGGCTCGTCGACCGACGGCGGCGCGACGCGCGCAGCGGAGGCTGCGAGAGCCGCGGAAGGGGTGGGATGTGGGATGCGAAGCTCCGAGAAGGAGAGCTGGGTCGGGGGCAGTCAGGCGACCCAAGGTAGGGGAAAGTGATTAAGGCAAAAGGTCGCAGCCGTGACCGACCGGTCGCCTCAGCCGGCGGTGGGTCGGCGGCGGCGGTTGCGACGGGGACGGGCCGTGCCGCTGTTGTCGTGATTGCCTTGGCCTTGCGCTTTGACGCCGCTGCCTTGGCGTTGGCGGGGTTTGGCGTTGCGGCGGGGGCGGCTGGTGGGGTTGGATTGGGCGTTGTTGCGGGTTTGCTGGCCGCCGCGGGACTTGTTGGACTTTCGGCGTTGGCCGCCCTGTGATTTGGGTTGGGGTTTGGGGGTGGGGAGCAGGCCGGGGCCGTCGTCGCGGACATCGAGGGAGGTCCTGAGGTGGCGTTCGATGTCGCGGAGCAAGGTCAACTCATCGGGGTCGCAGAGGGCGATGGCGTGGCCCTCAGCGCCGGCGCGGGCGGTGCGGCCGATGCGGTGGACATAGCTCTCGGGGTCCTGGGCGAGGTCGTAGTTGACGACGTGGGTGACGTCGTCGACGTCGATCCCGCGGGCGGCGACGTCGGTGGCGACCAGGACACCGACCGTGCCGTCGCGGAAGCGGTCGAGGGCGCGTTGGCGCTGGTTCTGCGACTTGTTGCCGTGGATGGCGTCGGCCTTGATGCCGTTCTTCGTCAGGCCCTTGGCGACGCGGTCGGCGCCGTGCTTGGTGCGGGTGAAGACGACGGTGCGGTGCATCGGCAGCCGCTCGAAGTAGTGCATCATCAGCGCCGGCTTGTCGCCCTGGCGCACGTGGCAGACGGACTGCACGACGCGGTCGGCGGTGGCGTTCTGCGGGGCGATGTGCACCTCGAACGGGTCGTCGAGGAAGTCGCCGGCGAGCCTGCGGATGGGCTTAGGCATCGTGGCCGAGAAGAACAGCGTCTGGCGTTGCTTGGGCAACGCGGCGACGATGCGGCGGATGGCGGGGGTGAAGCCCATGTCGAGCATGCGGTCGGCCTCGTCGAGGACGAGCGTCTGGATAGCGCGGAAGTCGGCGTGGCCCTGCTCCATGAGGTCGATGAGCCGGCCGGGCGTGGCGACGACGAGGTCGGCCGAGCCGGTGAGGGCGCGGACCTGGGGGCGTTGGCCGACGCCGCCGTAGATCGCGGCGGTGCGCAGCGGGGTGTGCTGCCCGTAGGCGTTGAGCGCGTCGACGATCTGCACGGCCAGCTCGCGGGTCGGCGAGAGGATGAGGCCACGCACGCGGCGACGCTGGGTGAGCTTGTGGCCGAGGAGGTTGGCGAGCATGGGCAGCGCGAACGCGGCGGTCTTGCCCGTGCCGGTCTGGGCGCAGCCGAGGACGTCGTGGCCGTCGAGCGCCGGCGGGATGGCCTGGGCCTGGATCGGCGTGGCTTGTGCGTAGCCGGCGTCCCGGAGGGCGCGGCGGAGGGGCGACGGCAGGGATAGGGCGGCGAAGTCCATGAAGGGCTTTCGGGAGAGGGACGGCGGGATCACACCGTGGGCGGCAGCGAATCGCTGCGACAACGCCGGGGGGTCGGTGTGCTGCCGAGTACTTGTGGGGTGCGTCGCTCGGGCCGCGTCAGCGGGCGTCGGACGGCAAGACAGGCAGGTGGGGCGGAGAGTGTACGGGCTGAGCGGTCAAAAATCACGCCCAGGCCCGGCGTCACCGCCGTTTGATTGTTAACACGGTACAATTTCACCCCGCGCCACCGTCCCTTCTCGCCGAGTTCGGCCTGGTCATCGGGTGCCGCGGGAGCCCGACCGCGGCAGGCCGACCGAATCGCGCCTCCGCGATGAATCACCATCTGAGTCGCGGGTCGCCGCGACCGCCTACGCCACGAGGGATCCACCATGAAGCACTACCAGCTCTACATCAACGGCCAGTGGGTCGACTCCGCTGCCGGCAAGACCGCCGAGGTCCTGAGCCCCTCGACCGGCGAGGTCATCGCCACGATCCAGGACGGCAACGAGGCCGACGCCCACGCCGCGCTCGAAGCCGCCCAGGCCGCGCAGAAAGCCTGGGGCAAGACGCCCGCCCGGCAGCGTGCCGACGTCATGCGCGCCTTCTGCAACGAGGTCCGCGGCAAGCGCGAAGAGCTGGCCAAGCTGCTCACCAGCGAGCAGGGCAAGCTGCTGACCGTCGCCCGCTTCGAGGTCGACGTGTTCTGCTCCTTCGTCGAGTACGCCTGCGACTGGGCCCGGCAGTTCGACGGCGACATCGTCCAGTCCGACAACGCCGACGAGCACATCTGGATCCACAAGATCCCCCGCGGTGTCGTCGTCGGCATCACGGCGTGGAACTTCCCGCTGGCGCTCGCCGGCCGCAAGATCGGCCCGGCGCTGATCGCCGGCAACGCCATGGTGCTCAAGCCGACCAGCGAGACCCCGCTGGCGACGCTGGAGCTGGCCGAGCTGTCGAAGAAGGCGGGCCTCCCCGACGGCGTCCTGAACTTCGTCACCGGCCCCGGCCGCACGATGGGCGACGCGCTCTGCCGACACCCGATCACCAAGATGGTCACCATGACCGGCAGCACGCCCGCCGGCCAGGCGATCATCAAGGCGACGGCCGACAACATGGCCCACTGCCAACTCGAGCTGGGCGGCAAGGCCCCGTTCATCGTGCTGGAGGACGCCGACCTCGAGCAGGCCGCCGCCGCCGCACTGCACTCGCGCTTCGACAACTGCGGCCAGGTCTGCACCTGCAACGAGCGGATGTACGTCCAGGAGTCCGTCTACGACGACTTCATGAAGATCTTCATGCCCAAGGTCGCCGCGATCAAGGTCGGCGACCCCATGGACGAGTCGATGGACATGGGCCCGAAGGTCAACAAGAAAGAGCTCGAGCACATGAAAGAGCTCGTCGAGGCCAGCGTGAAGGAAGGCGCAACTGTCGCTTTCGGCGGCAAGGAGGCGAGCGTGCCCGGATTCGAGGGCGGCAACTGGTTCGAGCCGACCATCCTGACCGACGTCACCCAGGGCATGTCGATCGTGCACGAGGAATCGTTCGGGCCGATCCTGCCGGTGATCAAGTTCAAGACGATCGAAGAAGTGATCGGTTACGCGAACGACGCCGAGTACGGCCTGGCCGCCATGATCTGCACGCAGAGCATGAAGAACGTCCTGCGCCTGGTCGACGAGCTGGAGTGCGGCGAGGTCTATATCAACCGCGGCCACGGCGAACAGCACCAAGGCTTCCACAACGGCTACAAGCTGAGCGGCACCGGCGGCGAAGACGGCAAGTACGGTTTCGAGCAGTACCTCGAGAAGAAGACGTTCTACGTCAACTTCGCCTGAGGCTAAAACTTCCCGCCGTTGGCCCACTCGGACTTAGGCGGGATGACTTCCTGGTTGATCCAGTGCTCGACGATCAGGCCGTCGCTTAGCCGGAACAGGTCGAAGCGGGCGTAGGCGGCGTCGCCGACGAGGACCCTGCTGTAGGCGGCGACGGTATTGCCCTGGCCGACGATCTTGAAGACCAGGTCGTAGGCGCCGATGAGTTCGTCGAGCGCGGCGACGTCGGATGCCTTGCGGGTGATCAGCGCGTCGCCGTTCACGAAGCGATCGAAGCGGTCGCCCCGGCCGAGCACCATGACGTCGCAGAGGAAGTCGCGGACGCGCTGCTTGTTGGGCTCGGTGGACGCCTCATCGGCGATCTCGGTCGGGCCACCGATTTGATCGGCGCTTGAATCGGCCGAGGTCTCGTAGGCCGAGATGACGTCCCAGTGCTCGACGATCTTGTCGTCGGTGTCGGTGTCGAAGAGGTCAGTCGTGACCCAGCGGGCCTGGCCGTCGTTGATGTCCTGAAAGGCCTGGACGAAGACGTACGGCCCATCGACGATCGAGCGGACGATGCGGATGTCGCGGACGGGGCATCGCTGAAAGAACGGCTCGAAGAACTCGACGAAGCCCTCGACGCCGTTGCGGACGCCGGTGCTGTGCTGCGTGTAGCGGTCGCCGGTGTAGCGGGTGACGGCCTCGCGGGCGTTGCCGTCGCGGATGCCTTCGAGGTAGAGGTTGGTGGCGTTGGCGAGCTTGGGGTGCATGGTGTGGGTCCGGCGCGCGGGAGCGTGGATGGTTGTTTAGCTGCGACGCTACGCGTCACTGAAAGTAGAACGGTGAGGGACGATTCCTTCAGCGACGCGTAGCGTCGCAGCTAAGGGTGAAGACGCATCGATCAGGGATCGACGTCGGCGGGCACGGTGATCGGCCCGCCGGTGGTGCCGGCGTAGACGACGTAGACCACGGTGGGCTGGTTGCTGTCGTTGACGCCGCGGTGGGGCTGGTCGACGAGTTCGATCAGGGCGTCGCCGGCGTGGAGGCGCTTCGACGGGCCGTCGGGGGTCATGACGGTGAGGGTGCCCGAGACGAGGACGCCGGCGTTGATAACCGGGTGCTTGTGCCAGGGCAGCGCGGTGTGCGGCGGGACGGTGACACGGAGGACGACGATTTCCGGCTGGCCGTCGGGGTAAGCGGGCAGGGTCGTGCCGTTCCAGCTATGCGTGGATCGCACGAGCTCTTCGACGACGACGTCGGTGTCGCGGTGGTCATGGGTGTGGCCGTCCCCGTGATGGTGAGGGTGGGCGGGCTTGGCTTCGGCGGGCGACGTATTGGGTGACGTCGAGCAGCCGCTACCGAGGACGAGAGCGAGGACGAGTCCGGCGATGCAGGGCGTGGTGCGCATGGCGCGATGGTATCGCGGCTGCGCGTTACGCTCGGGCGATGGGCAACGCGTTCGTCTGGGCCGACCTGTCGACGTTCGACCTCGCCGAGGCCAAGCGGTTCTACGCCGACTGCTTCGGCTGGCGGTACGAGGATGTCGGCGACGGCTACGCGATCGGCGCGGCCGGCGGACACGCGGCGGCTGGGATGTACCCGATGCCCGAGAAGTTCCAGGCGATCGAGATGCCGTCGTTCTGGATGTCGTACATCGGTGTCGACGACCTGGCCGGCGTCGTGAGCAAGGCCGAGGCGCTGGGCGGGAAGATCGAGGTCGCGCCCGAGCCTGCGCCAGGCGGCGGGACGATCGCCCTGGTCCGCGACCCGGCCGGCGCGGGGTTCACCTGCCATGAGGGCGACCTGCTACAAGGCCGGCCACAACCGAGCGGGGTCGGCTGCGTGGCCTGGCACGAACTGCACGTCTCCGACCTGGCGCGGGTCGAGCCGTTCTACGCCGGAGTCTTCGGGTGGCGGCTCCGGCCGACCGATCGCGCCGATCGGCACGAGTTCGTCGACGCCGACGGCCGCGTGGTCGCCGGCGTCACCGTCACACCTAACGCGGTCAAGGGCGACAAGGAATATTGGGGCGTGTACTTCGCGACGGACGACCTCAACGAGGCCGCCGCACGGATCGAGCGGGCCGGCGGGAAGATCGAGGCATCGCAGCCGCTGGGTGATCGCGACGCGCGGCTAGCGCGCGACACGCAGGACGCGGCGTTCTACCTCGTGCAACACAAGAGTAAAGGCACCGCAGCCGCCAAGCCGGCCACCCCATCGTCGATCAAGTGGCGCGCGATCGGCGGGCTGGTACTCGCTGCGTGCGCGATCGCTTTCGACGCGACGTGGCTGTGGGGCGTGATGTTTCTGCTGTGGGTGCTGCCGGACCTGTGGCGTGGGTCGACGTACTTCTTCGAGCAGGTCGACCGGAGGCGGAACCCGGTGCTCTTCTGGGTGATCGTCGTGACGTGGATCGCGCTGTCGGCCGCGGTGCTGTTCTACGGCTGGCCGACGAGCGGGTGAGCCGGTCGCTCAGGCCGCGGCGGCTTTCCAGTCGACCGCCGCGATCTCGACGACGGTGACGATCGATAGGACGTTGTCGGGCTCGATGGTGATGTCCCACTCGTCGCCGAGGTGTTCTGCCTCAACGACATACCGTCCCTGCACGAGCGACTCGCGGTACGCGTCGGCCAGCTCGAGCATGGTCAGGACATCGACGTCCGATAGCCCGATGTCGCCGAGCTGATCGAGAAGCCGGTTCGAGAGCTTGAACTCGAAACGCCACCAGACTGGCCAGTTAGTTGACATCCGGCAAGGCTACGTTTCGCCACGCGAGTCGGGCGAGCCGATCGTGCCGGGCGTGACGCGGCCGCGGCCGGTCGCGCCGGCTGTGCCGATTGTTGGGCGGGCCCGTTTCATCCCGATGTCGCCCGCGTCTGCAGCGGGATGATCACCGCGAAGGAGACCTCGCTGTCTCGGGGCAAGACCGCGATGATCAGCGCCTTCGGGACGCCGTCCTCGAGGTAGACCTTGGGCATATCGGCGGTGCGTTCGCACAGGGTGGCGGTGCCGTCGGTCCAGCGGAGTTCGCCGGCCTCGATCAACACGAAGTGCTTGGCCGGCTGCCATTCAAGCCCCTTGGCGTCGGACTCGAAGAGGACCGTGGTACCGGCGGGGTAGTCGCCCCACGATTGGTAACAGTCCTTGGCGACGCAGTAGTACCTGCCGCCGACGACGAACTCGACGTGGTCGTCGATCGCGAAGGGCGCGGTGGGGTGGGTGATGAAGGGGACGCCGGTGTCGCGGAACGGCCCGGTGGGCGAATCGCCGAGGGCGGTGACGTGGATGACCCGGCCGCCGCGGTGCTTGCCATTGTCTTCGACGTACTTGTAGGCGAGCAGGAACTTGCCGTCGGGGCGTCGGGTGGCGGTCGGCGTGGAGGTGATGAGGCGGCCGGGCTGGACGTCGATGAGCGGCGCGTCGGAGCGGCGCCAGGGGCCGTTGAGGTCGTCGGCGATCGCCAGGCCGACGCGCTGGTTGTTGCGGTTGACCCACCACTCGTCCTCGTCGAAGGCGGGCATACGTGTGTCGGGGGTGTCGTGCCAGTAGCCGCTGCCGCGGTTGCCCATGTGATAGAGGTAATACGTGCCGTCGTGCTCGAGGACGTGCGGATTATGCGTGCAGTCGCCGTCCCAGTAGTCCTTGCCGCGCGGGGGCAGGACGAGGTTCTGAAACCGGTACGGGCCGGTGAGGTCGTCGGCAACGGCGTGGGCGATCTCGGAGTGGGTTGCCCACGCCATGTGCCCGCGGCTCTTGAGCCAGCGCGAGTAGATCGCGTGGTACTTGCCATCCCGGCCCTTGAGGATGTTGGTGCCCCAGACGTTGTGGTGCTCTTCGTCGAGGACGCTCTGCTTGTCGAGCTTGCCGGGGAGGAGCGGCTGAAGGTTCAGATCGTGCACGGCGTGGTCTCGACAGCGACGGTCCGTGACAGTGCTACAGGCCGCAGCGTACACGCGACATCGATCGACCTAGACAGTTCACGCCATCGGGTGCTGGCGGAGCTTGGCGATGCGGTCAGCCGTGCGAGGGTGGGTGGTGAACAGCCCGCTGAACCCGTTGCCGCCGGCGGAGAGCGGCTTGACGATGAACATGTGGTTCGCCGTGGGCATCTCGCCCTGCATCGGGACACGCTTGGACACGGCGTCGAGCTTCTGCAAGGCACTGATCAAGCCGTGCGGCGAGCCGGCGATGGTCGCGCCGTCGGCGTCGGCGACGTACTCGCGGCTGCGGCTGATGGCCATCTGGATCAGCATCGCCGCGATGGGCGAGAGGATGACGAAGGCCAGCACGCCGACGAGCCCCAGCGGGTTGTCGCGGTTGCCGCCCATGCCGAACATCAGCATGTACGGCAGGTAGCTGAACACGCCGGCCAGAACGGCGGCCACCGTGCTCGTCAGCGTGTCTCGGTTCTTCACGTGGGCCAACTCGTGGGCCATCACGCCCTCGAGCTCGTCGTAGCTGAGCATCTGCAGGGCGCCGTCGGTCACGGCCACGGCCGCGCGGCTCGGCCACGGACCGGTGGCGAACGCGTTGGGCGCCTGCTGCGGGCAGCGGTAGATGCGCGGCATCGGCAGGTTGGCGTTCTTCGCGAGCCGCTCGATCATGGTGTACAGGTCGCGGTCGTGCTCGGGGCGGATCTCCTGGCCGCGCATGGCGGTGATGGCGATCTTGTCGGAAAACAGCCAAGCCCCGCCGGAGAAGATCACGCCGATGATCAGGGCGAACGTCAGCCCCGCGGGCGTGCCGGTGAGCAGGTAGCCGCCGGCCATGAACAGGCCGATCATCAGGCCCAGCAGCGCGGCGGTCTTCAGGTTGTTGGTGAAACTCACCATGGGTCGGGTGCTCCTTCCTCGTCGACGAGCGGGGGCCCATCGGCGCAGAACGATACGCAACCCGCGTGCCGCAGTTCGCTACGATCGCGGCGTGTGAGACGGCGCCGGCCTGCCGCAATGACAGGCACCACCCCGGGCGAGACCCAGCCGCGTGACACCCATCGCAGACGCCCTGACGCCGACCCTCGCCGCCGGCAAGTTCGACCCGGTCGAGATCACCACCGCCCTGCTCGCCCTGGCGGCGATGCTCGGCCTGGCCCGACTGCTCGGCGAGCTCTCCCGCGCCCTCAAGCAGCCCGCCATCCTCGGCGAGATCCTCGCCGGTGTCATCCTCGGCCCCACCGTCCTCGGCGCCATCTCCCCCGAGTCGTACGGCTTCCTCTTCCCCTTCGAGCCCCGCGCCGACGGCTCCACCAGCCCCGTCGCCTACGCCATCGAGGCCGCCGCCACGCTCTCGGCGATCCTGCTGCTGCTCATCGCCGGGCTCGAGGTCGAGCTGTCGACCGTCTGGCGTCAGGGCGTCCGCGCGCTCTCCGTCGCCGCGGTGAGCATGGCGATCCCGTTCGCCGTCGGCTTCGGCGCGGCCTACGCCCTGCCGGGGTTCATGGGCTATGACCCGGCGCCGCTGCCCGACGGCGGCGCGGCGCACGGCGTGTTGCCCTTCGCCCTGTTCATCGGCGTCGCGCTGTCGATCACGGCCCTGCCCGTCATCGCCAAGATCCTGCTCGACCTCAAGCTCGCCAAGTCCGAGATGGGCACGGTCGTCATCTCCGCCGCCATGCTCAACGACCTCATCGGCTGGATGGGCTTCGCGGTGATCCTCGCCCTCATCGCCCCCGCCACCATCGATGGCCCCAACGACACCGCCGCCATGGGCGTGCTCGTCACCGTCGGACTCACGCTGCTGTTCATCGGCCTGGTGCTCACCGTCGGCTCGCTCGTCCTCAACCGCGTCATCCCCTTCGTCCAGGCCCACGGCTCGTGGCCGGGCGGCATGCTCGGCCTGGTCATCACCCTCGCCCTGCTCGGCGCCGCCTACACCGAGTACATCGGCATCCACTCCATCTTCGGCGCCTTCATCGTCGGCATCGCCATCGGCAACTGCCGCCACCTCCGCGAGAAGACCCGACACACCATCCACGACTTCATCGGCAACATCTTCGCCCCCCTGTTCTTCGCGTCGATCGGCCTGCAGGTCAACTTCGTCGAGGCCTTCGACCTGCAGCTGGTGATCGTCGTGATGGTGATCGCCATCGCCACCAAGCTGGCCGGCGGGTACCTCGGCGCCAAGTGGGCCGGGATGAGCCAGCGTGAGTCCGGCGCCGTCGCCGTCGCAATGGTCGCCCGCGGCGCGATGGAGATCATCCTCGGCCAGCTCGCGCTCTCGGCCGGCCTGATCTCCGAGCCCCTCTTCATCGCCATCGTCATCATGGCGATCGTCACCTCCCTCATCGCCGGCCCGGGCATCGAGCGCCTGCTCGCGCAGGCCAAGCCCAAACAGCTCCGCTCGTACCTCAAGGAAAAACACGTCGTACTCGAGATGAAAGCGACCAACCGGCGCGAGGCCATCCGCGAGCTCGCCGCCGTCGCCGCCGAGCAGCTCGACGTGAAATACGCCGACATCGACGCCGCCGTCTGGGCCCGCGAGCAGATCGTCCCCACCGGCATCGGCGACGAGCTCGCCGTCCCCCACGCCCGCCTCGCCGACCTCGACAAGGCCGCCCTCATCCTCGGCCGTTCCCCCGTCGGCATCGACTTCAACTCCCCCGACGGCGAAGAAGCCCAGCTCATCTGCCTCCTGCTCACACCCCTCAAAGACCCCACCGCCCAGATCGAGCTGCTCGGCCTCATCAGCACCAACTTCGCCGACCCCGAGACCCGCGCCGCCGTCCTCCGCGCCGAACGCTACACCGACCTCCTCGCCGCGCTGAACATCAAGGCCGAAGAGACGTAGCGTCCTGCCGCGCAGCGGCCCGTTAGCCCCCGGCTCTGCCGGGGGTGATGAGTCACGCGCCTCCCGAACAATCCACCCACCCCGACTCCGTGCACACCGCACTGACCCGCTCGTCGTGCGCCTC
Source organism: Planctomycetota bacterium (assembly GCA_039188455.1). GTDB lineage: Bacteria > Planctomycetota > Phycisphaerae > Phycisphaerales > Phycisphaeraceae > JBCBUE01. The sequence continues at coordinate 13,480 of JBCCZA010000013.1, forward strand.
CCCCGGCAACGCCTCCACCACCTGCGCCTCAAACGCCAACGCCACCGTCTTCACCTCGGCCTGCCCCAACGACGCCAAGTACCGGTCGTAATGCCCCCCGCCCTGCCCCAGCCGACGCCCGTCGCGCGTCACCCCCACGCAAGGCAACAGCACCCACGCCGGCGCCGCATTCATCGCCACCCCGCAAGGACACGTCGGCACCCCCATCGCCCCGCGCCGCAAGTCCCCCATCCCGTGCAGCCGCACCGCCGTCATCGGCTCCTCCCGCGACTCAACGCGCGGCACCCACACCTCCACCCCCTCGCGCAACCAACGCTCCAGCATCGGCCGCGTGCTCACCTCGTCCTTCACCCCCACGTAGCAAAACACCGCCCCACCCACCGCATCCAGCGTCCCGCCCACACGCTCGATCACCGACTCCGCGATCGACAGGCTCGCCGCCCGCCGCGCCGCGTCGCTCATCGCCGCACGCCTCGCCCTCAGCTCCGCCCGCAACGCCCGCTTCGCCTCGATCACATCAGCCGTATCACTCATCGCCGCTCGGCTGCGTCGCCGCTCCGTGTTGCTCACCCTTGATGCCGTCGATCAACCAGCCTGCCACATCATCCGGCGACTGCCCCCCGATATCCACCCGCCGATTCGCCTCCTGCATCGTCGTCGCGTTAAGCGTCCCCGCCAGCCGCTCCAAACGCCGCAACACCGAAACATCCCCCGCCACGCTCGGCCCCATCAACAACACCGCGTCATACGGCGGCAGCACCCCCCGATCATCAGGCAGCACCACGAAGTCGTACGCCGCGATCCGCCCGTCCGTCGTGTATGCCGTGATCACGTCCACCTCTCCGTTCTTCAGCGCGTCATACATCAGCGTCGGCGTCATGCTCACCAAGTCCTTGAAGTCGAGCCCATACGCGTCCCGCATCGTCACCCAGTCCTGCCGCTGGAGAAACTCAGGGTCGGACCCCAGCTTCAACTCCGGCGACACCTTCGCCAGATCGCTGATCCCCTTCAGCCCATACTTCTCCGCCGTCTCCCTGCGCACCGCCATGCAGTACGCGTTCTCGAAACCCAGCGGCGCCGCCGACACGATCCCGTGCTCCGCCTGCAGGTAACCCGCCATCTGCGCCAGGATCGCCGACCGCCCCGGCAAGTCCTCCCGCTGCATCACCGTCGCCCACACCGTCCCCGTGTACTCCACATACGCATCGACATCGCCCTGCACCAACGCATCAAACAGAATCATCCCACCCATACCCCGCCGATGGTCAAACCCCTCCGCGTTCCCCAGCCACTGCCCAGCCAGCTGCGCCAAGATCTCGCTCTCCCCGAAGTCCTTGCTGCCGACCACGAACACTCGCCCGAGATCGACCCGCTCGCTCCCATCGTCCGCCGCCGTGCGCGTCGCCGACGTCGTCGACCACGACCACGCCGTTACCCCCACCAGCAGCCCCGCCACCACCACGATCGCCCACCGCCACCGCCCCGCTTCCGCCAGCCCCAACGCCCGGTCCAACACCAGCGCCAGCCCCGCCGCCGCCACGCAACCCACCGCGATCGACGCCCCGTTGATCGTCCGCAGCCCCCCGAAAATCATCGTCCCCAAACTCGGCTGACCCACCGGCTCACTCAGCGTCGCCAGCCCCACCGTCCACACCGTCGCCGTCCGCACCCCCGCCCACACCACCGCCGCCGCCAACGGCAGCTCAATCACCCAACGCACCTTCCACCGCGCCATCCCCAGCCCCTCGGCCGCGTCCACCAAATCCCGCTTCACCCCCCGCACCCCCACCACCGTGTTCCGCACCACCGGCAGCAGCGCGTACAGCACCAACGCCGCCAGCGTCGGCACCGCCCCAATCGTCGACCCCCGCCACACCCCCGCCGCGCTCAGCGCCATCAGCCCCAGCACCACCGCCGCCAACAACGCCATCCCCGGCACCGTCTGGATCAACCCCGCCGCCCCCAGCACCACCCCCCGCCACCGCGGCCGATGCGCCACCCAAACCCCCGCCGGCACCGACACCACGCACGCCAACCCCACCGACACCACCACCAACCACACGTGCGCGGCGAGGAGGTCGGGCAGGCGGTTGAGTTGTTCAACGAACCCACTCATGTCGACCAAGCCTACCCCAGTCACGCGAATTCAACATACAGAGCCACATAGATGTATCCAGCACACAGCCAGCGATTAAGATGTGCTCAAGTCAAGGCTCTCCATGAGTATCGCGCGTTCGACCCGAGTTATGTAGCTGTCGAAAATGTCTAAAAACCCCCTACCTTCCCAAGCAGATCTGCGAATCGTTTATGAGGACTCAGACATATGGGAATTCCAGGCGACGCTTCTTTGGAATACTTGGGGCGGTCTCGCTTTGGCCTACGAAGGTCGCGGCGTGCTCACTCAGCAAGCCGCAAGACTATTTGACTGGTGCCGGTCGCCCGAAGGAATAGCGTCAGTGAAGCTAGGGAGTCAAGAGTCTCAGGGCATGATTCAATTCGACTTCTACGAAGTCGATAAGTCAGGCGCTAAGAGCTGTCGCCTGCAGTTACTGAATTGGCGAGAAGTAAATGGAAAACTCGATGTCGAATTGCCCACTGAGACCGGTTTAATCGAGCGATTCGCTAAGGAAGCTCTCCACCTAGAAGACCGCACCTACACCGAAGCGACACTTCAGCTTCTCCCACGCGAAATTCGCTGCTAGCTGACAAGCACCCACCTCCGTGGCCCTCTCGTGGCCCTCTGTGGTGAATCCACACGACCCCCGCCGGCCGTGTTGAATTCCCGCCGTCAACCCGCCACAATCTCCGCCCACCCCCACCCGCTGAGTCCCACGGAGCCCCCCCATGCGAGCCAACGACCTCAAGCCCGGCAACGCCGTCGACCTCGACGGGCAGCTCTGGCTCTGCGTCAAGACCGAGCACACCAAGCCCGGCAAGGGCGGGGCCTTCGTCCAGGCCAAGCTCAAGAACGTCAAGACCGGCACCAACGTCGAGAAACGCTTCCGCTCCACCGACGACATCGACATCGTCAACCTCGACCGTCGCGAGCTCGAGTACCTCTACCCCGAGGGCACTTCCGCCGTCTTCATGGACAACGAGTCCTACGAGCAGGCCACCCTCCCCGACGACGTCCTCGGCGACGCCCTGCTCTACGTCAAGGAAAACACGACCGTCACCGGCCTGGTCTACCAGGGCAACGTCCTGACCATCGAGCTCCCCGCCGCCGTCGACCTCGAGGTCACCGACACCGCCCCGCAGGTCAAGGGCGCCACCGCGACCAACCAGCTCAAGGAGGCCGAGCTCGAGACCGGCCTCAAGACCCGCGTCCCGCCCTTCATCGAGAACGGCCAGCGGGTCAAGGTCTCCACCGAGGACGGGTCGTACCTCGGCAAGGTGAACTGATCGGCGCCAGGCGCCAAGGACCGGGCGCTAGGCCGCGAACACGATCGTCTCCGTTAGCCGGCGAGCCTGCTCGCCGTGGTTGTTTCACCCGCCCCCGCAACCGTCACAGACCGCCCGGCGTGGCGCAACGCGCGATCCACCGCGGCTTCCAACCACGCGATCCAGCGCCGCGCGGGCAAACTATCCGTGTGATCCAGCGCCGCCTCCTCTCCGCCCTCGCCATCGCCGCCGGCCTGCTGGCCCTGCTCGCCACCCTCCCCGCGCTCGCCAACGGGCACGCCTATCTCACCGACCTGCGCGACCGCGTCGCCGCGCTGAACGACCGCCTGCCGCAGATCATCGACGCGGGCGAAGCGCTGGCGACCCACTTCGCCGACCACCCCGAGACCGACGCCCCAGGCCTCGTCGTCTCGGGCAACCACGCCCTGGCTTACGAGCTGGGCAACCGGGCCGGGGCGGTGTTTGGCTACAACGCCCGCACGACCCGGCAGACCGGCGACGCCGCCATCCTGACCTCGCCGACCTCGCTCGCCGTCGCGCTGCCCGACGCCCAGCCGATCGACATCGACCTGACGACCGACGGACAGCCCCTGCCGCCGCGCTTCGCCGCGCCGCTGCAGGCGGCCGCGGCCCACGCCGTGATGCTCGAGGCCTTCGCCGCCGCCACCCGCCTCGGCAAGGTCCCCGTCGTCCGCGAGTCGCTCGACACCGACACCCGCCGCGACCGCTTCTTCCGCGTACTCGGCCAACGCTTCCACCGCGACCGCTGGCTCGACCCGATCGACCCCGGCACCCTCGCCCCCCGGTACCTCGACAACACAGCCCGACACCTGCTCGACCTGCAGACCGCCTCGGGCAAACGACTGGACCGCGCCGCCGACCGCGTCGCCCGCGTCATGCGCTCCGGCGACACCGTCTACCTCGTCGCCGGCCCCCACGGCCTGCCGCACCATCTCGCCGCGCTCGCCAAGTCCGACCCCGATTTCCCCTTCACGCCGCTTGCCGACGAACACCCCGTCGGCCCGCGCGACGTCGTCCTCGCCTTCGCCGACTACCAGCACGCCGGCGACTTCGATTACTTCCCGCAGATCGACCGGATACGCAAGACACGCGGCGTCGTCTGGCTGCTCAACGCCCACAACACGTACCGCCACGACCTCCGCCGCGGCGAAACCGTGATTGATCTCCGCACGCCCGTCGGCGACGCGAACGTCCGCGTCGACATGTACGACTGCCCGCTCGGCCCGACCTCGGGCGTGGCGACGCTGGCGGCGTTTCATTTCCTGGCAGTTGAAGCCGAAGGCGGTGATCGCTAGCGTCCGCTCAGCTCATCCAGCGGAGAGACCGACCGTGGACATGATCGATCGCCTGCTCGGCCACGACGCGTGGACGACGCGCCGCCTGCTCGAGCTGTCGTTGCCGCTCGATGACGACGCGTTGGACCGGCGGTTCCCGATCGGCCCGGGGACGCTCCGCCAGACGCTGGCGCACATCGTCGACAACGCCGCCTGTTGGACGCTGCTGATGACCGACGCCGACACGATCGACCCGTGGTCGCCCGACGGCGTGAGCATCGCCGACCTGATCGAGCGGTACGACCGCACCACGGCCGAGCTGATCGACCTGGCCCGCCGCGTCGCCGACGAGAGCCGGCTGGACGACACGTTCGTCGATCGGCTGGACGACCCGCCCCGCCGCAAGTCCTACGGCGCCGGCATCCTGCACGTCGCGACTCACGGCATGCACCACCGCGCCCAGGCGCTGCACATGCTCCGCCGGCTCGGCGTCGCCGGCGTCCCCGAGGGTGACGCGATCGGGTGGGAAAAACAACGCGTCGGCGGCTGGCGACAGGCTTGACGCCCGACCTCGCCGCGGCTTCCGCCCGGGCGTCGCATCGCTGCTCGGTCCTTGAGGCGACCGACGCCGATCGCTAGCCTCCGGTTGTGATTCGCGACGCCACCCCCGCCGATGCGCCGGCCATCGCCGCGGTCTACAACCACTACGTCGAGCGATCCATCGCCACCTTCGAGGAAGTCGCCGTGTCGGCCGACGAGATGGCCCGCCGCATGGAACCGGCCCAAGGGCGTACCCCTTTCCTCGTCGCCGAGGACGACGCCGCGGTCGTCGGCTACGCCTACGCCTGCCCGTTCAATACCCGCGCCGCCTACCGGCACACCCGCGAGATCACCGTCTATCTCCACCCCGAGCGCACCGGCCGCGGGCACGGGACCGCCCTCTACCGCGAGCTTCTCGACCGCCTGAAGACCCAAGGCATCCACGCCGTCATCGGCGGTGTCTCGTTGCCCAACCCGGCCAGCGTCGCTCTGCACGAGAAGCTTGGCTTCACCAAGGTGGCCGAGTTCCCCGAGGTGGGCCGCAAATTCGACCGATGGATTGCCGTCGGGTATTGGCAGTTGACGGGTCTAACAGACTAATGCCCACGACATTCATCGCCCCGGCTTCCAGCCTGGCGATGCGGGCGGCGTTTCATTTCCTCCGGCTCGTCGCTCCCGAAGTCGCCGACGCCTCCGCCGATCGATAGGCCGACGGGCTGACGCCCACGAGCCGGCCGAACGCCGTCGCGAAGTACTGGCTGCTCGCGTACCCGCAGCTCATCGCGATGTCGACGATCGAGCGATCGGTCATCCGCAGCAGCCGCTTGGCCCGGGCGACGCGCTGCCGGGCGCGCCAATCGCCGGGCGAGAAGCCGGTCTCGGCGACAAACCGCTCGTGGAACCGCGAGACCGACAGGCCGGCCATCTCGGCCAGGTCCTCGACCGACGCGGGCTCGTCGAGGTGATCCCGCACCCAGGCCATCGCCCGCCGGATCGGCGAGGTCGGCCCCCGCCGCGCCGTCGCCGCGTCGCCGATCGCGTCGGCCGCGTCGATCAGCAGCCCCAGCACCGCCGATCGGACCCGCGCCGCCGCCAGGCCATCTTTGCTGCGCAGCGCGTTGTGCAGCCTGGCAAACGACGCCCGCAACGGCTCGCCGCCGACGAAGCTCCGCAGCCGGCTGGCCGCGAAGCGCTCCGCCAACGCTCGGGCCTGCGCCTCGCTCAGCCCGTACGCCCCGCGCGGCCCGGGCAGCGCGAAGATCGCCCAGAACAGCTCGGCCGGCCCGACCACGCCGTGCGCCCCGCCGTGCCACTCGCCCGGCCGCGTGAGGTAAGCGTCGCCCGGCCCGAGCAGGTACTCGGTGTCCTCGGCCCACCACGCCGCCTCGCCCGACACGATCAGGCACAGCTCGTAACCGCCCTCGTGGCGGTGCGGGCCCAGCGGGTAGCTCGACGCCGACGCCGCTCGCAGCCAGCCGGCGTGCAGCAGCCCGCGGTGCCGCGTCCTCGGTCCCAGAAAGTCGACGCGTCGCGAGCGATCGGCCATGTTCAAAAATCTACGGCCGCGACGGCCGAACGACAAGCCGGCCGGGATCGCGATGATCTCGGCCTCACCTCTCCAGGAGCACGCCATGACCGCCACCGCCTCGCGCACCACCGACTGCCTCGACCACACCCTCACGCTCACCGCCGACAACCTTGCGACCTACGACGACGCCGGCTACTGGATCAGCCCCAAGCTGATCGACGACGAAACCATCGCCGCGCTGCGCGAGGCCCACGACCGCCTCTGGGCCGGCGACTTCGACGGCGAGGGCTGGTACCCGCAGCACCCCGCGTCCGTCCGCGCGAGCTACGACCCGCACGCCGTGCGCAAGTGCGACAATGGCTGGTGGGTCAACGACGCCGTCCAAGCGATGGTCACCGCCGAGGTGCTCGGCTCGGTCGGGCGGCAGCTGATGCGCTGCGACCGCGTCCGCCTGTGGCACGATCAGGTCATCTACAAGCCCCCGACCGGCACGGCCGGCAACGCCGGCAACATCGGCTGGCACCAGGACTGCGGCTACTGGAAGGCCGCCGACACCACCAACATGGTCACCGCGTGGATCGCCCTGCAGGACACGGACCTCGCCAACGGCGGCATGCGGTCGATCGCCGGCAGCCAGAAGTGGGGCCTCATCGAGGACTCCGACACCTTCTTCGACCAGGACCTCGAGGGCCTGCACGACAAGTACAGCCACCTCGGCGAGTGGCGCGACGAGCCCTGCGTCCTCCCGGCCGGCCACGCCAGCTTCCACCACGGCCTGTGCTTCCACGGCTCGGGCCCCAACACCACCGACCAACCCCGCCTCTCGATCGTCGCCCACCTCATGCCCGACGGCACCGCCTACACCGGCACGCACTGCCACGCCAACGTCCCGCTGCTCGGCCCGCGCCCCACGCCCGGCACGCCATGGACCGATCCGATCTGCCCGGTCGTCGGCGAGGGGTGAACGCCCTGTTCGATTCCACGATTGACGCTTCCCCCACACCAGTGCGTAAGACGCGCCGCGGCTCCGGCCTGGCACACCGCCACAACGCCCCGCCGTCATGCCTTATCGCGAGAGAAGACAAAGCGGTGTGTCACATTCTGTCAGTCTCGTTACCCGACCACCGCATCTGATAACCTCCCGCCCAACCCGGTTCGGTCCGCCTGCACCTGGTTGTTAGAGCAGCCAGCAGGATCAATCACTCCGGGATCGTGGAGGTCATGCGATGGAAGTCCGTCGACGTCAGCTCGCGCGTCGGTGGTATCGAACGCCGAAGCGGGTGTGGCCGTACTCGGGTCACGTTGCTTTCTGGCGCGTTTTCTCGGCTGCGTTCGCCATCTGGGTTGGCTCCGCTTCGTCCATCTACGCACAGCCAAGTACCTCTAGCACGCACGCTCGAATCGACTCGTTGCTGGAATCGCTGTCCCGCGAACAGAAGGTCGGCCAGCTCCTGATAGTCGGCATCCCGCCAGGGCCGGATCAGTTCCTCGTTTCCGAGCGATTGATCAAGGACTATCACGTCGGCGGGATCATTCTGTTTGAGCACAACGTCGAGGGGATGCGCGACCCGACGGTGCCAATAGAGTCACGGCACGTCACGGAAGCAATCGTCGAGATGACCACACGCCTGCAGTGGCAGGCCGCGCAGTCATCATCGTCGCTACCGCTCTTGATCGCGGTCGATCAGGAGCAAGGCTCGGCGGTGGTTCTAGAAAAAGGTGTCACCCTCTTTCCGTCCGCGATGGGCCTCGCCGCCACCAACAATCCCGAGCTCGTACGCCAAGCCGGCCGGGTCGTCGGTGAAGAACTGCGCGCGCTGGGCATCGGAATGAACTTAGCACCGGTGCTCGACATCAATCGAGGCGAAGCCAGAGACTTCATAAGGGACCGATCGTTCGGCGCCGGACCAAACTGGGTCGCGACTTACGGAGCCGCCTTTGCCTTGGGCATGCAAGACGAAGGCTTGTTGGTGTGCGCAAAGCACTACCCGGGTCATGGGCAAACTGCGCGCGACCCTCACCAAGGACTCCCCGTGCTTCGCTCGACGGAGCAGGAGATCTACAACTCGATTCTGCCTTTTCGACACCTTGCCACGCACGGCGTGGACGCCGTCATGACAGCGCACATCGCGTTCCCCCGTCTCGACCTCGAAAACAAAAAGATACCGTTCAGTCTCTCGCGACGAGCGATCACGCAGCATCTGCGGCAGACGCTGGGGTTCGATGGGGTTGTGATCAGCGACGACGTCATCGGCATGAGAGCAGCTCAGGAAGCCGTTGGCAACGACCCTAGTCGCGCCGTCGTCAAGAGCGTGCTGGCCGGCAATGACCTGACGATCCTCTCGGGGGTCGGTGGAAGTTACAGCGTCGGACCGATGCAGATCGATTTCACAATCGATGATCTTCAGCACTGCATCACAGATCTCGTCGACAATCTGAGTGAAGAACAGCTCAATGCGTCATTGCGTCGCGTGCTGCGACTCAAGTCGAAAATCTACCCGAATTTGGTCGCCGCGGACGCCATTCCGAATCGACAGGCAGCCCTGGCGACGGTGCGCCGCTCAGACCATCTTGAGATCGCTGAACACGTGGCGAACAGGTCCATCTCCATCATCGATGACAGCCTTCACTTGTTTGATGGCAACAGCTCGCCTCTCGAGCGGCTGGATACAAGCGACGACGTTTTGCTAGCCGTGCCGGTGTTCAGCAAGGACGATCTGACACCGCTGCTCATGCGTCACTTCCGTGTCACGACCGTCGAGTTGTCGTACAACCCCAAGAAGCCCTTCGACGCAGAGGCCGCGTTCGACGCACTCGTTGATTCGATCGAATCCGACTCGCCGAGACTCCTTATTTTCGGAGTGACCAATCGAGATCATGTCGATCTCCTTGACCGGATCAACCGCTATCTTTCAGATCGCGAGCGAGCGATCGACACGATTGTCATCAGCTTTCGCGTGCCCTATTTGTTTGACGAGCGTCATCTCGAGAAAATGACGATTCTCTCGGCGTATTCGAACCTGAAGGTGTCGAATGAAGCCGTCGCCCGAGTGCTTCTGGGCGAGGCGTCGATCAGCAGCCACCAGCTGCCGGTCTCGCTTCCCTACCGACCGTTTAGCGATCTGCTATCGATCGCGTTTCCAAACGACATCGAGTCGGGTCCGACCCCGCCGTCCCCCCCGATCGTGAACCCGAGCCCGAGTCCCGCTCCAAATCCAAATCCGCGGACCGCCTTGCCTCTGGTCGGGATCGTCGTGTTCTCCGTCACTCTCATTGGTGCGATCGTTGCTGCGAGTATTTTGCAACGTCAGAGCGCGATCATCCGCCTCCTGATGTTCTTGGCCGTTATCGTGTTTGGCACGCTCGCGTTTGGTTTGATCTCGCCCGACCAATTCGAACGGCTATACACTTCAATCCTTCAGGTTGTTCAACCGGGGGGCGCGGCCCCCGATATCTCCGGGGCGGAATAGCCTTGGATAACCGTTTATCGCACGCCGAAGACGCTGACGGTGCAGCAGGCGTTGCCGATGCGGTCGGTGATGGCAAAGGCGCGGGTGGCCGGGGGATAGACAGGAAAACCTTTATCCAAGGCGCGGCGGTGGAAGGCGGCGAGGTCGTGCTCGGCGACGGCGGGGGTTTCGGTGAAGAGGACGACGAGCAGGCCGCCGTGGGCGATGACGCCGTCGGTCCAAACCTTCTTGAGGTCGGCCATGACCGGGGCGAGGAGTTCCTTGCTGTAGTTGCGGAACGGGCCGGCGGGCTCGTGCTGGGCGACGGCCTTGACCTCGAGCCAATACGCCTGCTCGGGGTCGACGGCGGGGGCGGCGTCGAAGAGCGTGGCCTTGAGGTCGGGGTCGCGCAGGGGCAGGCGGTCGGGGGTGACGACGACGTCGCAGCGCAGGCCCTCCGACTTCTTGCTCTTGTGCCAGTGGCCGGGGTAGCGCTGCTCGCGGAGGGCGCCGTAGCCGGCGGCGTCGAGGGCGTCGGCGATCAGGGGGTGCAGGGCGAGTTCGTCGAAGGCGTCGAAGCCGTAGACGGCTTGCTCGAGGTCGTCCTGCCGAGCGCGTCGTTGCAGGCTGGCGGCGACGGCGTCAGCAAGGTCGGCGGTGGACCAGAGCATGGCCCAGCGTATCGCGATCGACTCAGCCGTTGCGAGAGGCGTGGACGGCGATCAGCTGCTGCTTACGCATCGCGACGAGGCTGACGAGCAGGTCGGGATCGTCGTCGAGGCGTTGCTTGAACGCGCGGATGCCGTCGGTGTCCCAGTAGCCGTCGGGCCCGCCGTCGAAGAACATCATCGCCCCGGGGGCGAGCCGAGAGCGCAGCGCGTCGTAGGCCGGGGCGAAGGCGGGGACGCCGTAGTCGATCAGCGCGAGGTCAATTTCGTGCGGCAGTTCTTGAGCGAACGCGAGGCCGTCGCCGACGACGAGGGTCACGCGATCGCTCAGCCCGGCGTCGGCGAGGTGCTTCGCCGCGAGGGCGGACTTTTCGGGGATCGATTCGACAGACCAGACGTGGCCGTCCGTGAGGTCGACCGCGGCGGCGAGGTGGAGGGTCGAGTAGCCGTGAGACGTGCCGAACTCGGCGACGACCTTGGCGGCGCGACGAACGATCAGCTGCGCGAGAAACGCGGCGACGTCGGGGCTTAGCGCCTTGAGGCTGAGGTCGTTGCGGATCCCCGCGTCGCGTTCGCGGCGATCGGCCCGAGCCAGCGACTCGGCGACGCGGTGTTGCGTGGGGTTGAACAGTCGGAAGGGCATGGCCGTCTCGGATCGGCGTCGCAGGGTAGCGTCGGGCCGCGAAGGGTGACGTTCGGCTAGGTTGCCGTGATGGAAGCGTGGCTCGACTGGCTGGGCGAGGCGGGGGGATGGCGCGCGGGGCTGTTCGTGCTCGCGTGGCGGTGGGCAGAGCTGACGGCGACAGCCTGCGTGCTGGCGCGGTGGCGGCGGGCGGTGAGCCACGAGCAGCGGGTGCGGCCGCGGCCGGTGTGGGTGCTGGCGGTACCGCTGGTGGGTCTGATCTGGTGGTTTCCGGTCGGACGGTCGGCGACGGACTACTTGGTCGCGGGCCGGCGGCGGTGGCACGCGCGCCGGCTGGCGCTGGCGTACGGGCTGATCGGGCTGTCGACGGCGGTGCCGCTGCTGCGGTGGGCGGCCTGGCCGGCGGGGGCGGCGGTGCTGACGTGGTGGCTGGTTGTGGTGCGGCCGCGGCGGGCGGGGTGATCACCACTGGGCGAGCTGGCCGGTGATGGGCTCGACGAGGTCGCGCGGCGTGACGACGCCGACGGGCTTGCCGCGCTCGTCGACGACGACGGCGAGCGACCCGCCGTGGGCCTGCAACTCGCTGAGCCCTCGCCGCAGACCCATCGTGGCCGGCAGGGTCACCGCGTGGGTCATGAGTTCGCGGATCGGCGGGCAGTCGGCCGCGTCGTGCACCAGCGCGTCGAGGACGTTGACCACGCCAACGACCCTGCCGCCGCGCTCGACCACGGGGTAGCGGGACCGTCCGCCGCCCTGCTCGGCGAGCCGCCACATCACGCCCGGCGGGTCTTCGGCACGCACCTTCATCGCCCGGGCCCACGGCGTCATCGCGTCGGCCAGCTGCGTGTCGCTCAGCCGCATCACGCGATCGACCAGGGCCGACTGGCGATCGGTCAGCAGCCCGTACCCGATGCCTTCCTTGAAGAGATACGCCATCTGACGGCGGGGGTGCGTCGCCTCGTACCGGCCGGTGCCGCCGAGCAGCAGGCTCAGCGCCGACCACATCAGCCCGACCGCCGGCGTCAGGCCGGTGTAGAAGAACACCCGCCTGCTCCAGCGGAGCACGCCCGACAGCCGGTACATCACCGCGTCCGCGTGGGCGGAGAAGAAGTCCTTCGGCAGCGTCTCGCCGAAGACGAAGAGGATCGGCGTGACCACCAGCGCGTTGAGCGCGATCGCGGCCCACTCGTTGGTCACGAGCGACAAGAGGATCACGCTCATCGCGGTCGTGCCCAGCTGGTTGGTCACGTTGTTGCCGATGAGCAGCGTGGAGAGCAGGCGCGACAGGTCGGACGTCTCGGCCTCGAGCGCCACGGCCGCGGGTTCCTTATGTTGAGCGCGGAGGTGGAGGCGTACGCGGTTGAGCCGGTAGCAGCCGGTCTCCATGCCCGAGTACAGGGCCGAGCCGCAGAAGCCCAGCAGCGCCAACGCGGGCCACATCGCCCAATCGATCGCGGTCACGGCCGCCCCCCCGTCGCCTCGGCGTCGCGCAGCTCGGCGACGACCGTGTCGATCCGCAGGCCGTCCATCGCCTCGACCTCGAGCCAGACGCTGCCGACTTCGACGCGATCGCCCACGCGCGGCACGCGCCCGAGCAGCGCCGTCACCAGGCCCGACACCGTGCTCACCGCGCCGGTCAGCCCGTGGTACCCGGCCGTTCCGGGCCGGCCGAAGAACTGCGGCCAGTCGTTCACCGCCAGGTCGCCGTCGACGCGGAACCGCCCCGCACCCAGCCGCTCGAAGCCCGGCTCGTCGTCCCGCTCGTAGCCCCCGGCCAGCCCGCCCACGACGTGCTCGACGACGTCCTCGATCGTGATCAGCCCCGCCGTGCCGCCGTGCTCGTCGACGACGATCGCCACCGGCTCGCCGCCGCGCGACAGCTCGGCCATCAGCTGCTCGGCCCGCTGCTGCTCGGGGACGAACCGCGCCGGCGTCACCAGCCTGCGCACCGCCTCCGCGTCGGCCGGCCGCTCGAGCAGCACCCGCCGGCTCGACACCATGCCCACCACGCGGTCGATCGTCTGGTCGTAGACCGGCAAGTGACGCAGCCGGGTCCGACGCACCGTGTCGATCAGCAGCTCGGGTGGCGTGTCGAGGTTGTAGCCCTGGATGTCGACGCGCGGGACCATCAGGTCGCGGACACGCATCGCCGACAGCTCGAGCACCTGCACCAGCAGACGTTGCTCGCTGGGGTCGATCACGCCCTGACGGCTGCTGAGCTGGAGCAACGACTCGAGCTCCTCGGCCGAGAGCGACGCCGGCCGCGTCCCCGGGTCGATCAGCCGCGCCAGCGGACCGATCACCAGCACATTGCTCGCCACGCGGATCGGCGTGAGCAGGCGGTGCACCGTCAGCAGCGGGACCGCCGCCAGCCGCGACCACCGCACCGGGCCCCGCCCCGCCAGCAGCTTGGGCATCAGCTCGCCGAAGAGGATGATCATCGCCAGCACCGCCAGCCCGCCGACCACGCTGGCCCAGCCCGGCCAGCCCATCGCGTCGACCAGCCGAATCATCCCCACCGAGCCGACGGTGAAGTACAGCACGTTCACCACCATGTTGCCCAGCAGCAGCGTGATCAGCAGCGCCCGCGTCTCGGCGAGCAGCGCCCGGACGGACACCGCCACGACGCCCTCGCCTTTGGTCAGCTGCGCCCGCTGCTGCTGGCTGAGGCTGAACAGCGCGGTCTCGCTGCCGCTCATGAACCCGCTGAGCACGAGCAGCACCGGCAGGATGGCGAGCATGACGAGGGCGGCGGCCATGCGCTAGACCCTCAGCGCCCCGTGCTCGAGGCCCTCCCATCGGTGCGCCTGGACGGCGGCGACCACGCGCTCGGCCGCCTCGATCGCGGCGACCCCCTCGGCCCCGCCGACGCCCTCGTCGCTCAGCCCGCCGCCGGCGACCGCGCCCAGGAACGCCCCGAGTTCGGCCGTCAGCGGGTCGCTCGACACGCCGTCGGCGTCCATCGTCAGCTCGTCGAACTCGACGAGGTCGGCGTAGTCGACGCCGGAGAGATCGCCGCCTCCCGCGAGCATCTCGCGGACCCGCTTGAGCGTGTCGACGTTGCCCGGCGTCTTGCGCACGAGGGTGCCGCTGCGCTTGGCGTAGTCGAGGCTGACGTAGGCCGTGTCGCTGAACACGCGGAGCTTGCGATCGGTCTTGAGCGCCAGCCGCGAGGCGGTGAGGCTCGCTACACAGCCGGACTCGAACACGAGCCGCGCCGAGCAGATGTCTTCGTGGTCGGTCACCACCGCCACGCCGGCCGCGTCGACCTTCTTGAGCGGCGACCGCGCGAGCATCAGCACGATGTCGAGGTCGTGGATCATCATGTCCATCACGACGCCCACGTCGAGCGAGCGGAAGCTCATCTCGCTCACGCGGTCGACCTCGATGAATCGGGCGGTCAGCTCCATGCCCGCCACGGCCCGGACCGCCGGGTTGAACCGCTCGGTGTGCCCGACGCGCAGGACGACGCCCGCCGCCCGCGCCAGGTCGGCGATCGCTCGCGCCGCCTCGCTGGTCTCGGCGAGCGGCTTCTCGATGAGGCACGCGACGCCCGCGTCGATCAGCGGCCCGGCCGCCTCGGCGTGGGCCCGCGTCGGCACGGCGATGCTCGCCGCGGCCAGGTCGGGCCGATCCGCCAGGAGCGACGCCACATCGGCGTAGGCTTCGCCGCCGAACTCATCGGCCACCGTCTCCCGCCGCTCCTCGTCCCGATCCACGACCCCCACCAGCCGGCAGCGATCGCCGAGGTTGCGGGCGTAGGTCCGGGCGTGGTGCCGACCCATGCGCCCGACGCCCACCACCGCCACCTCGATCCGCCCGTCGCTGTCGGCCATCGCGGCGGACATGTAGACGACGAGAGAGGCAAGAAAGATAATGACGAGTTGTGTTTGTGCCACTTCGCTCAC
>JBCCZA010000014.1:0-28649 GCA_039188455.1 Planctomycetota bacterium
GGATCGCGTCCAAGCGCGGTGGACCGACCTCACGCCGGCGTCGCTGGTCTCTGCGTTTCCCAAACTCAAGGACGCCGCGGCGGTAACGACTTGGCTGGAGCTCGGCGGCTGGCTGAGCACCATGGAGGGCGCGCAGCGCCAGGAGCGTGTCGCGTTCGCCAGGGCCCGCGAGATCGACCCGCAGGCCGCCACGCCCGAGGCCATCGAGGCGGCGCGATCGGTGGCAGCGGGGGACGCCGAAGCCGATCCGGCGGCGCTGGACCCGGGCAGCCAGACGGGCATCTCGACCGCTCGCCAGGGGGCCATCGCCGGGCCGCGGCTAACGGCCGTCGACCGCGCCTGGCCGGAGTTGACCGAGGCCGAGCACGCCGAGGCGACCCAGGCGTTGCGCGACTTCGCCGAGCCCATCGCCCAGCGCGTCGCGCCCGGGCAGTGGAAGACGACCGAGACCGACTACTTCCTGCTCTACACCGACCTCGACGTTGGCGAGGCGCGGTACTGGGCGCGCCAGCTCGATCGCATGTACGACCGGATGCGCAGCGTGTTCCGCGTGCCCGAGGGGTACAACGTGTTTCAGGGGCGATGCCTGATCACGATCTGGTCGACCCGGCAGCGCTTCGGCGAATGGGTGCGTCTGGCCGAGGGCTTTGACATCGGGTCCCGGCCGGGTGTCGCGGGCCTTTGCACCGGCTACCCCGACGGGCGGGCGCACGTCACGTTCTTCCGCCAGCCGGACCGCAACGAGTTCGCGCTCATCCTCGTGCACGAGGCGTCGCACGCGTTCACGCACCGCTACCGCACCGGCCGGCGGATCCCCTCGTGGGTCAACGAGGGGCTGGCGGAGTACGTCGCTCACAACCTGGTCGATGCGCCGCAGTGGGCGGCGGGCCGGGCGCGGAACTCGCGCGAGGCCTATCAGGCCAACGGCGGGCTGGCGAGCATGTTCGTGATGCCTTCGATCGACGGTTTTCAGTATGGCCAGGCGTGGGAGTTCACCGAGATGATGGTCAGCGAGAACGTCGATGGCTATCGCGCCTTCTTCGATGCGCTCAAGGACGGCGACGACGTGCACACCGCGTTCGAGCAGCACTACGGCGTGCCGCTCGACAAGCTCGTTCGGCACTACCACAGCGTGTACGGCCGCAGCGGCCGGGCGGACTATGTCCGGCCTTGACGGGATCTACTCGCTTTTGCGGTCTAACTCGGGCTTGGCGGGCCGATACGTGGCGTCGGCGGTGTAGACCCGCTTGCCGATCAGGATGCGGGCCTTGTCGCCGAATTCGGTCTGACCGTCGGCGGGCCGCCACGCGGTGATGAGGTGGATCACGTGGCCGTCGGGGGTGAGCTCGTTGCCGTCGACGCGGAGGGTCATGACGTGACCATCGACGAAGTACTCGCCTTGCAGGCCGGGGATTTCACCGGCGGCGGTCAGGCGATCGGAGAGGTTCGGGTGCTCCAGCATGCCCATGGCGAATCGGCCGTCGGGGGTGAAGACGGCCTGGCGGACGCCGAGCGTGTTCGGGTCGGGTGTCCCGCCGTTGTCGGCGATCGGGCCGAAGCGCAGCGCGGCGCCGCGCTCGAAGGGCCGGTAGTCCGGCGGGGCGTGCTCCAACTTCTCGAGACGCTCGTCGAGCCCGTCGATCGGCTCGAGGGTGGTCTGCTGCGCCTCGAGAAGTTCGCCGTGCTGCGGGCCGAAGAGGGCGAGGTCGTAGCTCCCGCCCTGGGTGATGGCGCGATCGGCTTGCGTGAAGACGGGCACCGGCTTGCTGATCATCGAGCGGAGCACGCCGGTCCATGACGGCTTGTCCGATGCCGGCGGGCCGTAGTGCAGGACCTTGTCCGGGCGGTGCGACTCGGGCATGCGCCGGGCGAGCTGCCCGATCGGCGGGGGGGCGGGGGATCCGCCGGGCTCGACGTCCTGCCAGAGCACGAGGTACATGAAGGCCAGGCCGGCGATCCGCTGCTCGAGTTGGGGCGCGTTCACAAAAGTACCGCCGGTATCGACGATCGCCAGGCAGCGCATCCGCCCGCCTGGGTGGAACAGGCCGTGCAGGCGGACTGCCGCGTCCTTGGGCCGGTCGGCCACCATGAACATGGCGTCGGCGCCTTCGGGCTTGGCGTCGAGCAGCGCGGGGCAGTCGTAGCGGTCGGCGGTCTGCCGGATCGCGTTCTGCATGCGCTCGATGGGCGGTGTATCGCTCGGTTGCTCGACCCAGGTCGTCAGCGAAACGCCGGGCAGGTCGAGGCGGGTGAGCGTGACGCGGTCGTCGGCGTCGTCGGGCCACCACCCCGTCAGGCCGACGATCGCGGGCGGCGGCGTGGTGATGCTCTGGGCGATGGCCGGCAAAGTCAGCAGCAGGGCGACGCAGAGGCCGAGCCGGCAGATCGTGGCGTTGATCATGGCAGCAGCTTACGCTGCTGAGCCGGCGGCTCAGATGATCTCGCGCTGCTTGAGCAGGTCGAGGATGCGCTCGACCGACTCGTTGATGTTGAGCTCGGCGGTGGGGAGCGTGAGCTCGGCGTCGGTCGGCGGTTCGTAGGGGGCCTGCTCGTCGGCGAAGGGGCGGATGCTGTCGGCGTCGGGCGACCGCTTGGCGCAGATGTCGGCGGGGGCGTCGCAGAAGACCTCGATGAACGGCGAGCCCGACTCGCCGCCGCTGACGATGTCGCGGGCGATCTGGCGGTCGGCCGCGGCGGGCGAGAGGAACGAGCAGATGCTGATCAGCCCGGCCCGGTTGAACAGGCGGGCGACCTCGGCGGCGCGGCGGAGGTTCTCGGCCCGGTCGTCGGCCGAGAAGTCCAGATCGCTGGACAGGCCCAGCCGGGCGTTGCCGCCGTCGAGGACGTGGGCGACCTTGCCCTCATCGAACAGTCGGCGTTCCAGGGCGAACGCGATCGCCGACTTGCCCGACCCCGTCAGGCCGGTGATCCACACGGTGACGGGCTGCTGGCTGAGCCGCTGGGCCCGCTCGGCGCCGGGGACCATCGACCCGCCGGCCTCGACCTCGACGGTCTTGCGGGCCGAGCGCGACTCGCCCGCCGCGCGGTCGAGGATCATGCCGGCGCCGACCGTGTTGTTGGTCAGGCGGTCGATGAGGATGAACGCGCCCGTCCCGCGGTTGCGCTCGTAGGGGTCGAACGCGAGCGGCCGCGCGGTCTCGATGGCGACGCGGCCGATCTCGTTGAGCTCCAGCCCGTCGGCCTCCTCGCGGTGCAGCTCGTTGACGTCCATGCGGTAGCGGACGGACTCGACGATGGCGGTGGTGAGGCGTGTGTTGGCCTTGAGGTCGTACTGCTTGCCGGGGACCATGCCCTGCTCGTTCATCCACACGACCATCGCCTCGAATCGCGTGTCGACGCGCGGCTGGTTGCCGGGGTGGGCGAGCATGTCGCCGCGGGAGATGTCGACCTCTTCGGTCGTCGTGATGGTGACCGACTGAGGCGGGAACGCCTCGTCGAGCTCGCCGTCCATCGTGACGATGGATTTGACCTTGGTGGTTTTGCGTGAGGGCAGGACGATGACTTCGTCGCCCGGTCGGACGATGCCCGACGCAAGCGTGCCGCAGAAGCCTCGGAAGTTGAGGTGCGGGCGGTTGACGTACTGCACGGGCATGCGGAAGTCGACGAGGTTGCGGTCGGCGGAGATGACCACGTTCTCGAGGTGGTGCATCAGCGTGCCGCCGGTGTACCAGGGCATGTTTTCGGAGGGGTTGACGACGTTGTCGCCGGTGAGCGCGGCCATGGGCACGAAGCGGATGTCGCCGAGGTCGAGCTTGGCGGCGAAGTCGGCGTACTCGGCTTTGATCTCCTCGTAGCGCGGCTCGGCCCAGTCGGCGAGGTCCATCTTGTTGACGGCGACGACGATGTGCTTGATGCCCAGCAGGCTGGCGATGAACGAGTGCCGGCGGGTTTGCGTGAGCACGCCGTGGCGGGCGTCGATGAGGATGATGGCCAAGTCGCAGGTCGACGCGCCGGTGGCCATGTTGCGGGTGTACTGCTCGTGGCCCGGCGTGTCGGCGATGATGAACTTGCGCTTGGACGTCGAGAAGTAGCGGTAGGCCACGTCGATCGTGATGCCCTGCTCTCGCTCGGCGCGGAGGCCGTCGGTGAGCAGCGCCGGGTCGAAGTCGTCGCCGGTCGTGCCGAAGCGCTTGGAGTCGACCTGCACGGCGGCGAGCTGATCCTCGTAGACCATCTTGCTGTCGTAGAGCAGCCGGCCGATGAGGGTGGACTTGCCGTCGTCGACGCTGCCGCAGGTGAGGAAGCGGAGCATCTCCTTGCGCTCGTGCTGCGCGAGGTAGGCGTGGATGTCGGTCGACGGGTCGATGTCGGGGACGTAGCTGGTCACGGGAGGCTCGGCGCTTGGGCTTAGTTTTGGGTCATGTGGCTGATGGCGAGTCGGCCTGCTTCGTGAAGATCAAGACGTTGGAAGCTCGGTTGCTCTCCACATCGAGTTCGGTCCACCGCTGGCGGGTCTCGCGGGTCTGGTCGGCGCGGTGGGCGAATCCGTTGGCCGAGAACTTCTCGATCCAGTACGCGTGCGGCTGTTCGTTGACGTGGTCGGTTCCGCCTTGCCCGGGGGTGGCGGCGGTCATCACAATCACGTGGCGGCTGGCGTCGCAGAGCAGCTTCACGTAGCGGTCGGCCACCGACTCGGGCAGGTGCTCGGCGACCTCGGTGCTGATCACCAGGTCGACGGGTGAGACGGGCAGGGTCGCCTCGGCTTCGAGGTCGAATTTGGCGACATCCAGCCCTTTTTCGCGGCAGATGCGCAGCGCTCCTTCCGCGTAGTCGAAGCCGCGAACGCTCACGCCACGCTCCCGCAGCGCCGCGAGGATCGATCCGCTCCCGCACCCGAAGTCCACGGCGTCCTTGGGCCTGTACTTCTCGACCAGCGTGTCGGCGATCGCCTTGGCTGACTCTCGCATGAAGCCGTCTTGCCGGCGGAAATACGGTTCGTCGTAAAGGTCGTCATGCTCGGCACCGCGTTCTAATCGACGCTTGGCCGCAAGGATGGCTCGCGACAGAGGATGGTGCCCGCCGAAGATCCACTCGTTGGCCGATCTGGGGACGGTCGCACGGAACGCTGATTTCACGGCTCGGTAGAGAGTTGCCATCTTGCTGCACCGGGGTTTGACACGGGCGTGTTGGCGGTATCAGTAATAACCTTGCCGCTTCTTCTCTTCCATCGAGGCGCCGGGGTCCTTGTCGATGACGCGGCCTTCGCGCTCGGAGCGGGTGGCGACCAGCATCTCCTGGACGATGTCGGGCAGCGTCGTCGCCCGGCTGGGGGTGGCGCCCGACAGCGGGTAGTCGCCCAGCGTGCGGAAGCGGACCCACTCCTTGCGGGCGGTCTTGGCCAGCTCGTCGGGGACGCGGTCGTCGTCGACGGCGATCAGGTTCCCCTCGAACTCGACGATCGGCATTTCGCTGGCGTAGTAGATCGGGACGAGCTTGATCTGCTCGAGCTGGATGTATTGCCAGATGTCCAGCTCGGTCCAGTTGCTCAGCGGGAAGGCGCGGATCTGCTCGCCCTTGTGCACTGCCCCGTTGTAGATGTTCCACAGTTCGGGCCGCTGGTTCTTGGGGTCCCACTGGTGGTTGGCGTCGCGGAAGGAGTAGACGCGTTCTTTGGCGCGGGCTTTCTCCTCATCGCGTCGGCCGCCGCCGAACGCCGCGTCGAACTTGTACTTGTCGAGGGCCTGGCGGAGGGCACCGAGGTTCATGACCTCGGTGAAGGTCTTGGAGCCGTGGATGAAGGGGTTGAGTCCCTGGCTCAGGCCGTCCTCGTTGATGTAGACCAGGCATTCCAGGCCGAGCTCGCCGACGACGTAGTCGTCGCGGAAGGCGTACATCGACTGGAAGTTGAAGGTCGTGTCGATCTGCAGCAGCGGGAAGGGCGGCTTGCCGGGGGCGAAGGCTTTGCGCGCCAGGTGGAGCATGACGCAGGAGTCTTTGCCGATGGAGAAGAGCATGACCGGGTTGGAGAACTCGGCGGTGACCTCTCGGATGATGTGCATCGACTCGGCTTCGAGCTGGCGCAGGTGCGTCAGCGTGTGGGGCTGGTCGAGGCCGGCGGGGGGGGCGGTCTGGGTGTCGGGCATGGATCGGGTCCGATCGGGCGCGGGCGGGCCGGAGGCCGGGGCGGGCACGATATCAGACGTCATCGGCGATCGAGCGGACCGGTCTGAGCGGCGGCGGTGGACCGAGGCAAGTCAACGCACGCCTGTCACGTGCTCGAAGACGAGCTGGTCGAGCTGCTCGTAGGGCAGCGGCTTGCTCGCGATGCGGGTGCGGTCGAAGTCGCGAGCCAGCAGGTCCGCCGCGTGCCCGGCGGTGTATTCGGCGCTGAGCGCTTCGAGCGTCTTGTCGGATCGCTGGAAGGACCTGATGAGCTTCTGCACGCGCTTATCGGCCCTGAAGGACTTCACCTTGGCCTCGAGGATCTTGTAGGTCCGCATCGATCCGCGGGCGAAGGCGATGACGTCGTCGCGGTCCGACTGGCGGTAGGCGTGCGAGTCGAAGTGCTTCGAGCCCTTGTACCCGTGCTCGGTGAGCAGCTTGACCAGGAAGAAGGCCGACTTGTAGCTCGTCGAGCCGAAACGGTAGTCCTGATCGAACCGGCCGAACTCCTGGTCGTTGAGGTCGATGTGGAAGAGCTTGCCGGCCTCGAGCGCCTGGGCGACGTGGTGGGTGAAGTTGAGCCCGGCCATCGACTCGTGGGCGAACTCGGGGTTCACGCCGCACATCTCGGGGTGCTTGAGCGTGGGGATCAGGCCCAGATACGACCCGGTGACCGAGAAGTAGATGTGCCCGCGCGGCTCGTTGGGCTTGGCCTCGAAGGCGAACTTGTAGTCCATCTTCTCGGCGATGGAGAAGTCGCAGAGGAAGTCGATCGCCTGGCGGAAACGCTGGATGGCGACGGTCGGGTCCTTGGTCGCGTCGGACTCGATGCCCTCGCGGCCACCCCAGAAGACGTAGGTGCTCGCGCCGAACTCCTTGCCGAGCTTCATCGCCTTCATGGTCTTGTGCAGGGCGTAGGCGCGGACCTCGGCGTCGTTGCTGGTGAAGGCGCCGTCCTTGAACACCGGGTCGGTGAACAGGTTGGTCGTCGCCATCGGCACCTTGAGCTTGTTGCGCTTGAGGGCCTTGCGGAAGTCGCGCTTGATCTGGGCGGCCTCGGCGTCCGAGGCGTCGATGGGGATGAGGTCGTTGTCGTGGAAGTTGACGCCAAAGGCGCCGCCGGCTTCGCCGACCATGTCCACGATCTCGGCCGGGCTGTGCCGAGGACGGGTGGGCAGGCCGAAGGGGTCGGCCCCCGGGTTGCCGACGGTCCATAGGCCGAAGGTGAAGCGGTCCTTGGGGGACGGGGCGTAGGGGTCTTTCTTGGCCATGGCAGGGCTCCGAGCGGTCGTTTGGGGGGCGGGAATCGGCGAATGCCGGGCAGAGAGTGTCCCGCCCGCCCGGCCGCGGGTCAAACCTAGCTGCCATAACGCGTCTGCCTGACTCAGTTACCAGACACGGAGTCGATCGCCCCGAAGAGGCGGTGCAGCCGATCCGTGTGCTCGTCCGGCAGGGGCGGGTCGTTGATCGACGCCAGGTTCGCCTCGAGGTGATCGAGGTTGCCCGTGCCGAAGAGTACCACGTCCACACCCGGCTCATGGGCGCAATAGCGGTAGCCGGCGTTAACCACGTCGCCGAGGAATCCCAGCGGGTCGTCCCGGTCGATCGCGTCGGGGTCGAGACCGCCACCCTCGATCAATTCGTCGACGATCTCGCGTAGCCGCGTGGGGCGGGTGAGTGCTCGGCGCACCGAAAACATGCCTAGTGTTCCGACGCCTTGGCGCTGGGTCAGCGGGAAGACCGTGCGGCGGGCCGAGGGGTTGAGCAGGTTGAAACCGACCATCACGACGTCGAAGGCGTCCGTCTCGGCCAGCGCTTTCTGGAGCGTCTCGTGCGCGGGGTCTTGCTGGAAGAGCTCGCTGATCGCGAGGTGTCGGACTTTGCCCTGCTGCTTGGCTTGCTCGAGTGCGGGGACGATCTCGCGCATCGCGTGGTCGAAGTGATCGAGCGATAAGCCGTGCAGGTGGTAGAGGTCGATGTAGTCGGTGCCGAGGCGTTTCAGGCTGGCGTCCAGGGCCGCGAGGTACTGCTCGCCGGTGAGCAGGCCCGCGTCGTTGTGCACGCCGCACTTAGAGGAGAGCACGACCGAGTCGCGCGGCACTTCGGCGATCGCGCGAGCGACGTGCGGCTCGGTCTGGTACCCCGTGGCGGTGTCGATAAAGTTGACGCCGAGTTCGAGGGCGCGTCGGATGACGCCGACCGCATGGTCGAAGTCCTTGCCGTAGCGCGTGCCCAGGCGGGAGTGCCCGCCGCAGCCCAGACCGGCGATCGATACCTTGAGCCCCGTGCGTCCCAGCGTGATGCGTCGCATGTCGTCAGCTTACGCATCGCGGGTGGCCGCCCATGTGGTCTGGGCGCATGAGAAAGGCCGGCGACTAGCGCCGGCCGTGAGAGGGGCAGGGGTGGCGTCAGGCGGCGAGGTCGGCGAGATCCGCGCCGTGGTTGATGTGCAAGACGTGGCCGTCGTAGACCAGGGCTGGGACGGACTTGACGCCGGCGGCTTGGGCCTCGGCGATGCGATCGCCGGCCTCGCCGAGGTGGACGATCTCGACGTCGAATCGGGCCGGGTCCAGCGAGCTGGCGATCGTCTGCTCGGCGTCGACGCAGACGGGGCAACCGGCGTGATAGAACTTGGCTTGGGTCTTCATGGGGAGGTTCCTTTTTAGGGGGTTAAAGGGCTGCGGACACGCCCCTAGAATGAGCGTGTACACCGCTTGATTCCGTGATTTCAAAGGGAAAACGCGGGTTGGGTGGTTACCTTTTGGTTGGCTTTCCGCCATGGCAGTGAGAAAAAAAACCGAGGCTTCGATCCATGAGATGGTCGAATCCATCGTCGGCTGCAAGTGGTCGATGGCCGTGCTGGGCTCGATCCGCCGGGGCGTCGTGCGGCCGAACGCGATCGAGCGCAGCCACCCCGGGCTGTCGTCCAAGGTGCTCAACGAGCGACTGAACAAGCTGTTGCGGTTCGAACTGGTG
Source organism: Planctomycetota bacterium (assembly GCA_039188455.1). Lineage (GTDB taxonomy): Bacteria > Planctomycetota > Phycisphaerae > Phycisphaerales > Phycisphaeraceae > JBCBUE01. The sequence continues at coordinate 9,100 of JBCCZA010000014.1, forward strand.
GAGCGGTCGGTCTACCCCGAGACGCCGCCGCGGGTCGAGTACACGCTGACGCCGTTGGGCGAGCGGTTCGGTGGGCTGCTGGACGAAGTCGGCCGGCTTCAAGACGAGCTCGAGGCGGGCGGATTCGCGGCCGGCCCCGCGGCCCCTGAGGAGGCCGAGGCGTGAAGCACCTGCGTCGCGAGCTGTGGTTCCAGATCGCGTCCCGTCGGGGGTTCGTGAACATCACGGGCGACGTCGAACGCACCGTCGCCGAGTCGGGTGTCCAGCAGGGGCTCTGCCTGGTCAACGCGATGCACATCACGGCCAGCGTCTTCATCAACGACGCCGAGTCGGGCCTCCTCGCCGACTACGAACGATGGCTGGAGAAGCTCGCCCCGTTCGACGCCGGCACCGACCCCGCCAGGGGCGGCTACTTGCACAACCGCACCGGCGAGGACAACGCCGACGCGCACCACAAACGCCAGATCATGGGCCGCGAGGTGGTGGTCGCCGTCACGGATGGCAGGCTCGACCTCGGGCCCTGGGAGCAGGTGTACTACGGCGAGTTCGACGGCCGACGCCGCAAGCGCGTGCTGGTGAAGATCATCGGGGAGTGATTTTCTCGCCGGTCCGCCGATCGCGTGAAACTTCTCGGTTCGGCGTCGTCTTTATGTCGGTAACGCCTCCTGCCGGCTGGCGTCTTTTCCGATGGGCCGGTTTCGCCGGCAGGGCGCCGGGCTACCCGTGCGCTTCGACCCGCCCAACCGAGAGGAAAATCGATGCGTCCATTCGCCGTGATCTGCCTTGTGCTGACTGTTGCGTTGCCCGGTTTGGCGATTGCCGAGAACGCCGATCGGTATCGGCTGGAGCCCGGGCACATGCTGACGTTCGAGTCGTCGACCACGAGCAGCGGAGCTCACTCGATGCGACTCGACAGTAAGCACGTCGTCTATGTCCTGGACCAGACGCAGGACGACGCCTGGTGGGTGATGGTCGTGAACGAGCGTTCTTACAACCAGGGTCCGGCGAGCGTCGATGCCGACTTCTGCACGATCTACGCCGACGGCCGGATCGAGGGCGGTTCGGTGCGATCTCGGCCGTACTTCCTGTTCCCGCTCCTGCCCGACGTCGGCGAGAACGACTGGGAGGAAGAACAGGCGCTCGGCACGGTGGCGCACTACGAGCGTCGGGAGTCTGAGCCCGGCGCGCTGGTGTTCTCGGCCCGCAACGAGAGCCCGACCGACGGGGTCTACGACGTGTCATCCGAGACCGTTTACCGATTCGATCGCGGGCTGGGGCTGATCATGTCGGCGGAGGGTGAGAGCCGGCAGGGCTATCCACGCGAGACCTTGTCGACGACGCGGCTGGCGTTCGCGGGGCTGGCGATGGTGGCGCCGGATCGGCTTGTGACGATGCGCGAGGACGCGAAGCGGCTGGCCGAGTTCAAGACGCAAGCCCAGGCATTGATCGACGAAGCACACGGCGAGCGACAGGTCGTGGAAGAGGTAAGCAGTACGCTGGATGCGCTGATCGCCGAGACCGCGGGCGGGTTCTCGCCGGGACCGATCGCGGAGCAGTTCGAGCAGGCCCGCCAGCAGTACGCGAGCTGGCGCGACTACGCGATCGAGAACGCCGAACGCCAGTCCGCTTTTCTGGATAAGCCCGCCGCCGACTGGACGCTCGACGATCTCTCCGGCCAGCCGCACCGACTGGCTGATTATCGAGGCCGGGTGGTCGTGCTCGACTTCTGGTACCGCGGGTGCGGCTGGTGCATCTACGCAATGCCGCAGATCAACGAGCTGGCCGAGGCCTACGCGGAGCAGCCGGTCGCCGTGCTCGGCATGAACAAGGACCTCCAGCTCGACGACGCGTTGCTCGTCGAGGAGCAGATGCAACTCGCCTATCCGAGCCTGCAGATCAACCAGCAGGCGGGGCTGCCCGAGAAGTACGGCGTGCGTGGCTACCCGACGCTGGTCATCATCGATCAGGATGGGGTCGTGCGCGAGTACCACGTCGGCTACGCGCCCGACCTGTTCGAGCAAGTGTCGGCCACGATCGATCGACTGCTCGGCGAATCGGCGGGCTCCGCGCCCGATCCCGCCTGACGGTCAGTCGGTGTCGAACACCACGGCCCAGTCGTCGGCCATATCGACGACGGTCCAGCCGTAGTCCGGCGCGGCGTCGAGGGCCTGGTCGAGCTTGCCGACGTGCGAGTCACGGTCGTAGGCGAACTCGCGGTCGGCGTCGGTGTGGTGGATCAGCAGGCCGAAGCTCGGGCCGTCGCCGGCCGAGGTGTACTGCAGCATCTGCAGGTCGCCGTCGGAGTTGCCGGCGGCGAAGATCGGTCGGCGGCCGATGTGCTGGTGGATCCCGACTGGCTTGCCCTCCTTGTCGTCGACGAGGCTGATCGCGGGCAGCTTGACGATGACGGGCTTGCCGTCGCGGATCTCGAGCTTGGCGTCGAGGCGGGTGCCGACGACCTGCTCGGGCGGGATGCCGTAGGCGTCTTCCGAGAAAACGCGCACGAAGTCGACGCCTCCGCCGGAGACGATGAACGTCTTGAATCCGTTGGCGCGGAGGTAGTCGAGCAGCTCGAGCTGCGGCTGGTACAGCAGCTCGTTGTACGGCCGATCGAGCGTGGGATGGCGGGCGGTGGCGAGCCAGTCGGCGACGTCGGCCTGGAACTCGTCGACGGTGAGGTTGGCGTGCGAGGCGGTGAGCAGCTTGGCGAGGCCTTCCTTGCCGCCCGCGGCGAGGCCTTGCATGTCGCCGGCGATGGCGCTCTTGAACGGTTCTTCGTCCTGCCACTCGGGGTGGTCGTCGGCCATGGCCTTGACGCGGTCGATGGCGAAGAGCAGCTGGAAGTAGACGGGTTGCTCGGCCCAGAGGCAGCCGTCGTTGTCGAACACGGCGATGCGTTCGGCGACCGGGACGAATGTGTCGGCGCCCTCATCGGTCACGGACTCGACGAACGCGACGATCGCGGCCTTGGGCTCGGTGTCGTTCCACGACGGCAGCGGGTCGGCAGCGGCGAGCGGGGCGATGGCGAGCAGGACGAACCAAGCGCACAGGCGATAAGACATGGGTTGTCTCACGGTTGGGTCGGCGAGGTAGAGAGCCAAAATCGCCCACCCGGCGATATCTCGCCGAGCGGGGCGTGGTTGATGATCGGTCAGTTCGAGCCCATGTTTTCCTTGAGCTTCTCGACGATGCCGTCGAGGTTGAACGACCCGGGCTTCTGGCTGGGCGGGAACTCGACGAACGTCTGCGCGAACTGTGCGGCGAGCTGCTGCATCGGCACGATCACGTACGGGCGGTCGAGGAACCAGTCGTTGTACGTGTTGGAGTTGTGCTGGGCCTTCTCGAACGGGTCACGCCGCAGGTTGAACAGCAGCGGCACGCGCAGCTCGATGAACGGCTCGCGCCAGACCTCGAACCGCTGCCCGCGGTTCTCCAGGAACACGGCCTTCCAGTCGCTCAGGCGGATGGCGACGAGCTGGCCGTCGTCGTTGAAGTACCAGAAGACCTTGCGGGGCGAGGCCTTGATGTCGTCGGTGATGGTGTCGTAGCTCTCGGCGTTGGAGAGGTAGTCGACCATGTCGAAGCCGTCGAGGTGGTTCTTGTACGTCCGGCCCAGGGCCTCGTAGCCGGTGAGCAGCTGCTCCTTGACGTCGGGGTTGCCGGCGGCGGCGGCGAAGGTGGGCAGCCAGTCCTCGTGGGCGACGATGCCGTTGATCGTGACGCCGGCGGGGAAGGTGCCGGGCCAACGGACGAAGGCGGGGACGCGATAGGCGCCTTCCCAGTTGGAGTTTTTCTCGGAGCGGAAGGGCGTGGTGCCGGCGTCGGGCCAGGGGTGGTAGTGCGGGCCGTTGTCGGTGGAGTAGAAGACGATGGTGTTGTCGGCGATGCCGAGGTCGTCGAGCTTCTTCAGGAAGACGCCGATGTGCATGTCGTGCTCGACCATGCCGCAGCTGTACTCGTCGGCCTTGGGATAGATGGCCTTGCACTTTGCCATCATCTCGTCGCTGACGTGGGTGCGGAAATGCATCCGCGTACCGCTCCACCAGAGGAAGAAGGGCTTCTCCTGCTTCACCGCACGATCGATGAAGTCGAGGGCAGCGGCCGCAGTCTCCTCGTCCACCGTCTCCATGCGCTTCTTGGTGAGCGGACCGGTGTCTTCGATCTCACCATCGGCGGCGGACTTGATGACGCCGCGCGGACCGTACAGCTCCCGGAAGGCCGGATCGGTCGGGTAGTCCGGCAGCTCCGGCTCTTCCTCGGCGTTGAGGTGGTAGAGGTTGCCGAAGAACTCGTCGAAGCCGTGGTTGGTCGGCAGGTGCTCGTCACGATCGCCGAGGTGGTTCTTACCAAACTGGCCGGTCATGTAGCCCTCAGCCTTCAGCAGGCCGGCGATCGTCGGATCCTCCTCCTGCATGCCCTCCTTCGCGCCCGGCAGACCGACCTTCGACAGGCCGGTCCGGAAAACGCTCTGACCCATGATGAAGGACGACCGACCGGCGGTGCAGGACTGCTCACCGTAGTAGTCGGTGAAGATCATCCCTTCCTTGGCGATCCGATCGATGTTGGGCGTGCGGTAGCCCATCACGCCCATGGTGTAGGCGCTGATGTTGGACTGGCCGACATCATCACCCCAGATCACGAGGATGTTCGGCTTGTCCTGCGCGAGCGCAGAGCCGGTCGTGGCCAGCGCCAGCAGCGCCAGCGAAAGTAGTCGTTTCAACACGTTGATTATCTCCTGGTGAGAATCAGTTGGTCTGTCCCTGACCGGTCTGCAGCGTTTCGAGTACCCGATCGAGATTGAAGCTGCCGGGCTTCTGGCGCGGCGGATATTCCTGGAAGGTCGCCAGGAAGCGGCCGACATAGGCCGCCGCCGGCGCCAGCGCGAACATGCGCTCGGCGCGCCACTGACCGTACCCGATGCTCTCGTGATCCGCACGCTCAAAGGGATCCTGGCGCAGGTTCATGAGCTTGGGGAAGCGCAGGGTGACGTAGGGCTCCTGCCAGACGTCAAAGCCATGCGCGCGCTGCTCGGAGAACATGATCTTCCAGTCGTTGTAGCGCAGCGCCGAGAGCTGACCGTCGTCGGTGAAGTAGAACATCTCCGTGCGCGGCCACTCGTCCGAATCACCGGTCAGCGCTGGCATCAGGTTGTAGCCGTCGAGGTGAACCTTGTAGTTCATGCGCCCGATCCGGTGCCCGTCGAGGAGCTTCTCCTTGACGTCATCCTCGCCAGCGGCCGCCAGCAGCGTCGGCATCCAGTCCTCGTGGGAGACGATGTCGTTGCTGATCTGTCCCGCCTCGATCTTGCCGGGCCAGCGGAGCATCATCGGGACGCGGAAACCGCCTTCCCAGGTCGTGTTCTTCTCGCCGCGAAACGGAATCATGCCGCCGTCAGGCCAGGTCATGAGCTCGGCGCCGTTATCCGTCGAGTACATGACGATGGTGTTGTCGGCGATGCCCAGCTCGTCGAGCTTGTCGAGGAGCTGCCCCACGTGGCCGTCATGCTCGGCCATGCCGTCGGCATAGATGCCCTGCCCCGTGACGCCCTCGGACTCCGGCTTGAGGTGGGTCCACACGTGCATGCGTGTCGAGTTCCACCAGAGGAAGAAGGGCTTCTTCTGCCTGACGGCGCGCTCCATGAAGTCGAGACCGCTCGCGAGGACCTCCTCGTCGATCGTCTCCATGCGCTTCTTCGTCAGCGGCCCGGTGTCCTCGATCTGGCCGTCGGCCGTGCTCTTGATGACGCCGCGCGGACCCCACTGCTCGCGGAAAGCCGGGTCCTTCGGGTAGTCGACGTTCTCGGGCTCCTCCTCGGCGTTGAGGTGGTAGAGATTCCCGTAGAACTCGTCGAACCCGTGGTTCGTCGGCAGATGCTCGTCGAGGTCACCCAGGTGGTTCTTGCCGAACTGGGCGGTCATGTAGCCGTGCGGCTTCAGGAGCTCGGCGATGGTCGGGTCTTCCTTGTAGATGCCTTCCTTCGCGCCCGGAAGGCCGACCTTGAGGAGGCCCGTCCGGAACGGGCTCTGCCCCAGGAGGAATGCGGCCCGCCCGGCCGTGCAGCTGTTCTGGCCGTAGCCATCGGTGAACAGAACGCCCTCGTTGGCGATCCGGTCGATGTTGGGCGTCTGGTAGCCCATCATCCCGCGGTTGTAGGCACTGACGTTGAACCAGCCGATGTCGTCACCCCAGATGACGAGAATGTTCGGCTTGTCCTGGGCGAATGCCGTCGAACCGACAACGCACAGCGCCAGCATTGCGAGGAGACCCCCTCCGTTGCTTCCCTTCATGAAACCCTCCCACGGTCGTCATTGGATCGAAGCTCTCCGACCGTAGCCTTCCAGTGGTTTCGAGCGAAAGACCTTTGCTTATGAATACGTATTCATAGCAGCGACCAAGCGGCTCCGGTCACTCGGTCCCCGATCCGGGGTACGCTCCCGATTCACCCGACCAGAGCCCGGCCGATGGCCTCGACACCGTTCCAGTTCGACCCGCAGCGATTCGCCGCCTGGTGCGTCCTCTTCGGTGTCGTGGTCGCTTTCCTCGTCCTTGGCCGCCCCCTGCTGGTACCCCTGGCGATCGCGATCTTGGTCTGGGTCCCGCTCGGGTCTGTCGCTCCGCTGCGTCCAGGTCGACCTGATCTTCGTGAACGCCGGGCTGCTGACCGATGCCGACGCGCGCGGCATTCATCCTGGCCGGCGGCAACCTGCAGATAGCTGTCATACCTTCGGTCGTGCGCAGCAACGCCAAACCAAGCGCCGAATTTCAGATGGTGGAGGAGATCCGCGAAATGGCCATCCAGGAGCTGACTCGGGACGCGAACCACCTGGCTGACAGCGTCGGTTCCGTCGGCACGGGGCTACATCAACTCAAGGCCGCACTGGCCGGTGGCGTCGGCGGCGTGCCGGGCCTGGCGCCACTCCTTTCGATGGCGATCGAGCTGCTGAAGAAGCGGCGCGATTAGCTTAAGCGAGGCGAGCAGGCTGTCGGACCCATGGCATCGTAGCGAGGCGTCGTCGCAGGCGCTTCGGCCAGGACCGACAGCCTGCTAGTCGAGCAGCTCCAGCACCTCGTCAAGCTTGCCCACGATGGCCGTCACGGACCGGTAGCCCATACGCTGGAGCTGTTCGGCCGCGAGCGTCGCCCGCCCGCCGGCCGCGCAGTGCAGGTAGATGGCCTGGTCGGGATCATCGCAGTGCTTGCCGATGTGCAGCTCGATCACGCCGCGCGGGATGTGCGTGGCGCGGTGATTCGGTCTGCTCGAGACCTCCGCGCTCTCGCGGACGTCGATCACCAGGGCGCCTTGGCCCTTGAGCTCCCGAGCAGCGTCGCGGGCTGAAATGCAACGTACCTGCGGCGCCACCTGCTGGACGAGCTCGTCGAACTTCAGCATGCGTATCGTGCCGCTCGTACGGGCGGGGGGAGAGCACTCACTGTTCGGCTCAGCACCAGCGCGCGCTGCCTTCCGGGGCGTCCGTCAGCAGCGCCTGGATATTGGCCTCGATGACGCGATAGCCGACGTTTCCGAAGAGCATCTCCCGGCCGCCATCCAGAACCAGCGTGGGACTGCCGCGAACGCCGAGCGCATGGCGGTCGCGCTCGTCCGCTTCCAGCGCGGCGTGGGCCGCGCCGCTCAGGAGATGCGCCTGGACCGCATCTACGGAAACGCCGGCGGCGGCCAGCGCATCCCGGATGACCGCCCAGCTCGCGATGTCCTCGCAGTGGTCGAAGAACGCGCTGCGCAGCGCCCGCATGGCGGAATCGAACGCCTCCGGCGCCACCGCCTGCACGCACTTCAGCGTCAGGTGCGCCGGCATCGACGACGCCGGTCTGACCGTCTGCCAGACGCCCGGATTCACGTGCACGTGGTCGAACTTGCCCGCCGAGTCGAGCACATGGGCATTGAAGCCGTCGTAGCCGCCCTTCCCCGCCCAGCCAACGCCGATCTTGTGAGCCGTATCGGCGAAGACCGCGCAGAAGCGGTGCTCGAGCTCGACCTGGTCCCCGAATCGCTCGCGCACCTCATCCAGGCGCACCTGACCGATCAGCGCCCAGACGCAGAGGATGTCGGAGAAGACCGTGACCTTCATCGGCGCCGGCTACTTCGGGAATAGCAGCGTGAACTGCATCCGGAAGCCCCAGCCCTCGGGGCCGCCCGGTGGCGTATCGAGCCAGTAGCGCACGCCACCGCCCACCTGAACGATCTGATTGCCGAACTTCAGCAGCTGGTTCACGTTCAGGTTGATCGGTACCGACCAGCGCTCGGACTCCCAGTCGTAGGTCGACTCGGTATTGAGCGCGAAGGTCGTCTTCGTCTGCGTGATGTAGGTCAGGAACGGCTGCAGGAACGTAGCGCTGATGTCGCCGGTGCGGCTGCTGCCAGCCACCGATTCGATGTGATTCGCCAGCGCGCCATAGGTCCACGGGCCGGTCTGCTTGAGAACGACCGCCGTTGGCCCGAGCCCCCACTTGTCGGCGCCGAGCACGTCGTCGGTTGCCGTCGGCAGCAGGAAGACCGGCCCCGCCCCCCAGATCCAACCGTTCTCCGTTGGCGCCTTGGGCGAGAAGAAGAAGCTCTGTACGGTGTCCCCGAGACCGAACTCGTCGACGCCTGGCACGGGCACATCCGATTGATCGACGAGCGGTAGGATGGTCCGGGTGATGAGATTCCAGTCGTCATTCAGCTCAAGCGGAACCACCGGCTGCACGTTGATTCGCAGAATGGACCCCTCGTCATCGACGCCGTAATCGCTGTCGTAGTTGGCCTGGATCGGTACGCTGATCAGTGCCGCCACCGGATTGGCGAGTTGCTTCGCGAGATCGGCGCCCTCGTCCTGGGCGATCGCAGCGCCGCAGCCGATGCACAGCGCGAGGGCGGCTCGAATAGTGCGGGTCGAGTTCTTCAATGCGCTGTCCTCCATGATCAAGCGTCCTGACGTGAGCATACCCCGATTGTCCCCCGTCCAGCCCGAACCGCTGGCGATCGCGCATCGATTCCGCACGGATCAACCGCGGGTCGGTGCAAGGCCCCCCGAGCGCTTCCGCCAGAAGGCGTCGAAAACGGCGACCGACACGGTGCCGTAAACGGCGATCAGGACGAAGAGGAACAGCCGCTTCCAGAAGGCGACACCGGCCCCCGCGCTCGTGGGCCCATCGAGTACCGAGGGTCCCAGGATGATGATCAGCGTGACCAGCGCGTAGGACACCATCGACGCCTGCGGGTGGAACGCCGGACCCGCGAAGATGAACAGGCCGAAAACGAGACAGGCCAGCGAGATCAATAGCGAGTACATGAACAGCGTCGGCCAGATCGCGAGGACATGCCAGCAGATGATGGCGGCAAGACCGCCCCAGAACGTCGACGCCAGCAGCGAGCGCCCCATGGCGCGGCTCTTGTCGGCCGTGGCCTGCTGCCCCATCGAGGAGACCTTGATCATCACCGCGGTGTAGCTCGTGCTAGCGCTCGAGAAGAGAAACAGCAGCGCCATGGGCAGGACGATCGCAAGGGAGCGCATCGCGCTGCGGCGGGCCTCGACCGGGTCCGGCTTCGGCGGCGTCGGTCGCTTCATCCCCGCCAGCGCCGGATCCGGCGGCAACTCCGGCAGAATGGCGTGGCCGACCCAGACGAAGAGCATGCCAACGGCCGCGCAGGCGGCGAGGCCCGGGATCAGATGCGTGAGCACGGCCGGGGCGACACTGCCGATGGTCGTCACGAGCGTCAGCCCCACCGTCATGAAAGTGCCAAGGATCGGAGAACCGCCGCGAGCGGTGAAGAAGAACGTGAAGAACAGCGCGAGGGCCAGCAGCAGGATGCCCGCCCAGCGCGTGTGTTCGAGCGGCGGGAGCAGCCCCAGCCCGAGTACGAGCGGCGTGATCAGTGCAACGATGAACACGATGCCCTGCTTCACCGACGGGGCCGGCAGCGGCAGGCCCAGAAGCATGATCGTGAAGAGCGGCGCGACGAACGACAGCGGAAAGGCAATCAGCTCGGACACGAACGCGCACAGCCCAGCGCCGAGCGCGAGCCGGAGGATGCGACGGGCGGCGGCGGGGTGGCGGTGGTCCGCGGTCACGAACCGTGGCCTGACGGCACCTCGAACGCCGGATGCTCAGTACGCATAGGTCAGGATCGAGACCACGCGCACGTACACCCGCGCGAGCATGTTGAAGAAGCCATGGTCGCCGGTGAAGACAACGAGACTGGCCTGGGAGCCCACCTTCAGACGCACCTGCCCCTCCTCGAGCGGCACGTCGAAATCCACGAGCACCGGGTAGCGCTGGGCATCCCGCAACCAGTTGGTGTCGTTCGTGATGGTCGGCAAGGCACCGAGCGGCGGGCTGTTGACCGAAACGCCGAAGCCGATTTCCCGGACCCGCCCCTTCACGACGCGACCGGGGTGGACGTCGAACACGATCCACGCTTCGTCGCCGGCATCGAGAAACGCCAGGTTGTTCTCCTTGTACTCCGCCTGGATCCAGACGTTCTTCGTCGAGATGAACGTCATCTGCGGTGCGCCGGCGCCAGCGAAGTTGCCGGTGTCGAGCTGAACGCCGGTGACGACACCGTCCTCCGGGGCCCGGACCGTGGCGCGCTCGAGGTTGAGAATGGCCGAATCCAGCGCGGCCTGCGCCTGCTGGATTTGCGCGTTGAGGTCGCCCTCCTTGCCGAGCTGCTGGATCGCCGCTTCGAGCGCCGCACGGGTCGAGGTCACCCGGCTGGTCGCCGACGCCAGTGACGCTTCGGCCGATTCGAGGCGACGCTGGGACATGGCGCCAGGATCCTGCTCCCGGATGGCCCGGATCCGCACCGTATCGAGGCGCTGCCGCTCCTCCGAGGCAAGGGCAGACTCGAGCTGCGCCCGAGCCGCGTCGACATTGGCCTGCGCGGCCCCCTGGGCCTGGCGCGCCTGGTCGAGGGTGGCGCGCGCCGTCTGGACGGCGAGCTGGTAGCGCTCGATGTCGATCTGGAACAGCGGGTCGCCGGCGCTGACCTGCTGATTGTTGCGCACGAGAACATCGGTGATGGTGCCCGAGACCTCGGGCGCGATTGGCACCACGAGCGCGTGGACCCGCGCCTGACTTGTGTAAGGAGTGACGCGATCGGCCCGCAGGTACCAGACGATGAGCAGCGCGACCGCCGCGAGGACGATCAGGGTCCAGCGGCGCACGGGATCGGCCTTGTTCTCAGGCGTATCCGGCGGCGTCTCGGTTGCTTCCGGTTGCTGCTCGGTGGCGTTCTCTTCAGTCATCGATCATCTCACCCCAGTCGGTGCGCTCGCGCATCTGCTGTCGCGTCGCCTCGTCGAGGAACGGCAAGCCCGTCTCGTCGGACCAGCCCCCACCGAGCGAACGGTAGAGGCTGATGACCGATCGCACGATCTCACCCTGGTTGCTGATATAGCGCTGCTGCTGCGAGAACAGCGCCTGCTGGGCACGGAGGACGCGCTCGAAATCGGCGTAACCTTCGGCGTAGCGGAGCGTTGAAAGCTCGTTGGACCGCATGGCCGCATCCACGGCTTCCGCGAGGATCTTCTCCTGCTTCTGGGTGCCGATGTAGGCCGCCATGGAGTCTTCGACCTCGCGGGCCGCCTGGATCACGGTTTCGGCATAGGCCACGAGCGCCTGCTGCAGTCGCGCATCCTGGACGCGGATATTGTTCTCGATGCGATCGTAGTTCAGGAATGGCCAGACGAAGGAGATTCCCGCGCTGCGGTTCAGGGCGTCGGAGCTGAACAGGTCGCCGAAGTCGCTGTCGCCGGGGCCGCCTGCCGACAGTCCGATGGCGCCGGTCAGGGAGAAGCTCGGATAGAGATCCGCCGTCGCAAGGCCCACCTGGGCGCTCTGCGCGGCCGCCAGCAGCTCGGCCTGGCGAACGTCCGGACGGTTGCGCAGGAGGTCGGCCGGAACACCGATGGCCAGCGCCTCGGGCACGCTCGGAATCCCGCTCTGACCGGCCAAGGCAGCATCAACGGCCCCCGGGGGGCTGCCGAGGAGCGTACTGAGCGCGTTCCGGGCCTGGGCAAGGCCGATCTCGAGACCCGGAATCGTCGCCTGCGTACTCAGGAGCTGGGTGCGGGCCTGCTGCACGTCGAGTTCCGAATCGGCACCGTTCTCGAACAGCACGCGCGTGATGTCGAAGCTCCGCTGCTGCAGCTTGACGTTCTCCTCGGCGATGCGGAGCTGCTCCTCGGCGATCCGGATCACGACGTACAGATCGACGACCGCGGACGTCAGGATGACCTGAGCCTGCTCGTAGGCGGCCTTCGACGCGAAGTAGGCCGCATCCGCGGATTCGATCCCTCGACGGAAGCGGCCCCAGAAGTCGAGTTCCCAGGCGGCGGAGGCGCCCAGCGAGTAGGACCAGCTGTTGGGCAGGCGGCTGTTGTCGGCGGGGGCCACGTAGGTTGCGCTGCCCGCGGCTGCCTGGGCCTGGGGATACTGGAGCCCGGTGGCGATCCCCAGCTGGGCCCGCGCCTCGAGGACGCTCAGGCCGGCCAGCTCGAGCGAGTTGTTGCGGTCCAGGGCATCGCGGACGAGCTGGTCGAGCACGGGATCCTCGAACAGCAGCCACCAGTCGACGAGATCGGCGTCGCCGATGCCGAGCCCCTCATCGACCGCCCCGGCCCAGTCGTCCCGGATCTCCGCCTCCGGCCGCACGAAATCGGGTCCGACCGGTGCGCAGCCCGTCAGCCACACCAGCGGCGACAGTAACGCGGCGATCAGCCAGCGGCGATTCATGAAGCGTCGCGTTTCGAGTCCGACTGCTCGACCAGCTGCTCGAATTCAGGATTCCGCTTCAGCACACCAGCGAGCGCCGACAGGACCAGGCCGGTCGTCAGCCCGAACATCAGTACGCCATTGGCCGCCTCGAAGGCGCCGAGCAGCCGCCACTGCTCGCTCATGACGATGTCGCCATAGCCAAGCGACGTGAAGTTGACGGTCGAATGATAGAGGGCAGTTTCGAAATCCCCGAACTCGCCGAGCGCCATGAAGAGGATCGCCCACGTCGAGAACTGGACGATGTGGCCCAGGAAGAGGAAGAGCATGATCATTCGAAGAACGCCCATGTCGAGACCCTTGCGACCATCCTCGATCCGGTGAACGATGAAGCGGAGGACGCGGCCAGCGGCCCAGATCTGGATTCCCAGATTGAGGAGGATCATGCCGCTGCCGAGCAGGATCTTGAAGGCGACTTCCATGATTCAGAATCCGGCAACCGCGCCCATCAGCCCGACTGCTCCTCGGCCGCGTCCGTGATCGGTTCGACGCCCTCGTTCATCCAGGCCTGGAAGAGTTTGTAGCCGACGGCGAGCACGACCGCGCCGACGAAGAGTCCGATGATGCCGCTGGTGAGCATGCCGCCGATGGCGCCGATAAGGATCACCGGCATCGGCGCCTCCACGCCGCGCCCGAGAAACAGCGGCTTCAGGGCCATGTCGGCAAAGGAGACGATAAGACTCCAGACCGCGAAGACGACCGCAACGGGCGTGCTCTGGTAGGAGAAGACGTAGACGATGACCGGGAGAAGCACGAGCCACGGAGGCAGCTGGGCGATGGCGACGACCAGAATGATCAGGGCCAGGAGACCGGCGGCCGGAACCCCGACGGCGACCATGCCGATACCGCCCGCCACCGCCTGGATAAAGGCGATCCCGAGCACGCCGACCGCCACCGAGCGGATCGTCGAGATCGTCAGCGTCATCATGCCGTCCGCCTGATCCTCGCCCACGACCCGCCGGAAGAACTTTCGCGTCGCGCCTTCGGCGGCGCCGGCGTTCGCCAGCATGGCTGCCGCGATCAGGGTGGCCAGCACGAACTGGAGCACGGCGAGTCCGGCGCCCGCGAGCTTCGAGAGCACGGTGCTGGTCGCGGCCTTGAGCTGCTCGCTGTTCTCGCCGAGCCAGCCCTCCAGGTTGGTCGAGGCAGCGACCCAGTTGCTGTAGATCTTCTCGCCGACCACGGGCCAGGTCTGCACGCTCTCCCGCGGCTCGGGTACGTTGAATTCACCCGAATCAAGCTGACCCTTGATGTTGCCGACGCTCTGGACCATCGTTTCGACGAACAGCACGGCGGGCACGATGACGATCGCGAGACCCACGATGGTGAAGATCGCCAGCGCCTTCTTGCGCCCGCCCACGGTGGCCTCGAGCTTGAGGAACGGTGTGTTGAGCGACACCGCGATGATCGCGCCCCAGGCGATGAACGAGATGAACGGGTTGACGATGAGGTAGCACTCGATGACCAGCAGGGCCAGGAGCAGCAGACTGACCGCAATCTCGACGGCGGTTCGGACGGGACTCTTTCCCTGCGTGTTCATGAACAATATTCCCCCGGAGTGAGCCGTTTCAGGCGCAAGGATACACGCCCCTTGCGACGCCGGGTCATGCGAGCCGCCGATAGAAGCGAACGACCAGCTCCTCGGCGACAAGCATGGCGACGACCACGGCAATGAAGGCGACGACGCCGTGCGCCGGCCCGGCGAAGTGGATGGCGTCTCCGAAGGCGAACTGCAGCGCATAGAGCATCACGAACTTCGAGCCGAACAGGATCAACCATGCGGTGAGATAGCGGAGCACCGTGGACATGGCGCCCGGACGCGCCTTGAAGAAGTCCGCGGTGTGATGTTCGAGCTTCAGCGTAAGCTTGAGGAGAACCTGCAGCAGGATCGCCGCGAGCAGCGAGATCGAAAAGGCCTCGACGTGCACGCGATCCCAGAATTCCGCGAACAGGTTCAGCACCGTGAGATCGATGAGTATCGCCGTGAAGTAGCGGATGAATAGCTGCTGCCGATTGTTCGGCTCCATGGCCGAGGCGACCTCGGTGATGTTTCCAACCTCGTCGCTAAGCATCGCTGCCTCTCTCTTCTTCGTTGAAGGTACGCTCTCCGCGGCTCTCCATCGCCTGATATCTGAGCTTCAGTGCGGACTTGAGCCACACAAGCCGCTGGGCGGGCGTGCGGGCGAGGAAACTCTCGCGACGCCAGTCTTCGGCCTGTTCGAAGGAACCCCAGTCTTCAGTTTTCTCGTCGGGCATTGAGCGCCTCCACGTCCGCCAGGTCGCGCGGCCTGCCGGTGGCGCGCTTGATCGAGACGAGATCCTCGACCGATGCAATGGTCGCGTCAACACCCTGGAGCCTCACGGTCTGCGCATTGGCCAGCAAACGGTCCATGTCGAGCGGGAATTCCACGAACAGATCGAGCACGGGCAGGCAGTTGCCGGGACCCCACAAACTGAAAACCCTCATCTGCTTTTCGTCGCGCCAGAGTCGCCGCTTCTCCGGGTCGGCGAAATCCGCGAACGCGACTGGCGCCCGAGGCCGGTAACCGATGCCCTCCAGCTTCTCCAGCGTCGCCGTTAGACTCGGGTGCTCGAGGCTCACCACGACGTCGAGATCTGCAGTGAGCCGATCGACGCCATGCAGCACGACCGCGACGCCGCCAACGATGACGTAGGGAACGCTGCCGTCTACCAGTGCGGCGACGTTCGAACTCGATGGGATGGCCGGACCCGCTGGACATGCGCGCAGACGCTAGCACCGGGGCCGGATGTCGTCGAGTCGAGGCTGCCTTTCCGAGGGCGTGATCGCTACACTTCAGGTCCGATCCGAGGGAACTTTCGTTATTCGCATCGCATTGCTCATCGCACTGCTGGCCCTCGGCGCCTGTGGCCAGGCGCCGGACGACGCCGCAGCACGTTCCGATACACCGGCGGCCACCCACGCAGCTGCACCCGAACCGGTCGCTCTGGCCTTCGTGGGCAGCAAATCCTGCCGCGAGTGTCACGCGGAGGCCTACGAGGCCTGGGTCGGATCGCACCACGAGCAGGCCATGCAGGTTGCGAGCCCGGAGCTCGTCCTCGGGAACTTCGACGACGCGAGCCACGACCACTACGGCGACGCCACCGGCTTTCGCGGCGGCGCGGCGGCGCCCCAGCTGGACGCGACGTCCGAGACCGGCGAGACGACGGCCTACCCGGTCACCCATACCTTCGGCGTCGAGCCGCTGCAGCAGTACCTCGCCGCCTTTCCCAACGGGCACTACCAGGTCACGACGGTCGCCTGGGACACGCGGCCCGAGGCCGACGGGGGCCAGCGGTGGTTCCACATCTACCCCGATGAACCGGTCGGTCCGGACCACCCCTTCCACTGGACGGGCGAGCTGCAAAACTGGAACTCGCAGTGCGCCGAGTGTCACTCGACCGGGCTCGAAAAGAACCATGCGTTCCAGGACGACAGCTACAGCACGACGTGGACCGAGATCAGCGTCGCCTGCGAGGCCTGCCACGGGCGCGGCTCGCAGCACGTCGATTGGGCACGCGACCCGGAAGCACTCGCATCGGTCTACGGCGATGCCGGCCTCGAGCTTCGTCTCGGCGCGGATCGCGCCTGGATCCCGAATCCGGAGACGGGCATCGCCAGGCGGGAGCCGGTGCTGCCGGCGCAGGTCCAGCCGGAAGCCTGCGGCCGCTGCCATGCGCGCCGTGGGGGAACGACCGACGACTACCGCTTCGGCGAGCCGCTCCTCGAGACGCACCGGCCCGCCTTCATCGAGGCCGGGCTGTATCACCCCGACGGCCAGATCCTCGACGAAGTCTATGTCTACGGCTCGTTCCTGCAGTCGAAGATGTACGACGCGGGCGTGACGTGCACGGACTGCCACGATCCGCATACCGCGCGGCTCAAGGTCGAGGGCGATGCCGTCTGCGCCCAGTGTCATCTGCCGACGAAATTCGCCGCCGCCGAGCACACGAAGCACCCCGAGGCGTCCGTGGCCTGCGTCGACTGCCACATGGCGGAGGAGCTTTACATGGTCGTCGACGGTCGCCGCGATCACAGCTTCCGCGTGCCGCGCCCAGACCTGTCTCTGACGACGGGCTCGCCGAACGCCTGCACGGGCTGCCATGAGGGCCAGGACGATAGCTGGGCCGCGGAGACGGTGGCGACGTGGTATCCGGACGGGCGCCAGACGGAGCCCCACTATGGCCTGGCATTTGCGGCGGCCTGGAGCGGCGATCCGGTCGGTCCCGCCGCCCTCGGTGCCGTCGCTGCGGATCCGGCGCAGACCGATTTCGTTCGCGCCAGTGCGCTGTTCGGCCTGCGGGGCATGCGCTACGGCACCGATGTCTTCCAGATCGTCGAGGTCTCCCTGCGTGATGATTCGGCGCTGGTCCGCTACGGGGCGCTGCAGGCGCTGGAGACGGTTCCTCCCAATCCGGCCGTGAACATGGCGCTACCACTGCTTGCCGACGACGTCCGCGGTGTCCGCATCGCCGCTGCGCGCATCGTCGCGCCCGTCGACGGCCAGCTGCCGCCGACGGAGCAGCGGCGCTTCGACCGGGCCGCCGCGGAGCTGATGGCCGCAGAGCGCTTCAACTTCGACCGCGAGGCCGGCCACCTGAACTTCGCCAACTTCATGCTGGCGCGTGGGCAGGGCGATCGCGCGGACGCGGCGTACCGGCGGGGACTCGAGCGCTACCCGGAATCCGTGGCGCTGAAGGTCAATCTCGCCGACGCTCTCCGCGCGCTAGACCGTGACCCCGAGGCGCTCGTGCTGCTCGAGGAGGCGCGAGGTGACCATCCCGAGGCGGGCGCGGTCCGCGAGTCCCTGGCCCTCGCCTACATCCGGGCGGAACGCCCCAGGGAAGCGGTCACGGAGCTGCGACGGCTGGTCGAGCTGCAGCCGGAATCGGCGCGGTCCTGGGTGCTGCTCGTGCTCGGTCTGGAGCAGATCGGTGAAATCGACGAGGCGAGCGGGCTGCTGCAGGAGATTCGCGGGCGCTTTCCCGCCGATCCGATGGTGCTCTCGGTCAGGCTCGGAGCGGGCTGACGCCAGCGACACTCCGGCGCGACGTCCTCTACACTGGCATTGAGGTCTCATGGAAGGCCTTGCAGGCAGGTTCGATGCCATGATGTCGCTGCCGAATGCACTCGACGCGCCGCGGCGCACCTTCGACACCCGGGCCGGCGGGACGCTCAGCTATTACCTGGACGAAGATGCGGCGGGTGTTCCGCTGCTGCTGCTCCACAGCGTTAACGCGACGCCCAGCGCGATCGAGGTAAAACCCCTCTTCGACCACTATCGGGGCCAGAGACAGGTCTACGCGCTCGAGCTGCCAGGCTTCGGTTTCTCGGACCGATCCAATCGCGAGTACTCGCCTGAGCTTTACGCCGACGCGCTCAATGAGACCGTGGCATCGCTACCCGGGCCGATCGACATCGTGGCGCTGTCGACCACCGCCGAGTTCGTCGCACGGGCCGCGCTGGCCGCACCCGAAGCCTACCGAAGCCTCGTGCTCGTCTCGCCGACCGGCCTGGCTCACCGCCAGCCCCCGGGCGAGGCCACGAGCGACCGCATCGACCAGATCCTGCGATTCTCGCTGCTGAGCAGCAACCTGTATCGACTGCTGACCACGCGCACGAGCATCCGCTATTTCCTGAGGCAGTCCTTCTCGGGCCGGATGCCGGAGTCGCTGGTCGACTACGCCTGCGCCACGGCGCGCCAGCCGGGCGCCGCCTATGCGCCCTATGCGTTTCTTTCCATGCGTCTGTTCACCCGCGACGCCGTCGAGAACCTGTATCGGGACCTTACGATACCCACGCTCGTGCTCTACGACCGGGACCCGAACATCGACTTCGAGCGCCTGCCCGAACTCGAGGCCGCGAACGCGTTCGTGTCATCGGTTCGGATCAGTCCGACCATGGGGTTGCCTCACTGGGACGAGCCCGAAGCGACCTACGCGGCGATCGATCGTTTCCACGGGCAGCTCCACGCGGCCGGTCACGCCGAGTCGCCCGGTTCCGCCGGGGCCTGAAGGACTCACCAGCGCCAGGTCAGGGATGCGATGAAGTTGTCGCGCGACCCGCCAGTTCCCGCCTCGGCCTGCAGCATCCAGCGAGGGCTGAGCTCCCAGTTGAAGCCGAGGAGATAGTTCCAGCGGTCCTTGTTCCGCTGACTGATCTCGAAGTCGACGGCCACGCTGTCGCCCAGCCCCGGAATGCCACTCCCCGAGGTGTCGAAGGCGACCCTTCCCGCCAGGTCCACCTCGGAATCGAGCCAGGTTCCGCCGACATAGAGTGCCAGAGCGCCGGTCCTTTCGAGATCAATCAGATAGCCGAACCGGGGACTGATGTTCCACGCCGTCACCGTGTTGTCGATGATGTTGACCTCGGTCCAGGCGTGACTGATCGGCAGCGTCACGAAGAAGTTCTCCCAGCCCATGGCCAGGTTAACCCCCAGGGTGAACGATTCACCGTCGTACTCGGGCCGCGCGACGGCCGTCAGGATCTCGCTGCAGAACGACGGTTCGAGCGGCCCACCCCCGCAGAGCCGCCCGAGATCGAGGAAGTCGACCAGGTCGCGGCCCTCGATCGCAAGCGGGATCTCGCCATCCCCGTCGAACTTGCCGAGCGACGCATAGACGTTCATGAAGGGGAACACCCACGCGTCGAACTTGACCTGCCCGCTCGTGTTCTCGACGCTCGGCGTACCGAAATCGACGAAATCGATGGGCTGGAAGTCGCCGCCGTTGATGGCCACCGACAGATTTTCGAGGAC
>JBCCZA010000015.1:0-28423 GCA_039188455.1 Planctomycetota bacterium
GATCGGCGGCTACTCCGCGGCCTGGGCCGAGGTCGAAGCCCGCAACTTTTCGCACTGGAACGGCTGGCAGAAGATGTTCATGGACGTCGCCGGCGAGGAGATGGACTTCTTCTCGATCCACCTCTACGACGGCATCAATGTGGAGGGCACCCACGCCGAACGCACCGGCAGCAACGTCGTGGCGAACATGGACCTGATCGATGCCTACAGCTACATCAAGTTCGGTGTCGCCAAGCCGCAGGCCATCACCGAGTACGGCCGGATCATCTTCCACGACATCGATAAGCAATGGCCCAACCGCCTCCGCCGCGAGACGCCGATGATCGGCTCGTTCAACGGCATGCTCATGATGTACCTCGAGCACCCCGACCGGTTGATCAAAACCGTCCCCTACATCCTCGGCGTCGCCGACTGGACCTACAGCTTTGATGGCGGCATGTTCAGCAGCGAAGAAGTGCCGTCCGGCTTCCTGCTCTACCGGCGGTCGGGCGAGAACTACGTGCTCACCGGCTTAGAACTCTTCTACCGCTTCTGGAAGGGCATCCGCGGCGAACGTCGGATTTCCTCGGCCGACGACCCCGATGTCCGCTCGCACTACTTCGCCGACGACTTGCGGCACACCGTCGTGATGCACAACATGGACACCGAGCCGCGTACCGTGAAGCTCACCGGCTTCGACGACCTCGACATCGCCCGCGTCAGCCTGCGGACGCTCGGCTCTCGCGACGGCGCGCCGCTGCTGGGCGAACAAGTCCTCTACGGCCTGCCGGAAGAGATCACGATCGGCGTCGCCGAGGCGGCCGCGGTCATCATCGACCTCAAGAAACCATTCGAGGGCCAGCAGACCGTGACCGAGACCCGCGTCTACGCCGAGACTTATCTCCAGGATATCGAAGCGGATCAGCCCATTGAGTTCACCTACAAAAACGTCCCGACCGGTGAGGGCGACGCGACGCTGCGGCTGAGCATCGGCCGTGTGCCTGGGCTGTCGCTGCAGCCGCAGGTCTTTGTCAACGGCACCGAGGTCCAAGTCCCCACCGACTGGGCCGGTGGCACGCAGGAAGGTCGCCCGACGTTCTTCGGCATGATCCCCGTGGAGGTTCCCGCCGAAGCCCTCGCGGAAGAGACCACCGTTAAGCTCGTCTTCCCCGACACCGGCGGCAAGGTCGCCGCCGCAGTGCTGCAGACGAACCTGGTATCGAAGAACTGAATTAATTAGTTTGCGATTTTTTAAACTCCATCAATCCCTCACCATTTCTCTACGCGGGTAGCCAGCTGCGGCCCCGCCTACTGCCCAAGGCGGCTTCAGGAACTACGAGCATGACAAACAAAACGCCACAGCTAACGGACCGGATACACGTAAACCTCGCTGTAGTTACGATCGCTTTGGTGGCCGCATTCGTGTCGGGCTGCACCACAAACGACGCCGACCCAGCCCCCCAAGCCCAGGCTCAGCCACATAATTCGGCCCCGGCCGAAGAAGCGGAGGCAACACCGAAGCGCCCCAACATCGTCTTCATCATTACCGACGACCAGAAGAACCGGGAGCTGGGCTACCTCGAAGGCGAAGCGCTGACGCCGAACTTCGACCGCATGGCCCGCGAGGGCGTCGTGTTTGAGAAGAACTACGTCGCTTCGAGCGTCTGCTCGCCCAGCCGATACACCTGTATGACCGGGCAGTTCGCCAGCCGGTGCAGCATCGATTTCTTCAATAAGGAAACGACCACCGAGGGCGTCCGCCGGGTGCTGTGGAACATCGGCTTCGCCGCTGACCAGCCGACCCTGCCCCGCGTGTTGCAGGCCAACGGCTACCGCACCGGCTTCGTCGGCAAGTGGCACATCAACGGTGTCGGCAAGTGGGAGAACCCGCCGGCCCCCGGCAGCGACCCGTCCGACCCGGCCATCGCCGCCATCCTCAAAGAGAACCACGACAGCATCGCCCACGACATCAAGGCGTTCGGCTTCGACTACGCCGACGGCGTCTACCGCGGCAACCTGGTCGACGACAAGAAGCTGGTCAACACCGGCATGGACGAGCACAACATGGAGTGGCTGACCGACGCGGCGCTGCGCTTCATCGAGGAGAACCGCGACGAGCCGTTCTTCCTGTATTTCGCGACGACGTTGAACCACGTGCCCGACCCCAACAAGTCGCTTCGCGAGGCCGACCCGCGGATCTCGGGCGAGGGCCTGCTGCCCGAGCCGATCACCGGGATCATGCCGCCACGCGAGACGATCTACGAGCGGCTCGCCGAGGCGGGCGTCGATGAGAAGCACGCGATGGCGCTCTGGCTCGACGACGGCATCGGCGCGATCCTGACCAAGCTCGAAGAGCTGGGCATCGCGGACAACACGCTCGTCATCTACTTCAACGACCACGGCATGGCCGACAAGAGCAAGGGTACGCTGTATGAGGGCGGGCTGATCACGCCGACGCTGGCGTACTGGCCGGGCCGGATCGAGCCTCAGGTCGTCGACGCCCTAACGCAGAACACCGACTTCGCGCCGACCATCCTCGACGCCGCCGGGATCGACCCGCCGAGCGACATGGTGCTCGACGGGCACAGCTGGCTGCCGCTGGTAGACGGCGACGTCGATTCGATCCGCGACTCGGTCTACACCGAGATCGGCCTGGTGCGTGCGGTGTCGACGCCGGAGTGGAAGTACATCGCGTTCCGCGTGCCGCCCAGCCTCGAGCGCACGCTCGACGAGCGGATGGCCGATCACGTCGCCGAGTTCGAGCGGATGAACGAGCAGTGGCCGTGGACCAAGAACAACCCGAACTTCCAGATCGATCCCGATGCTCGCTACTACCAGATGGGCATGGCCCCCGGCGGGCACCGCTTCGAGCGCGGCCAGCGCAACCCCGATGCGGCCTGGTTCGACAACTACTTCGACGCCGACCAGCTGTATCACCTCAAGACCGACCCGCTCGAGGGCGACAACCTGGCGGACGACCCGGCGCACGCCGCGAAGCTCGCCGAGATGCAGGCGGAGCTGCGTAGCTATCTCGAACGGCTGCCCGATACGTTCGAGGACTACCTGGACTCGAACTAAAGCCGTCGCTCGGACGCGAAGCCACCACCATGGGAAGCCAGGACAGCCCCAGCCAGCCGAACGTGCTCGTGTTCGTCGCCGACGACCAAACGCATCGGTCGCTGCGGGCGTTGAACAACCCCGAGGTGCACACGCCGAACCTCGATCGGCTGGCCGCCCGCGGCACGGCCTTCACGCACGCTCATCACCAGGGGTCGTGGACCGGCGCTGTGTGCATCGCCAGCCGAGCCATGCTGCTGACCGGACGGATGCTCTACCGCTGCGGGGGCGATAGCTGCGGCGACTATCCGCTGTTCGGCGAGGCGTTTGGCGACGCCGGCTATCACACCTATTGCGTGGGCAAGTGGCACAACTTTGGGAACACGCAGGAGCGCTGCTTCGCCGAGCACGGGCCGGACGGGCCGGGCATGTGGGGCTCGACGCCGTTCGACTTCCGCAAGCTCGTCCCCGAGGGCGACCCGACGCAGTCGGCGTATCTGCGCCCCGCACCGGGCAACGAGTGGACGCCCGACGATCGCTCTCGCAAGGGCCACTGGTTCGCGTGCGACCGATCGGTCGACCCGACCGGCTACGAGCACAGCTCGACGCGCTGGGCCAACGGGCTGATCGAGTACCTGGATCGTCGGGCGAACTCGCCGGACGAGCCGTTTCTCGCGTATTGCGCCATGCACGCCCCGCACGACCCCCGGCAGGCGCCGACCGAGTACCTCGACCTCTACCCCGTCGACGACATCGAGCTCCCGCCGAACTACCTGCCCGAACACCCGTTCGATCAGGGCGATCACGCGCTGCGCGACGAGCAGCTCGCGCCGTGGCCTAGGACCGAACACGCCGTCCGCACGCACCGCCGCGAGTACTACGCGATCTTGTCGCACATGGACGCAGAGATCGGACGAGCGCTGGATCGACTGGAGGCCTTAGGCCTCGCCGACAACACGATCGTCGTCTGGACCGCGGACCACGGGCTGGCGGTCGGCGAGCACGGCCTGATGGGCAAGCAGAACATGTACGACCACTCGGTGCGGGTCCCGCTGATCTTCGCCGGTCCTGGCGTGCCGGCGGGGGTGTGTCGCGATCAGCTGGTGTATCAGCACAGCACGTACGCCACGCTCTGCGAGCTCGCGGGTGTCCCGCTGCCCGAAACGGTCCAGTTCCCATCGCTGGTGGCAGCGATGCAGGACGCCGCCTCGCGGCCGCACGAGACGGTCTTCACCGCATACCGCCACTACCAGCGGATGTGCCGCGACGGCACGCACAAGCTGATCCTTTACCCCCATCTAGGTCGTTGGCAGCTGTTCAACACGGCCGAAGACCCGTTCGAGACCGACGACCTCGCGCTCGAGCCCGGTGCGCTGGAACGCCATCGCGGCGTCATCGACTCGCTATTCGAGTCGATGACGGGATGGCAACGCTTGGCCGGCGATCAAGTGGGTCTCGAGGTAGGCGACTACGGCATGGGCTGATCGCGGTCGCGCACGATCGCGGCAAGACCCCGTTGAAGCTCTGCCGAGTACGGCACATCGTGATCCCGCTCGCGGACGCTTCCCGTCCGTCGCTCAGCCGTCGGCCGAGTCGATGTCCGCGGTGTGCGAGCCCGCGGCGTCGGCCGTGCGCTTCGGGCGTTCCGGCGGGACCGTGTCGATCTTCAACACCACGGCGTGCTCGGCGGCGAGGTCGGTCGGCAGCTCCACCCAGCACCCTTCGGGCTTGCGTTTCCATGTCAGCGGCCGATCGTGGCTGAGCGCGGACACGCCCTCGATCTCGCCGGGCAGCAGGCGGACGTGGCTGCCCAGCGCTCGCAACAGCGCATCACGCTCTGCCGGCACGCCCAAGAGCGTCGCGTACAGCGTGTCGCCCTTGCGGGTGTAGCGCACGTCCTCGGGCGTGAACCCGGCGTTGGCCTTCTCTTGGAACGTCCCGGCCTTGACGCGCGTCGGGCCCTCGCCGAACACCCGCCACGGGCTCGTCCCGTAGACCGCGTCGCCGTTGATCGACAGCCACTTGCCCATGTCGCGCAGCACTTGCTCCTGCTCCTCGGTGATCCGTCCGTCGGGCGTCGGACCGATGTTGAGCAGCAGGCAGCCGTTCTTGCTGACGATGTCGATCAGGTCGTGGATGAGCGAGCCGGCACTCTTGTTGTCCGGGTCGGAGTTGTAGGCCCAGCCGTTGCGGGAGATGGAGGTGTCCGTCTGCCAGAAGTCGGGGCGGATCTCGTCGAGCTGGCCACGCTCGATGTCCCAGACACCGGTGCCGGGCGCGAAGTCCTCTTCCTTGTAGTTGACGACGACTTCCTTACCCCACCGATCGGCCACGTTGTAGTAGTGAGCCGCGAATTGGCGGCGATACGGCTCGAACTCGGGCCAGCCGATGCACCAGTCGAACCAGACCAGGTCTGGCTCGTATCCGTCGACCAGCTCGACGCACCGCTGCAGCCAGTCATTGAGAAAGGCATCGTTGGCCGGCGCCTCGGGGTCGTGCGGCTCGGCGTAGAGGTCGCTGAACTCGGGCAGCGTCGTGTCGAAGTCGTCCTCGTAAGTGTAGAAGCGCCAGTTGTAGGCTCGGTGCGACGAGACGCCGAACTTCATCGGCGTGCGGCGGATGGCTTGGCCGAGGTCGCCGATGAGATCACGCTTCGGGCCGACATCCAGCGACGTCCAACGCGAGCCGCTGTAGCGATACAGTGCGAGGCCGTCGTGGTGCTCCGCCACCGGGACGACGTAGCGGGCACCGGACGCCTGGAACACGTCCGCCCATGCCTCGGGGTCCCAGTTCTCCATTCGGAACTGCGGGATGAAGTCCTTGTAGCCGAACGTCTTCTGATCGCCGTAGGTACGGGCGTGGTGGTCGAAGATGTCGTGACCACGCTTGTACATGTGCTTGGGGTACCACTCGGTCTGGTAAGCCGGCACGGACGCGGCGCCCCAGTGGATGAAGATCCCGAACTTGGCGTCTCGGTACCAGTCGGGGATCTGCCACTGCGTGAGCGACTCCCATGTCGGGACGAAGCGGCCGGTCGGGCCGTCGGCTGTTGGCTTCGCCTCGCTAGTATCGTGGCGGAGGGTCGTTGTGGGATCGGTGGGCACGCAAAACCTCTCATGCTGCAAACTAGCAGCGCCAGCCGAGGCCTCTTTGGCCTTCGTATGCGGGCGCTTGAATGAGCTAACGCTTCGGCGAGCTGTCGCCTTGCGGCGCTTGACGGACAACCGCTTGCGGCGAATCAGTTGAACGCAGCGTTCTCAGGGTGTCAAGCACCATCCGCCGGAGCGTGGGTCGCGGCGCGAACTCAATTTAGCCCGCGGTCCGCAGTAACCGCGGGCTAGGGCGAGCAGGGCGGTCAGTCGGCGTTGGCCGGGGCGACATCGACCGATCCTCGCTCGATCAGTCGAGGCTCGATCAGAATCCGCTTCCGAGGTCCGTGCACCTCCCCTTCCCCGATCCGCTCGATGAGCAGCCTCGCAGCTCGGCCACCGATTTCTCGTGGCCGCTGACGCATCGTCGATAGCGTGGGGTCGAGCAGTTCTGCGATCGGGTTATCCGCGAAACCGATCACCGATAGGTCGCGCGGGATAGCCAGCCCAGCTTCGCGCGCGGCTCGGTACACGCCGCCGGCCAAGGCATCGATCGTGACGAAAATCGCGGTCGGCCGCGGCTCCATCGCCAGCACCCGCTTCGCCTCCTCGTAGCCCGTGATGCCCGACGACCAAGGGACGTGCGTCACCACGCAGTGGGTGTCGGGGAACTCGTGGACACGCGCCTCAAATCCTTCGGAGCGGAGCAGCATCGGGTCGGGGAACGTGCCCGACGTGATCACCGCAATCCGCCGGTGCCCGGCATCGATCAGACGCTCAGCGGCGAGCCTGGCCCCGCCGATGTCGTCGGTTCCGATGAAGTCGACGTGAGGCGTTTCCGCCTGCGGTTCGATGTCGATCGCCACCACCGGGACATCTCGATCGATCGCCTCGTCGATGTGGCGCTCCCACATCGCCTCGGCCGCCGGCCTGAGGATCAGTCCATCGACCCGCCGATCGATCAGCATGTGAATTTGATCCAGAACGGACACGGACTCCAGCGGCATCAGCACGATCGGGACGCAGCCGGCTTCCACAAGC
Source organism: Planctomycetota bacterium (assembly GCA_039188455.1). Lineage (GTDB taxonomy): Bacteria > Planctomycetota > Phycisphaerae > Phycisphaerales > Phycisphaeraceae > JBCBUE01. The sequence goes on from JBCCZA010000015.1 coordinate 7,167, forward strand.
CCTCGGTGCACGCCGTTGAATAGCTTGGCCTCGAAAGGATCGCCCGAGATCTGAGTCAGCACGCCGATCGTGCCGGTGCGCCCTTTCTGAATACCGTGAACCAGAAGGTTGGGGCGATAGCCCATCTCCTCGGCGATCCGTAGGATCCGGCTGCGGGTGTCGTCGGAGATCCGGCCCGCGCTGCCCATGGCGATCGAAACGGTCGCCTGGCTGACCTGGGCTCGCTCGGCGATGTCTTTGAGCGTGATGGGCATCGGCGGTTTGGAAAAGGTGGGTCGGACCTGTCGGCGGGAACGTGTCGTGCCGAGGCAATAGACGCCAGTGTAATGAGTTACATCAGCTCTCCGAGGCTCGGAGGTGCTTGAGGCGGCCGGCTTTGGCTAGATGCACTCGCCCCCAGGGGGCGAAAGTGTTCTCAAGCCCTTGTATGAACTCGAGATGCGGGTCGCCAAACCCTGGCGACCCGCACAACGTAGTACTCCATGCGTCAGTTTGGCTCTCGCCGCCATAGAAATCTCTAAATAGTTGTTGCAAATTGCCTTAGCCTCGTATTTAACAATCTGCAATGCGGTTTTGCCTTGAAATGGGGTTGACATCGTCCTATTTGGCCGACATACTGATTAAGTAGTTCACCATCTGTTCGTCCAAATCGACGGTCTGACTCTCGCCTTTCGCTCACTTCGGAGACTACTCATGAGACGTTCTCACCCACTCTCACGTTACGCCGGGTTTACCCTGATTGAGTTGTTGGTTGTCATCAGCATCATCGGTCTACTCATCTCGATCTTGCTGCCTGCATTGGGGGCCGCGCGACACACGGCACGTCTCACTCAAGACCTGACGCACTTGCGGCAAATCGCGACTGCTAATGCGGCGTATCAAGTAGATTTCGAAGGCCGCTTCCCTCTGATCCTGAATGGACCTGGCAACGCGAACGGCTCGGACATCTCCGAGTTGCTGATCCCCTACCTGCAGGGCGTGGCTTACGGGGAAGAACAGGCTTGGAACACGCAGTACATCTACGACAACAACGTCGACATGACGATGTGGGAGTCGCCTCTCGATAGCCAGGAATTGGCTTGGGATGGTCAGCAGCGAAGCTACGGAATCAACCGAGCTCCGACGGCCTCGCAGCTCGAAAACAACATGGGTGCCGACGGTGTGGGCCTCAACTGGCATACGCAGAATCGCACGGGCCTCTCGACGGACCAGGCCGTGGATGCCAACAGAGCCCCGACCAACAGCGAAGGGTTCTCGTTGCGGATTGGCGATCTGGCGGAAGCTTCAAACACGATCGCATACGCCCCCCAGTTCCGAGCTCGCTTCTTCTGCGGTTGGGACAATGGCAGCACCGTGGCACCGTTCGAGATCAATGGCGCGCGTGGCTACAACTGGCCTGTCATCGGTGGCGGCTGGGCCGCTGGCGATCTCAACGTGCTCTACGGCTACGAGCAGGGCAGCGCTGCCGGTGAAGACCCCAACGACTACCGCGTCAACTTTGCTTTCGCGGATGGCCATGGCAAGATGATGAAGTTCCAAGATACGCTGAACCCGAATTTCACCAATACCTCGCGTGGTGACGGCCGATCGCTCTGGAACGCTTACAAGTAGTCATACTCCTGTCAGATCAGAATGGGGCGTGAGGATTCCTCCTCACGCCCCAATTTTCATTTAAGCCCTGACCGTCTGTGGCGTATTCACGCAAGCAGGTCATCAACGTGAAAGAAGGTTTTTGATGTCGGTCTGGTCAAAAGTCTCGAATGGCTGGATTTCGTACGTCGTGATCGTGGTTGCGATCGTTGTCGCTGGTTACATGGTCTTGACGCGGGGATTCGGCACCTCTGGGCCCCAATACGTCGATGTCTACTTTTACGACATTGAGGCCAAAGAACTTGTGCCGGTGCCGGGCAACGCGATCTCTCCGGTGGTCATGCCCGATGGCAGTACCGTGGTCCGTGCCCAAACGTTCGAGAGCCATACGTCCGGCGACGAGAATGGCGTATTCATCGCTTATCTTGAGAAATTCTCCGATGATGCCCACGCGGTCCTGACGAAGTATCCGATCGGGACAAAAGTCCCTCTCGGCGAGGCGGGCCCTCTGCAGAGGGCGGACATGATGCTGGTCGCCACCATCGAGATGGCAGAAAACGACGAGTGGGTCCCCCGCGAGACGCGTCGCGGACAGCAGATTGTCGCTTTGGGCAACTCTGACAAGGTGACTGGCGAAAGCCTCAGGCCCATTTTGCCGGGTAAATAAGCTTCTACGGTTGGGGTGATTAGCTGGTCACGTCGTTTGCTCTGCGATGACGAAAACGATCGTGCCTCGCCATTTAAGATGGCGTAAAGCTTGGGTGTGTTCGCCTTCAAGCGTGTTCTTTGCTGTTGCCTCAGGCGTTTCTTTGCGAATCCGTCCAGGAACAGTTCATGCCGACGCCTCGAACGTATCGCTCTTGGGCGCGAATGTCCGCCGCCACACTAGTTTTGGCTGCGGCTGCGTTAACGCCTCTGTCTGCCGAGCCGGTCAGCGTTGCCATCGACCTCTCCACGCAGCGGTTCCTCGGCGAGGTGAGCGCACTCGATCGAGGCAAGTTCATCAATGTTCACAGCGACTACGCCGGCACCGAGGCGTTCATGCCCGAGGACGCGGCGTTGCTCGTGGACGAATACGGCGTCGGCTTCGGTCGATTCTTCAACAGCCCGTTCAACTACTACCGAGGCGGCCCGCCATACCCGACGCGGGAGATGCTCGAAGCGCTCGCCCCCGATCGGCGTGGCCAGAAGCTGGGCAACACGAACGCCGCCTATCACACCAACAAGCGGATCGTCACCGAGCACCCGCGCACGGCTTACATCTTCGGTGGTGATCACGAAGACGCTGCGCGTTTCGCGGCCGACTACTTCGAGCTGATGTACACCGACCAGAATCGGCCGCTGTTCTATGAGCCGATGAACGAGCCGTTCGTCCACGCTAAGGACTTCGGCGAGGACCAAGAGGCCGTCCGCCGCGACATGGCCGAGTTCTTTGCGGCCATGGGGCGTGAGTTCGACCGACGCGGGATCGAGACCCAGATCCTTGGCTACTCGAGCGCCTGGCCCTCCATGGAGCTGTGGGACTTCGGCCACTGGAACAGCCGGATGAAGATGTTTATGGATGTCGCCGGCGAGCACATGGACGGCATCTCCGTTCATCCCTACGACGGCACCAACGTCACCGGCCAGGACAACCGCCGCTCTGGCAGCAACGTCGAAGCGATCCTCGACCTCGTCGAGACCTACGGCTACATCAAGTGGGGCGAACCCAAGCCGCTGGCGATTACCGAGTTCGGCGACATCCCCAAGGGCTTCGGCAAGGGCTACACCCCCGCCTCCGCCTCGGCTCACCTCAACAGCCTCAATCACCTCACCTTCGGCCTAATGGATCGTCAGGATCGTCTCCTCATCGCGATCCCGTTCGTCACCACCAAGAGCCCCTGGTTCTACAAGAGCCCGGACAACGACTTTGAGCCATACGGCGTCGACCTCTGGCGGCCCGACAAGTCTTCCGTCGAGAACGGCCGGGTCACGGCGTTCTTGCCGACCGAGAAGTTCCGCTTCTACGACCTCTGGAAGGGCGTGCAGGGTGATCGTGCGGTCGTGACGACGAGCGACCCGGACCTCTACGCCCACGTCTTCGTGGATGGCGATCAGGTCTACATCTGCCTGAATAATCTCGAGAGCGAGTCTCGCGACGTCGAGCTGGTCCATGCGACGGACCTGTCGGGGGTCAGCAGGACGAACATCCGGCGTCTATCGGTGCCCGTCGGCGAGGCCGCGATCTACACCGACGAGGACGTCGCGGGCGCGGTGACCGAGCTGACGCTCGCCCCGCACGAGGCGGTGGTGCTGCGGTACGACCTGGACACGCCGATCGAGCGGACGACCAAGGCCGTGTCGCGGCCGCACTACAGCAGGACCTACCTGCAGGAGATCAAGGCCGGCGAGCCGATCGAATTTGAATTCAACGACGTGCCGACAGGCGAGGGACGTGCGACGCTGCGCATGAGCCTGGGTCGCAAGCCGGGCATGTCCAAGTCGCCCGAGCTGCTGGTCAATGGACGAGCGGTCGACGTCCCCGACGACTGGCCGGGCTACGACCAGGCCAACCGTTCCGACTTCTTCGGCACGATCGTTATTCCATTATCTTCAAGTGAGTTAGAGCCGACAACCAACGTTTCGGTGACGTTCCCCGACGATGGCGGGCGGGTCAGCACCATGATCCTCACCACCGAGATCGAAGCCCCCATGTAAACGATTCCGGGTATCCTCTGGCGGTTCGGCTTCCTCGGATCGCTTCATGAAGTACATCTTTTTGGCGTCATTCCTCGTCCTGCTCGGGGCGGGCGTGGTCACGACCGTGACCGAGCCAGACCTGCGCAGCGACGTCCCGGTGCTGTATTGGGTCACGGACCGCAACCCGGCTCGGATCGCTCAGGTCGAAGGCTTTCACGATTGGCTGGTCGAGCACGGCCACGTGACCGAGGACGGCCGGCCCATTTTGGAGCTCCGCCTCGACACGGCCAGCAGCGACGCGAGCAAGAAAGTCATCCAGAGCATCGCTGGGGTCGCCGGCGACATCATGGACTGCGACATCGGCCAGATGCACGCCCTGGGCGTTCTAGAGGATGTCACCGACCAGGCCGCCCGCTTGGGCTTCGGCATCGATCAGACCTATCCCGCCCTCGAACCGTCGCTCACCCGCGATGGGCGACAGTACGGGTTTCCCTGCAACGTTGGCATCCTTTCGATGTGGTCGAACCCGGCGACGTTCGCCGCTGTCGGGCTCGAGCCGCCGGGTCGCGAGTGGTCGGTCGAGGAGTTCGAGCGCCTCGGCAGGGAGTACGTGAAGCGTGCCAACGAGCCGGGCGAGCGGCAGACGCATTTCTTTGTCAACAGCATGCTGAGCTGGTCGGGCCCTCGCTTCGTCATCATGCTGCACCGATCCAAGGGCCTCTCGATCTTTAACGAGACCCTGACCGCCGCGACGACCGACGACCCGCGTTACGCCTGGGTGCTCTCGAAGTGCCGTCAGTGGACCTACGAAGACAACATCATGCCGACGGCGGCCGAGGCGTCGTCGCTCACGGTCCAGTCGGGTTACGGCAGCGCGGAGTTCCCGCTGTTTGTCGATGGCCGATACGCGATGATCACCACCGGCCGCTGGGCGCTGATCCGCATGCGCGAGTTCGCCGAGCCGCCCGACATCAAGCTGAGCTATTACCCCGTGCCCAAGGGCGGTTACGGCAACGACCTGATCGCCACGCGGGCGGCGGCGATCTATCGCGGGGGACGGAACAAGGACCTCGCGGTGCTGTTCCTTGCCTACCTGGCCAGCGAGTCGTACAACAACCAGATCGTCGCCGACGCCGACGCCTTGCCGCCCAACCCTGTCTTCGCCGAGTCCGAGGCCTTCGACCATCCGCCGGACTGGCCCAATGAGTGGGACGTGCACGCCCCGACGCACCAGGCGGCTCAGGAACGAGCGATCGCCGAGTCGATCAGCCCGTACATCGCCCAGGCAACGGTGGCTCGCTTGGCCAACAGTGCGCTGGGTGAGGTTATGTCCAGTCCGCAGCTCGCGACGCCCGAAGAGGCCGCGGCCGAGCTCCAGGAAGAGATCAATGAGCAGATCGCCGCGACGGTCCGCGAGAGCCCCACGCTGATGGAACACTACCAGCAGGCGGTCGAGACCCAGAAGAAGATCGACGCCTATCGGGCCGAAGGCAAGCCCATCCCCGTCGAGTGGATCGCCAACCCGTTCCACCGCCGTTACTACCTCGATATGGGCTGGGCGACGGTTGGCGAGGTGTCGGTCGGCGACGCGGCCGCTCGGGAGGGTTCGTCTTGAGCGCCAGCGCGAATCGCCGCAGCTTGAAGGACTTGGCGCGAGGCCTTGCCTTTCTTGGGCCGAACATCCTCGGGTTCTTGACGTTCACGCTGCTGCCGCTGATCTTCGCGTTGGTGCTCGCATTCACCAACTGGGACCTGCGGCTGCACAACAAGTTCAAGGACGAGCCGTTGCGGTTCGTGGGGATCGAGAACTTCGTTCGGCTCCTGGGAGAAGAAGACTTCTGGCGGTTCTTCGGCAACACGCTGTTCTTCATGATGGGCATCCCGTTCGGCATCGCCGGCTCGCTGGTGGCGGCCATGCTGCTGAGCCAGGACCTGCGCGGCGGCGGGAAGCGCAATGCGGCGTGGATCATCGGCGGGGCCGGGCTGATCGCCGGCACCGGGATCCTGGTGATGGTCGGCGCGGGCGCGTCGGCGATGACGCTGCTCATCGGTGGGCTCGCGGGGATGATCCTCATCACCGGCGCGGTCGGCGGGCTGACGGTCTACCGCACGCTGTTCTACCTCCCGCACTTCACGGCAGGCGTCGCGACGTTCGTGCTGTGGAAGAACCTCTACAACCCGTACACCGGTCCGATCAACGGCGCGCTCACGCCGGTGCTTGAAGCGTTGACGTCGGGCGTGAACGCTGCGCCCTTCGCCATGCAGGTGTTGAGCGTCGTGATGTTCGTGTTGATGCTCGGCCTGCTCGCGATCGGCGTGCGTCGGCTCCTGCTGTGGTGGTTCGACGGCGAACTCGGCGGGGTCGCGATGGCGATCGCGAGCGTGCTGCTGCTGCTGCCCTGCCTCCTGGGAAGCCTGCCGATGATCGCGTGGCTGCCGTACGGAGCGTTGCAAGTTATTGCGTTGATCGCGGTGGCGGCGGCGGTGATCTGCCTGGTGGCGATGCCGCTGGCCATGCCTCGCATCTTCCGGTCGGGGACGAGCGGGCAAGGCATCGGCGGCGCTCTGCTCATCTCGGCCGTGCTGATGGTGGGCCAATTCATCCTGCTGGGCTTTTCGATCGTGTTCGCCGGCCTGCCCGCCGCCGCGGCCGATGTGACCGGCCTCGAGCCACCCAAGTGGCTGGACAACATCTATTGGGCCAAGCCCGCGCTGATGATGATGGGCTTCTGGGCCGCGATCGGCAGCAACAACATGCTGCTCTACCTCGCCGGCCTGGCCGGCGTGCCGCAGGAACTCTACGAGGCGTCCGAGATCGACGGCGCCGGGCCGGTCGCCAAGTTCTGGAACGTCACCTGGCCGCAGCTGGGGCCGGTCACGTTCTTCATCGTCGTCATGGCCGTCATCCACGGCCTGCAGGGCGGCTTCGAGATGGCCCGCACCATGACTCAGGGCGGCCCCGCCGGCGCGACGACCACGCTGTCGTACTTCGTCTACCTCGAGGGCTTCGAGACCGGTCGGCTCGGCTACGCCTCGGCGATCACGTGGACGCTGTTCGGGCTCGTCTTCGTCGTCACGATGTTCAACTGGAAGTTCGGGAACCGCTATGTCAACGACTAAGCCCGACGCCAAGCATCCCAGCCGCGTCTCCGCCGATTCCAAGCGGCTGATCACGTCGTCGGGCCTGCACATCCTGCTGGCGGTGGTCGCGACGACGATGGTGCTGCCGTTCATCTGGATGGTGCTCACCAGCCTCAAGCCGCTCGAAGAGGTGGGGCTCGAGTCCTGGATTCCGTCGGTGTTCCAGTGGAAGAACTACGCGATCCTCTTCGGCCTCGGCGACGACGCCGACCGCATCCAGTTCCAGGGCATCCACTACGCACGGTGGTACTGGAACTCGCTGTTTGTCGCCGCCAGCGTGACGTTCCTGCAGGTGTTCACCTCGGCGCTCGCGGCGTTCAGCTTCGCCAGGCTCAAGTGGCCAGGCCGCGACAAGGTCTTCCTGCTCTACCTGTCGACCATGATGCTGCCGGGCCTTGTGATGATGATCCCCAACTACCAGATCATGATCACGCTCGGGCTCGTCGACACCTACGCCGGCCTGATCATCCCCGCGGCGTTCTCCGCCTTCGGCACGTTCCTGCTCCGCCAGTTCATGCTCACGATCCCCGCCTCGCTCGACGAGGCCGCCGAGATCGACGGCGCCTCCAAGTGGCGGCTGTTCACCGACGTCATCCTCCCCCTTGCTCGGCCGGGCCTGATCACGCTCGCGATCTTCACCTTCATCGGCAACTACCAGTCGTTCTTCTGGCCGCTGGTGATGCTCAAGTCGACCCATCGCTACACCCTGCCAGTCGGCCTGCTGTTCTTCGACTCGTCGCAGGGCCAGCAGACCAACATCCTCATGGCCGCGATCACGCTGTCCATCCTCCCGATGATCATCGTGTTCATGATCCTGCAGGGCTACCTCGTCAAGGGCATCCAGCTCGGTGCCGTGAAGGGCTGACGCTTCGCGTTGACGGATTGTTGACGGTTTAGCGGGTGAAAATTCATTTACCCCGGGAGGTGAAGTATTTAAGCTGTCGAGATGCGTCTTGTCTCGGCGCACCCTTTGATTCGCGTTTGCTCCCCAAACCGGTGGCCTCCATGTTTCGATCCGTTTTCTGCGCTGTTGCTTCGTCGCCCCTGCTGCTGGCCCTGGCCGCGATCGTCGTCGGCCTTGGCATCACGCCGGCCGTGTCGGCCCAGTCGCCAAACCTCGCCGCTCAGCTCGCCGAGGCGCGCGAGAACCACCGGCTGTTGTTCGAGCTCGCAGATCGCAGCGACGCCAAGTATGCCGAGAACGTCAACCTCATCGACCCGGTCCTCCGACAGATCGTCATCCCCATCGAGCACGCGACGCAGGGCCCGGACCCACAGGTCGCGCTGCCCGAACACATCGATCGGCTGTGGAGCTACTTCAACGCGTTGTGGATTGTCGGCAAGCAGATGGACAAGACCGACAAGATCGTGCTCGTTCAAGACGGGCAGACATCGCCGGTCAAGTGGATCCGCTACGGCGACGGCATCCTGATCCGCCCGCAGACCCTCTCGTTTAACGGCGACGCCCCCGCCACGCTCGCTTTCACCGGAGCGGCCAAGCCCGAGCTGATCCGTCTCGAGACCCGCGGCCTGTCGTCCAAGTTCGACCCATCGCCCTACATCGGCGTCGGCGAGGATCGCCCCCGCCAGCCCGTTACGGTCACCGTCTCCACCCGCCACTGGCGCAGCATCGGCGGCGTCTCCGAGCTCGATCGCACCAAGTACTTCCGCATCTACTCCCAGCCCGGCAACGAGCGGTATCCCTACTACCAGGAAGAGCTCGACGCGCTCGGCTTCCAGCAGGGTCGACAGATGTTCAAGTTCGCACCGGCGCTCGAGACGCGGTACGGGCAGAACATCGAGCCCAAGCTGCGCGAGGATCCCAACCGCCCGGGCTACCACGACGCCTTGTTCTTCGATGCGTTCGACAACGACAGCTACGCCGCCGTCGACCCCGACCTGCGATTCGCGATGTGCTTCGACAACTGGCCGAGCTTCATGGCCGCCGACATCCCCGGCCAGCAAAACACGCGCGGCGCGCCCGACGACTTCGACGCCGCGGCCGAGCTCGTCGTCGACTACCTGAACGACCAGATCGCCGACTCCGGGCGGACAGCCACTTGGTGGGAGGTCAAGAACGAGTCGGACATCACCTACGAGTGGCCGTTCCACAGCGACCCGGACTCCGACGGGTGGGGCCTGCTGATCGACTTCCACAACACGATCGCCGACGCCGTGCACGAGCGCGTCGACGCCGACGTCAAGATCGGCGGGCCGACGGCCGCCTGGCCCGTCTTCGAGGCGAACGGCTTCGGCCGGTGGCGCGACTTCCAGCGCTTCCACGACGGGACCGCCGACCACCTCGACTTCTTCTCCTACCACGCGTACGACCCGGCGGTCTACGGCCCCGGCGACCCGCACGGCTACCTCGACGCACGGCTCGACATGATCCAGAGCCACATGCAGACCACCGACGGCGTCCTCCCGCTCGTGTTCTCCGAGTTCGGCGTCTACGGCGAGCCGGCCAAGTCGACCGCCGACGGCCGCGAGTGGGTGATCGCCAAGGGCATCAGCCCGTACTGGCTCCGCTTCCTCGATCGGCCCGAGCAGCTGGACCTGGTCGTGCCGTTCATGCTCGGCTTCGTCCACTGGAACCCGACGAGCACGCGCGGCGTCTGGGCCCACGACGAGAACGGCGAGTTCTACCGAACCGCGTCGTACGACGTCATGCGGCTATGGAGCGATTTCGCGGGTCGGCGCGTGCCCGTCTCGAGCAACGACCCCGGCTTCCTACAGCACGCCGTGCTGGACGGCGACACCCTGCACATCGCGATGTACAACGGGACCGAGGATCGAGCCGCGGTCGATCTCAAGCTCGATGTCAACGCCCCGATCGCCTCGATCCGTCAGAAGCGGATGTACTACTCCAAGGGCGAGCTGATCTACTCGGACGAGCCGGTCCGTCGGCCGAGCGGTCTGCCGGTCAACGTGGCCGAGACGTCGATGGTCGTCGTTCGCTTCGGCCGCCCGCCCGTCCCGCGCGGCACGCTCGCCGAGCGGCGTTACTACGGGGCGGACACGGCGATCCCGAACGCGGGATCACCGATCGCCTTCACGATCGAGACGCCCGGTGTCGAGAACGCGGACGTCGAGGCCGCCGAGCTCCGCCTGTCGATGCACCGCGGCGACGCGGCCGGGCTGGGCTCGTCCGTCACGATCGACATCAACGGCCGATCGGTGACTCACGACCTGAGCCGATTCGGCGACGAGGGCTACTTCGGCTACACGCAGATTCCGCTGCCGGCCAACGCGTTGCGCGAGGCAAACCAGATCAGCATCGCGTTCGACAAGCCCGGCGGAACGATGGGCTCGGCGGTGTTGGCGGTCACGACCCGCGAAGACTAAGCCGCCGGTCGCGTCATCTCGCCTGCCACGGCTCAAGCAACCGTCAGGCGGTAGCTCCACCGGTACGTCCCGGGCGGGACCTTGTAGGTCGGCAGCGTGTCGGGCCCGCAGCTGGCCGTGCCGAGGCCGCGGTGGGCGTGGTCGAGGCAGAGGATGGTCTCGTCGCGCGGCGTCAGCTCGTGCGTGTGATACGCCGCGGTGAGGTCCGCGGGGGTGTAACGGCTCGCCGAGAACAGGCAGAGGCCATCGACGCACGACGCCAGCCCGCGCGGCTGAGCCGTGCCCGGCAGCGGTGTCCAGCGCAGCGTCCGCCCGCTCGCGTCGTCCTTCAACTCGAGCCAGCGCACGTCGGTCTTCAGGCCGTGCTCCTGCGGCAGCACATAGGGGACGTACTCGTCGTCGACCGTCGAGCGATACAGCCCGACCGGCTTGCCGACCTTGCGATCGGGGTACGACTCGCCGGGCCCGCGGCCGAACCATCGCATGGCCGAGAATCCCTCGGCTAGGTGCCAGATGACGCCGAGCCGGGGCAGGTCGGGCAGCCCGCGGTCGATCGTGCAGGCGTTGTCGACGGTGAGCGCGCCGCCCGGGTCGAGGGTGTAGCGATGGCGATGGGTGATTGCGCGGTCGACGCCGTCGCGGCCGGTGGCGATCCACCGATCGGCGAGCTGGAACGCGACCGAGCCATCCCGCCGACGGGTGACCCCGCCGCGGACCTCGGCGTCGGCGCGCTTCACCCGGTCGAGCCCGGCGTTGCACCACCGCCCCAGCGGCTTCCACTCGGCGTGCCATTGCTCGGGCTTGCCCTTGACGCCGTCGTTACTAGTCGGCCCACGCCAGAGGTTGAGCGTCGGCCCATCGGTGACGAGCCTGTGCCCATCGAGGCCCAAGCCGGCGACGCGTGCCTTGCGTGGGCTGATCGCCAGGGACAGGCCGGACGGCTCGTGAATCAGCTCGATCTTCTGCTTGGTCTCTCGGATCTCGGTGCTGCCGGGCTTGCCGCGGCGGAGCGGCTGGGTCGGCGTGGCTCTCCGTGAGTTGGGCTTGGCGAGCGCGACCTGCTCCCACGCGACGACGTGACCCTTCGGGCACCACGGTGTCTTGTCGGTGGCGAACGCCTCGACCGTGACGAACGCTTCGCCATCGGGCACGGCGTCCGGCAAGGTGAGTTCGGCACGCGTCGAGCGGTGCGACGCCGTGGCGGGATCGGGCGCCAGCGTGCCGGAAGCGATCGCTTTGCCGGCCACCTCCAGCCGCCAGCGGAAGCTCAGCCAGCCGAGGTCGGTGAAGTCCTGCTTGTTGGTGACGGTGAGCTTGCCAGCGCGGTACGGCCCGAAGCCGACCGGCTGCATGAGCTTCTTGCACTCGGTCATCGCGGGGTGGGGCGTGCGGTCGGGGCCGACGAGCCCGTCGCAGACGAACTCGGCGTCGTGGATGGTCTCGCCGAAGTCGCCGCCGTAGGCGTACCACGTCTGGCCGTCGTCGGTGGTTTGCTCGAGGCCGTGGTCGATCCACTCCCAGATGAACCCGCCTTGCAAGCCGTCGTACTTCTCGAACGCCTCCCAGTACTCTTTGAGGGTGCCGTTGGAGTTGCCCATCGCGTGGGAGTACTCGCAGGGGATGCACGGCCGCTGATCGTTGTTGCGTTCGGACCAGGCGATCAGGTCGGCGATGGGCGGATACATCGGGCCGAAGAAGTTGTTGGCGTGGGTGTCGCCACCGATGTCGGCGGAGTGCTTTTGCCGCCAGCTCACGCGGGTGGCGCCCTCGTAGTGCAGCGGGCGGGTGGGGTCGTACCGGCGGATCCAGTCGGCCATCGCGTCGTGGTTCTCGCCGTAACCCGACTCGTTGCCGAGCGACCAGGCGATCACGGCGGGATGATTCTTGGTGCGGCTCACCATGTTGGCCGCGCGATCGACGAACGCCGGCCGCCAGCGCGGGTCGCGGCAGATGGTGGTGTAGTTGTCGTGGGCCTCGACGTTCGCCTCGTCCATCACATACAAGCCGTACTCGTCGCAGAGCTCGTACCAGCGGCGGTCGTGCGGGTAGTGGGCGTTGCGGACGGCGTTGAAGTTGTGCTGCTTCATCAGCCGGATGTCTCGCACCATGCTCTCGGTGCTCAGCGCCTTGGCGGTGACGGGGTCGTGCTCGTGGCGGTTGACGCCGCGGATCAGCACGGGCTCGCCGTTGATCAGCAGCTTGCGGTCGCGGACCTCGACGTTGCGGAAGCCGACCTTGCAGGCCGCGTGCTCGATCGCCTTGGCCTTGGGCTTTCCCTTGCCGTCGTCTTCGTGCAGCGACACGGCGAGCGTGTACAGGCTGGGCGACTCGGACGACCACGGCAGGACGCTCGGCAGGTCGGCGGCGAACGATGCGATGTTGCGGTGTTGGTGGTACTCGCTGTCGATCGCGACGGGCTTGCCGACCGATCGCGTCGGCTTGCCATCGGGGTCGAGCAGGGTGGCGACGGCGTGGACCGGGCGCGCCGGCTCGTTCGTGAAATTAAGCTTGACGTCGACCTCGATCCGTCCGCTGGTGAAGCCGTTGGCGAGGCTGGCGCGGGCGTGGATGTCCTCGACGTACGCGTGGTCCTGGCTGTACAGGAACACCTCGCGGTAGATGCCGCCCAGCCACCACTGATCCTGGTCCTCGATGTACGACGCGTCGGACCAACGGATCACCGTCGCGGTAATCAGGTTGCGGCCAGGCCGCAGGAACGGCGTGACGTCGAACTCGCTGGGCAGCCGCGAGTCCTTGCTCATGCCGACCCATTGGTCGTTGACCCAGACGCACAGCACGCTCTCGGCCCCGCCGACGTGCAGCACCACGCGCCGCCCCTGCCACGACTCGGGCAGGTCGAAGCGGCGTCGGTACACACCGGTCGGGTTGTCCGTCGGCACGATCGGCGGATCGTTCTTAAACGGCATCACGACGTTCGTGTAGATCGGGTGGCTGTAGCCGTGCTGCGTCCAGTTGCTGGGCACCGGCAGCCTGTCCCACTGGCCATCACGGCACGACGAGGCGGTGACGTCGGCAGGGACGGCGTCCGGCCGGTCGAACATCTTGAACCGCCACGCGCCGTCCAGCGGCAGAAACCACGGGCTGCGATCGCGGTGGCCGCGTCGGGCGGAGGCGGCGCTAGCGTGTGGGATCAGGTCGGACCGGCCCGGGAGGCGGCCGATGTGCGTGAGCTCGGGGGTCTGCCAGAAACGGGGGAAGTCGGCGAACAGTGGGCGCATCGGCGGGATACTCGCGAGGATGTCCTGGACGACACGCCGCGTGCGCACCGCTGAGGACGGGGCGGAGCATGTTAATCGAGCGTCGCGGCGGAGCGGGGGCTCGGCACAGGTCTTGTTGTGGTGTAGCGGAGATTCAGCGAACGACGCGGCCCGAGGCTGAGCCGTTCATCAGCGCCTCGACCTCGGCCCGGGTCGCGAAGTTGAAGTCGCCCTGGATCGAGTGCGCCAGGCACGAGGCGGCGACGGCGAAGCGGACGGCGGTGGCGGGCTCGGCCAGCTCGTCGGTGGTCAGCGCGAAGATCAGCCCCGCCGCGAAGGCGTCGCCTCCGCCGACGCGGTCGACGATGTGCTTGATGGCGTAGGGGGTGTAGCCACCGTCGGCGTCGAGCGGCGCGAACGACGCCACGTCCTGCGCCGCGTCGAAGAGCATCGCGCCCCAGTCGTTGTGCGTCGCCGACCGGCTCTCGCGGAGCGTGACGGCGACGCGGGAGACGTTGGCGTAGCGATCCACCACGCGCCGGGCGACCTCGGGGTAGCGGTCGATCGTCAGCCGGCCCGCGTGAACGTCCGTGCCCTCGGCGTGGATGTCGAGCACGTCGCCGTAGTCTTCCTCGTTGCCGATCGCGACGTCGACGAACGGCATGATCTCGGCCATCGTGCGGCGGGCGAGTTCGCGCGCCGACGCCGACGTGTCCCAGCGCCACAGCTTGCCGCGGAAGTTCAGGTCGCACGACACCCGCATGCCCGACGCCTTGGCCCGCTCGACGGCGACACGCGTCGTGTCCGCACACACCTCGGACAGCGCCGGCGTGATCCCGCTGACGTGCAGCCAGTCCGCGCCGTCGAACGCCGCGGCCCAGTCGTACGCGTCGGCCGGGGTGACGGCCACGGCCGAGTCGGCCCGGTCGTAGATCACCCGGCTCGGCCGCTGGTTGGCGCCGGTCTCGAGGAAGTACAGCCCGAGCCTGGCGTCGTCGACGCGCAGCACGTGCGACGTGTCGACGCCGATCGATCGCACGGCGTCGAGGCAGGCGTCGCCTAGCGCGTTGCCGGGCAGGGCGGTGATGTAGCGCGATCGGCCGCCGAGCATGGCGATCGACGCGGCGACGCTCGCTTCGGCGCCGGCGTAGGTGACGTCGAGCGACCGGGCCTGACGTAGCCGGGCGTGGCCGTGCGTCGCCATCCTGGCCATGATCTCGCCGAAGGTGACGACCGTCTTCATGCAACGCTCCTCTCGTTGCCGCGCGCGATGGCGGATGCTTCTGCTGCGCGTTCGCGGATCGACGCCCAGTCGCCGGCCACGATCGCGTCGCGTGGCGCGATCCACGACCCGCCGATGCCCAGAACATGTGGGTTGGCGAGGTAATCGGCCATGTTGCTCGGGCTCAGCCCGCCGAGCGGGATCACGCCGATGCCCAGGTGACGGTACGGGCCCATCATCGCATCGAGGTACGTCAGCCCGCCCTGCGGCTCGGCGGGGAAGAACTTCACTACCCGACAGCCCAACTCGATCGCCTGCTCCAATTCGCTCGGCGTCGCGATGCCCGGCGCAAACGGCAGACCCGCGTCGAGCGACGCCTTGACCACACGCGGGTTCATCCCCGGCGCCACGGCGCACTCGGCGCCGGCCTCGGCGACCTCACGCGCCTGGTCGGGCGTCAACACCGTGCCGATCCCGGCGATCATCTCGGGCACCTCCGCTCGGATCCGCCGCAGCGCCTCCACCGCCACCGGCGTTCGCAGCGTCAGCTCCATCGCGCTCACGCCCTCGTCGACCAGCGCCCGCGCCGTCGGCACCGCCGACTCGACGTCGTCGATCACGAGCACGGCCACCACGCCGACAGCACCGATCCGATCCCATACCGACACACGCAGCTCCTTCCGCAGTCAGCAGAACCGAGACGCGCTCAAGCGTCAAACACGCTCCGACGTCGAAGCTGCTCGACTCCATCACACAGTGCGACAGCCGCACCAAGCCACCCGTTTCATGTCACTGCGTTTCCCGGACGTCGGGCACGATTGGGCATGACCGGAAGTCCGCCGACCCAAGGCCAGGACGGGCCGCCGATCTCGGTGATGCCCGCGATGCATCGGAATCGAAGCGGAGAGGGCGGGATTCGAACCCGCGGTAGCGGGGGTACCCACTACGACGCTTTAGCAAAGCGTTGCCTTCAGCCACTCGGCCACCTCTCCGGAGGATCGGCGAGTGTATCGAGCGACGCTCAGCAAAACCACCGCCGCCGAGTGAGGTCGGCGGCGGTGGTGGCGATGGTTGAAACGAGCGACGGCTGGGGGTTGAGCCGTCGCCCGAGGTCACCCCCGCACCTGACCGGGTGTGCGGTTTGGGGGTGGTGTGGCTTGGGGTGCCTCTCTCCGCTCCGCCCCGTTGCCGGGCATATCAGTTGCACAGGACGTGCCAACCGGCTCGCGACGTGGCGGGCTGGCATTTTGGGACGCCCGGGCGGCCGAATCCCCGGAGCGAGGCGGCTTGAGAGCGTGTTTTGGGGATGATTGTGGGGAATCCGAGACCGAGCCGCCGCTATTGACGCCAAACATGACGCATAATCCCCACATGACCGCCGCCACGGCCGAAGCCCCGACTATCGATCGCCCCGCTCTGCTGGCGCTGATGCGAGCCAGCCAGGCCGTCGCCGATGGCCAGGACGCGATGGCCGTCTGTCGGCTGCTGGCCGAGCAGGCCGCGACCGTCCTGCAGGCCGAGGGCGCGTCGGTCCTGCTGCTCGACCGGGCCAAGCAACGCCTGCGGTTCGAGGTCGCCACCGGCCCGGCCGCGGGCACCGTCGAGGGCATGGAGTTCGCCGCCACCGAGGGCATCGCCGGCCAGGTCGTCCGCACCGGTCGGCCGGTCCGCATCGACGACGCCTCGACCAACCGCAACTTCTTCCCCGACGTCGACCAGCGCACCAAGATCAAGACCCGCTCGCTCATGGCCGCCCCGCTCGTCCACCGCGAAGAGGTCTTCGGCGTCGTCGAGGTCATCAACCCCACCGACCACCAGCGCTTCACCGACCGCGACCTCGAGCTGTTCCGCGTCTTCGCCAGCCTCACCGCCGCCGCCGCCGCCAATGCCCAGACCATCGAGCGTCTCACCCGCGCCAACCGCACGCTCACGCAGTCGTCCACCCCGCCGCGCGTCATCGGCGAGAGCCGCGCCATGCGCGACGTGCTCAGCCTCTGCCGCAAGGTCGCCGGCACGCAGACCAGCGTCCTGCTCTCCGGCGCATCGGGCACCGGCAAGGAGGTCGCCGCCCGCGCGATCCACGCCCTGAGCCCCCGTCGCGACCAGCCGTTCGTCGCCGTCAACTGCGCCGCCTTCTCCGAGTCGCTGCTGGAGAGCGAGCTGTTCGGGCACGAGAAGGGCGCGTTCACCGGCGCCAGCGAGCAGCGGGCCGGCGTGTTCGAGGTCGCCGACGGCGGGACGCTCTTCCTCGACGAGATCGGCGAGCTGCCCTCCGGCTCGCAGGCCAAGCTCCTGCGCGTGCTGCAGGAGCGGCGGTTCATGCGCGTCGGCGGGTCGCGCGAGCTGGGGTGTGATGTGCGGATCATCGCCGCGACCAACCGCGACCTCGAGGCCGAGGCCGGGCTCGGCCGGTTCCGCGAGGACCTCTACTACCGGCTGAGCGTCTTCCCCATCGCGATGCCGGCGCTGGCCGAGCGGCGCGAGGACATCCGCCCGCTGGCCGAGCACTTCCTCGAGCAGGTCCGGGCCGAGACCGGCGTCGCCGTGCGCGGCTTCACCGAGACGGCGCTGTCCCGGCTCGCGTCCTACACCTGGCCGGGCAACATCCGCGAGCTGCGCAACGTCGTCGAGCGGGCCGTCCTCGTCTGCGACGGCCAGATCGAGCCGGCCGACCTCGCGTTGCGCACCGACCGGGCGACCACCGATGAGACGCCCGCCGCGCCCCGACCCGCGACCGCCGCGCCGGGGGAGGAATCCGTGGCGCCGGCCGAAGAGAACGCCGACGAAACCGAGCGACGCCTTGTCGAAGAGGCCCTGGCGTCCTGCCGATGGAACGTCTCTCGCGCGGCCCGCGAGCTCGGCGTCACGCGCGACGTCCTCCGCTACCGCATCCGCAAGTTCGGCCTGCGCAAGCCACCGCTCGGTCGCGCCGATCTGGGTTGAGTCGCCCTGGTTGCGTGCCCCCCGCGTCGCTCAGTCGATCGACGGCGTCGCGACCTCGGGCTCAACCGACTCGTCGTCGTACGGCTCGTCGTCGAACTCCGGCTGGCCGTAGTCGTGCGTGATCTCTTCGCCGGGCTGGATCGTTCGCAGCGCCGCGACCTCGCCGTCGTCGAAGTACGCCGCGTTGGGCGACGCGCTGTGGTTGATGAAGCGGAGGTCGTTGAGCACCTCCATGCCGAGCTCTTCGGTGACCCAGAGCACATAAGGGCCGTCATCGGTGGTGAGGTGGCCGACGATCTTGCCGATCACCTCCCCCTCATCGATGGTGCGGGCGGCGAACAGGCCTTTCCCGTGGATCGGGCTGTCGCGGACGTCGGCGATGTCGGGCTGTATCAAGGCGGTACTACAGGCGAGGCGTCAGAGGGAGGGGATGGACGTGGGCTCGACGGTCGCCGCGGGGGTCGCCCGCCGCCGCCGCCAGAGCCGGAAGAAGAATACCAGCCCGCCGATCACCAGCGCCGCGGCGATCACCGGCACGACGACGGCCAGGATCGACAGCGTCGTCGCCGCCGCCGCTTCGGCCGTCGAAACCACCGGGTTGGCGACCCCGCCCGAGACCAGCGTCGATGCCGCGCGTGTCGCCACCGTTGAGGCCTGGATCACCCCAGCCGTCCCGCCGCCGGCGATGATGCCGAACGACCACTGCAGCACCGGGTCCATCCCGACGATCCCCGACGTCGCCGCCGCCGCCACCACCGTCCCGGCCACCACGGCCGCCGGCGAGGCGATCGAGTCCAACAGATTGTCCACCCACGGCACGAAGTACCCCGCGATCTCCACGCCCGTTGCCACGCCCAGCACCACGCACGCCAGCGGCGACCCCAGCCACGCCATCGACGGGCCCAGCGTCAGCATCCCGCTCGCCGAGGCCAGGCTCATCACGAACAGGGGCACGAACACCCGGAAGCCCGCCGCCGCCGCCAGGCCGATCCCCAGCCCGATGGCCATGATGATCTGCAGAAAGTCCATTGGGGGCGTCTCCTCATCCCATGCGTCACGGATGGATCAACAGGTCGCCAACACCTTAGCGGCAACCCCCCCGCCCCCGCTACCCATCGCACGCATTTCACGCCGACTTGCGACACAGCCTCGCTAACGTCTCATTCATGAGCGACGCCTCGCCGACCGCCGCCGCCGACACGCCCCCCCAGGACCCCGGGCAGCTCCAACGCTCCGTCGGCCTGACGGGCGCGGTCGTCCTCGGCCTCGGCTCCATCGTCGGCACCGGCGCCTTCGTCAGCCTCGGCCTGGCCGCGTCGCCGGCCGGCGCCTGGCTGCCCCTGGCCGTGCTGCTCGCCGGCCTGCTCGCCGCCTGCAACGGGCTCAGCTCCGCCCAACTCGCCGCCCACCTGCCCAAGTCCGGCGGGACCTACCTCTACGCCTCACGCCTTCTGCACCCCGCCATCGGCCTCGTCGCCGGCGCGACCTTCCTCACCGCCAAGTCCGCCTCCGCCGCCGCCGCCGCGATCGGCGTCGCCGGCTACACCCTGGGCATGTTCTCCCCGCAGGCCTGGCCGCCTCTGCTGATCGCGCTGTTCGCCGGCTCGATCATCGTCGCCATGACCTCGCTGGTCCTCGGCGGGCTGCGCCGCAGCAACGTGCTCAACGCCTTGCTCGTGGCGATCACGTTCGTCGGGCTGGGCGTGTTCGTCGTCGCCGCCGGCTTGGCCAAGCCCGGGCCGCAGCTCACGCAGTACTCGGGCGCGTCGTCCCTCGGCGTCGGCCTCGCTCAGGCCACCGCGCTGTGCTTCGTCGCCTACACCGGCTACGGCCGCGTCGCCACGCTCGGCGAGGAGATCCGCAATCCCCAGCGCAACATCCCACGCGCCGTGATCATCACGCTAGTGGTCAGCGCGATCGCCTACGCCGCCGTCGCGTTCGCCGCGATGTACGCGGTCGGGCCGATCGGGTTTGCCCAGGCGGTGGAGGGCGGGGCCACGCTGGAGAACGTGCTGCACATGGTCGGCTCGTCGTCGACGCTGCGTAACGTGGTCGCCGTCACGGGGATCGCCGCGATGCTCGGCGTGCTGCTCAACCTCTTGCTCGGTCTGTCGCGCGTCGCGCTGGCGATGGGCAGGCAGGGCGACCTGCCGCCGCTGTTCGCCAAGCTCGACAAGTCCGGCCAGACGCCGGTCGCCGCGGTGATCGGCGTGGCCGTGGTCATCCTGCTCGTCGCCGCGACCGGCTCGGTCAAGGCCGCCTGGTCCTTTTCGGCCGTGACGGTGCTCATCTACTACGGCCTGACCAACCTCGCCGCGCTGCGCTTGCAGGCCGCCGACCGCCTCGCCCCGCGCTGGGTCTCGGTCGTCGGCCTGATCGGCTGCCTGGGGCTGACGCTGTTCCTTGAGCCGACTTACGTGATGGCCGGTCTGGTCGTTGTCGTCGCCGCGGCCGCGTGGTACTTCCTCGCCCGCATCGTGGGCGGCGAACCGCGCGTGCAGTGACGCACTGCGGTCTGTAGCCGGGACGCGGCGCGTCCCGGGGTGACGGGTCTATCGGGTCACTCAACGCACGACCGTGCATGCGGGCCACCCACCCCGGGATGCGTCGCATCCCGGCTAAGGGCATCACGTCCATCGATCTGTCAACGAGCCTCGCGTGCCCGTCGATGCCGCTTCGCCGACGTTCCACGGCATCGACCTAACTCAAGTGTGCCTCGTCCGAGGCACGGGGGTCACGCAACACGCCGGGGGGAGGGGCGGCGCGGCCTCTGCAGCTCACGCGTCCGTCGATCGCTGGGGCAGGGTCGCGATCGTCGTTCGTCGGCCGCCCGGCCCATGACGTGCATCGGGGGCGTCCCGTCCGGCGGTCTGCCCCGATCTCGCCTGCTCGTACGTGCCCTGCCAATGGGGGACGAGCCGCTCACGGGGCGTTCCTACACACGGATGAGCGGCAACGCTGGCGCGCGCAGGTGTGGCCATTAGCCCCGGCTTCCAGCCGGGGTCACCCCGGGTGAAACCCGGGGCTAATGGATTGCGGTGCAGCCGGGCCGCCGCCCTTGGGCGGCGTGTCGTTCGTCGATCGCACCGCAGAACCGCCGCCCAAGGGCGGCGGCTAAC
>JBCCZA010000016.1:0-28064 GCA_039188455.1 Planctomycetota bacterium
CCGGCTGGGCGAGTTGCTCGATCCGGCGGTCGCGCCTGGAGCGCTCGCCGACCCCGCGGTACGGCGTCGGTTGACCGCGGCCGAGCCGCTGCGCGAGGTGGCCCGCGAGGCGTCGGCCGTGGCGTTCGAGGATCGCTCGCTTGACGCGTCGGTCGCGACGCTCTTTTCGCTGCTACTGCCTGCGGTAAACGACGATGCCGGGATCGACTGGCACACCCACCTGAGCCGACCGACCCGCGCGGCGGCGTTGCTCGCGGCGTGCCGCTCGCGGACTTCGCCCGAGTCCCCCACGATCGCGCCGGGGGACGACCCGCTGGTCGCGGTGGCGGTCGGCGATGAAGACGCGGGGATCGCCGAGCTGGCGGCCCGCGTCGCGATGCGTCGTCACGGCGAACGCGGCGGCGAGCTGGCGATGCGGTGGCTCGACAGCCCGCACGACGGCGTGCGCCGGCTGGCCGAGGCGCGTGTCTCACGTGACGGGTTCGACGCGCTGTGGGAACGCTGGCCGAAGCTGCCCGACGCCGCCCGCCGCGACCTCGCCACCGCGCTGATCAAGGTCGATCGCCGCCTGCATCACCGCCTGGCGGCCCGGCTCGACGAGCCGGACGACGGCGTGCGCTGCCGAGCCTTGGCCATCATCCACGACCTCAACCAAGGCGTGTACTTCCAAGACCGTCTCACGCAACTCGCGAACGCGCCCAGCCAAGCCGTCGCGTCGGCGGCGATCCGAGCGATGGGCACCGCGGAGAGCCCCGAGACGGCCACGGCCCTCGGCGACGCCCTGCGTCACCCCGACCCGCGTCGCCGTGCCGACGCGGCCGCCGCCCTCGCGCACCGCGGGATCGATGACGACACCGACGCCGCGGTGCGCGACACCACCCGCGACGACCACGCCGAACCCCGAGCCCAGGCGATCGCCGCCCTGCACCGCACGAACCCCGACGCGGCGACCGACGCGCTGCACGCCATGCTCGATGACGACCGACCGGATCACCGCGACCATGCGCTGCGGCTCATCGCCTCGGCGGGGATGGTCGAGATGGCCTGTCCGGTGGCCGAGATGAGCATCTCGGACCGCGATCCATTGGTCCGCCGCCGGGCGAGCGAGACCATCGTTGAGCTTTTGCGATTGCTCGAAGCCGGCACGCAGGCCTCAGAGGACCGATCCGATCCCTCGCCCCAGGAGGCCGCCTGATGCATCTGCCGACGCTGCTGGCTCAAGCCGACAAACCGCTGCGGCGCGGGCCCATGATCGACGTCGCGAGCATCAGCAAGCACTTCGGCGACGAGCGCGAATCGCTGATCGATCCGGTGCCGGGGCTGATCGCGTTGGGCGTGGTGATCGCGGGGGTTATCGCTTTGGCGGCGTGGCGGTGGTGGCGGCGACGGAGCGAGCGCTCACGTCCGGGCTGGCTGCTTGGTGAATTGCGCCAGTCACTGGGACTGTCGCACGCCGAGGCGCGTCTGCTGCGACGGGTCGCTGCGGCTCGCGGATTGCCGCACGCCCTGACCCTCGTGCTCGATCGCGAGGTGTACGAGTTTCATCTCGCCGAGTTTTTCCGCGAGCAACCCGCTCAGGCCGATCAGTGCCGGCATACGCTCACGCAGCTCGCCGAACGCGTCTTCCCCCAAGCGGAAACGCCGGGCGACCCGACCGCCGCTTGACGTATCCTCTCCACCCTTTCCCGCACTCGCGAGTTCCCGATGCCCGTTGAGATCGAAGCCAAGTTCCGCCTCTCGTCGCCGCACGCGTTGCACCGCCGGCTGACCCAGGCGTCGGCGCGACGCGTGGCCGTGATCCGAGAGGTCAACACATACTTCGACACGCCCGACCGCGACCTGAAGCGAGCCGACCGAGGCCTGCGGGTCCGCGTCGAAGAGGTCGAGTCGCAGGGCACGCGCGTCGTGATCACACACAAGGGCCCGCGCGTGCACGGGAGGTTGAAGTCGCGCCAAGAGGACGAGTGCGTGGTCGCCTCGGCCGAAGAGGCGCTCGCGATGCTGCAGGCCCTGGGCTATCGACCGATCATGACGTTCGACAAGCGGCGCACGCGTTTTGCGCTCGGCGGCTGCCGCGTTGAGCTGGACGAGCTGCCGCTGCTGGGTTGGTTTGTCGAAATCGAGGGCCCCAGCGATAAGGCGGTGCTTGCCGTGCGCGACACGCTCAAACTCGAGAGCAGCGAGATCCTCCGCGCAAGCTACATCGCCATGCTCCAGGCTTACGCCGCCGAGCACGGGTTGGCTGACTCGATCCTGCGGCTGCCCGAGCCCGAGATCACGCTCGACGCCCTGCCCGCTGCGGGCTGAACGTCCCGCGTCCTGAGCCAGCTCAATCCAACGACAGCATCCGCGCCCCCGCGGCCGGCCGCGTGACGAACCACGGCGCCGTCAGCCCCGTCTCCTGCGCATAAGCCGCGACCACGGCCTCGGCCACGTCGTCCGCGCGATCCGTCGCGACCAGCGTCACCGTGCACCCGCCAAACCCGCCGCCGGTCATCCGGCTGCCCCAGACGCCCTCGTGCCCCATCGCCAGCTCGACCAGCCGATCGAGATGCGGCGTGGTGATCTCGAAGTCGTCGCGCATCGAGCGATGGCTCTCGAGCATCTGCAGACCGACCTCGCCCCAGTCACCAGCCCGCATCCCCTCGACGGCCGCGAGCGTGCGCTCGTCCTCGGTGATGACGTGACGTGCCCGCCGGTAGGTGACGTCGTCGATCTCGCCGCGGGCGTGCTCGAGCATCGCGGGGTCGGCGTCACGCAGCAGGCCCACGCCCATCGCCTCGGCCGCCGACTCGCACTGCGCCCGCCGCTCGGCGTACTCCCCGCCCGTCAGCGCGTGCTGCTTGCTCGAGTCGATGATCAGCACCGACACGCCCGGGTCGTCGAGCGGCACCGGGGCCGGCGTATTGGTCTTGCAGTCGATCAGCAGCGCGTAGCCCGCCTCGCCCATCGCGCTGATGAACTGGTCCATGATCCCGCACGGCACGCCGGCGAAGTCGTGCTCGGCCTTCTGCGCCAGCAGCGCTTTCTCCACCGGGTCGATCGCACGGCCGATCAGCGACTCGATCAGCGTCGCCGACGCCACCTCCAGCGACGCCGAACTGCTGAGCCCCCCGCCTCGCGGCACCGTCGAGTCGATCGCCACCTCGAAACCGACCACCTCGGCCCCGGGCCCGACCAGCCCGCGCCCGACAAATCCGGCGATCACTCCCGCCACGTAGTTCGCCCACGTCACCTGCCCCGGCTGCATCCCCTCGATCACCGACACGCCCGCGACCCCGTCGAACGCGGTCGTCGCCAGCCGCGCGATGGGCTCGGAGACGGGGCGGCCAACTACGACCGTCTGTCGCTCGATCGCCATGGGGCAGACGAACCCGCCGTTGTAGTCGGTGTGCTCGCCGATGAGATTGACCCGGCCCGGAGCGACGGCGGCGTGCGTCGGCTCGGCGTCGAAGGCCTCGCGGAACCGCTCGGTGGCGCGGATCAATTGAGCGTCGATGTCGGTCGGGTCGGTCGCTTGGGTCGCGTCGGCGGTCATCCCGGCAGCGTAGCGACCGGCGTAATGGGCACGGGCGGGGTTTGCTGGCGTGGTCGGCCGTCCGTAGACTCCGCGATCCCCGCGGAGCCGACCCCTTGCGCTATCAGCTGATCGATCGCGTGATCGACGCCGACGACACCACGCTTACCGCCGTCAAGGCCGTGACCGCCGCCGAGGAGTACCTGGGCGACCACTTCCCGGGCTTCCCGGTGCTGCCGGGCGTCATGATGCTCGAAGCGCTGTGCCAAGCCGGCCGGGCGCTGGTCGCGCGGCTGGACGACACGCCGGGCGCGACGCGGCTGGCCATGAGCCAGGCCAAGAACGTCAAGTACGGCCGGATGGTCCGCCCGGGCCAGACGCTCACCGTGAGCGTCACTCTCAAGGCCCACGCCGACGGCGTCTACGACTTCGCCGGCGAGGGCGCGGTCGACGGCGAGACCGCCGTCAAGGCTCGCTTCGCCCTCGCCCCCATTCCCCAGAACCAACCCGCCGCCACCGCCGCGGCCTGACCGCAGGAGCAACCCATGGCCATGAGCAAGGACGAGATCTTCGAGAAGGTGCAGGCCATCCTGGTCGAGGCGCTGGGCGTCGACGACGACGAGGTCACCCCCGAGGCCAAGATCGAGGCCGACCTGGGCGCCGAGTCGATCGATTACCTCGACATCCTGTTCCACTTCGAGAAGGAGTTCGGGCTGAAGATCGATCAGTCCGAGCTGCGACCCGAAGCCGTGCTGTCCGACGAGACGTACGTGAAAGACGGCAAGATCACCGACGCCGGCATGGCCGAGCTGAAGGCCAAGATGCCGTTCGCCGACTTCTCCTCGCTCGACGCGTCGCGTGACGTGGAAGACTTCTCCGACATCTTCACGGTGCAGGTGCTGGTGAACTTCGTCGAGGCCAAGCTCACCGAGCAGGGCTGATTCCCGCGACCTCGTTTAGCCCAACGCCCAGAGGGCGGGGCTTGCCTTCCCCATGCGCTGGATCTGGATCGATCGCATCGTCGAGCACGAGCCGGGCAAGAGGCTCGTGACCGTCAAGAACGTCTCGGCCGCCGAGGAGGTCGTGCACGACCACTTCCCCGCCGAGGCGACGCCCGACGGCGAGCTCGCCCCCGAGCCGGTCATGCCCAACCCGCTGATCGTCGAGGGCATGGCTCAGACCGCCGGGATCCTCGTCGGCCACACCGGTCACTTTCGCGAGAAGGTCGTCCTCGCCAAGATCAAGTCCGCCACCTTCCACGCCGCCGCTCGCCCCGGCATGACCCTGCGTCACACGGCGACCCTCCTCAACTTCGGCACCGCCGGCGGATCGACGGCCGGCGTCACCGAGCTCATCGACCCGCACACGGGTGTCGTTACCCAGCTTGCCGAGATCGACCTGATGTTCAGCCACGTCGATCACAACATGGCCGGCCTGGACTTCCCCGAGGAGAATTTCGTCTTCACGGGGACCCTCACGGCCGTGTTCGCCGGGCTCGAACCGATGCCCGACGCGCCGGCCTAGCCACATCAGCCAAACCCAACTCGCGGGAAATCGATTCTCCGCAGAGAAGCTCGCAGTCCGATGCTAAAGTAATTAAGCTATCTCTCGTTGACTCTCGCTCTCTGATTCGGCCACTCAGACTCAAGGTTTCCACACCCTCGGAGGAGGCACATGCGTTCCACCAGGCTTTCGCCGGCTCTTGTTGTCATCTTGTCTGTCGGGTTGTTGCTTGGCCCGAACCTCGTCCACCCCGCCGCCGCCCAGACGACCATCACCGTCCGCCCCGACGTCCAGCGCACCATCGGCGGCGTCACCCAGCTTGACCGCGAGCGCTACTTCACCCAAACCGAAACGCTCCTGCCGAATACCTCCAGCGGCGTCGCCGACCTCATCAGCCCGACCGACATCAACGTCGTCTCAGGCCGCATCTCCACCGAGTTCGACCAGTTCATCGCCAGCTCCCTCCCGCAGGACGCCACCCGCCCCGGCTTCATCGACCCCAACGCCCTACGCAACCGTCTCCGGGGCGACTACCGCAACTTCGTCACCAACGGCGGCCGCTACGAGGTCATCCGCGCCAACCCCAACGCCCTGATCGTCAACTCCGGCCGCTTCGACGCCTTCTGGCCGGGCTACATGATCCAGCCGGGCACCGACGGCCTGCCCCGCGCCGACGCCTACGCCGAGTTCATCAACATCTACCTCGAGGAAGCGGTCTACGGCCCCAACGCCTTTCATCCCGTCGACAAGGATCGCTTCTACGTCGAACTCGTGAACGAACCCGACCTGCACTACAACGCCACGCTCACCCGCCAGGGGCTGGCCGATTGGCACCGCGACGTGACCCAGGCCGTGCTCGCCGAGCACCCCGAGGCGAAGATCGGCGGGCCGAGCCTGGCGATCACGACGTTCGAGCGCAACGACTTCGGCAGCGGCAACGACTTCAGCCGGTTCGAGGAGCGCGTCGGCCGGTTCATCGCCGATCGTGAGGACAGCGACATCGCCTTCCTCTCGTACCACCCGTACGAGCGGTACGACGTCACCAACAGCAACAACGTGGTCCGCGCCGTCGACCAGAGCCCCGGCCGGGTCAGCGGCACGCTCGACCTGATCCGCGCCCGCGACCTCGCCGAGAACCCCGACGCCGAACCCTTGCCGATCGCCCTCACCGAGTACGGCGCGTTCAACCGGCTCGTCGGCGACCCCGAGGCCGCCGGCTACACCCGCTCGGAGATGCAGTTCGACCTCTCGCGCGACATCCGCGAGCAGCTGCTGATCTACCTCGACCGCCCGGACGTCATCCTCAACGCGACGCCCTTCGTGCAGGGCGCCCCGATCGGTGGCCTGGGCAATGACACCGCCATCGAGCAAGACAACGTGCTCTTCGAGCGCCTGCCCGGCGGCGGCGTCACCGAGTCGTACCTGGGGCAGACGTTCCGCGCGTACGCCGAGGTCAAAGGCAGCTACATCGACCTGAACAACCCCGACGGGGGTAACCTGCAGGCCCTGGCCTTCCGCGACGGTGATACCGTCTACGTTCTGCTCAATAACCTGCTCGACACCGCCCAAACGATCGACCTGGACATCCTGGCGTCCCTCGGCGGCATCGAGTCCGCCACGATCGACCGGCTCTTTCAGACCGGCGACCCCAACAGCGTCGCCGGCGCCCAGAACGTTTTCCTCGACAACGTCGACATCACCAACGCGCTCGGCGCGCTCGCGCTCAACCCCAACGAGGGGAGCGTGATCACCGTCAAGCTCACGGACGACACCGCGTTCACGCACCGCTCCGAGCGGCGGACGTTCTACAGCGAGACAACGATCGATGCGTTCGGCCAGGGCAACGGCCAGACGTCGCCGTTCACGATCGACGTCGACCTCGACGCCGAGACGCTGACCGAGGCGGTGCTGCGGCTGACGTACTCGCGCGAGGACGCCAACACCGACCTCGGCGAGACATTCGAGGTGATCGTCAACGGCGTCCGCCTGCGCGTCCCTGCTGGCGTGCTGGGCATCGACGACGGCGACCCGGGCATACAGCTGCGCGAGCTGCTGATCGACCCGAGCCTGCTGGTCGACGGCGTCAACACGTTCGTGGTCGACTTCCTGGTCAGCCCAGACCTCGGCGGCGGCGGCAACGGCGGGGCCCTCGCCGCGGCGGCGCTGGTGCTGACCAACGAGTCGCCGATCCCCGAGCCGGCGACGCTCGCGCTGCTCGCGGCGATGGGCCTGGCGCTGACCGGCCGCGGCCGGCGCAAGCACGATTAGTCTCGGTCGATATCGGGTGAGGCGATCCGGCATGCATCCGTAAACTGCCCGCATGACCTCCGCCGCCGCTGCGCCCTACATCACCGACGACTTCCTGCTCTCCACCGAGACCGCCCGCGCGCTGTACCACGACTACGCCGCGGCGATGCCGATCTACGACTACCACTGCCACCTCCCGCCGGAGGACCTCTCGGCGAACCGCGCGTTCGAGACGCTCTACGACGTCTGGCTCGACGGCGATCACTACAAGTGGCGGGCGATGCGGCAGAACGGCGTGCCCGAGTCGCACTGCACGGGTGACGCCGACCCTTACGACAAGTTCCTCGCGTTTGCCCGCACCGTCCCACAGACGCTGCGCAACCCGCTGCACCACTGGACGCACCTGGAGCTGCGGCGGTACTTCGACATCGACCTGCTGCTCAACGAGGACACGGCCAAGGAGGTCTGGGACGAAGCCAACCGCCAGCTCAAGCGACTGCGCGTCAGCGACATCCTCGATCGGTTCAACGTCGCGCTGGTCGGCACGATCGACGACCCGGCCGACGATCTCGGCCATCACAAGACGCTGTTCGACGACCCGTCGATCCTGCCGGACACCGCCGTCGTCCCCGCGTTCCGCCCGGACAACCTCTACAACGACCAGGGCGCCACCAATCTCCGGGAGTACAGCGATCGCCTGGCGGGCGGGGCGTGCGAGACGCTCGGCCAGCTGCTCGACGCGATCGACGCCAGCCTCGACCGGTTCCACGCCCTGGGCGGGCGGCTGTCGGATCACGGCCTGCCGAGCATCCCAGACGTGGAGCCCGTCGACGTGCACGAGCTGGACCGCGTCTTCCGCGCCGCGCGTGACGGCCAGGCGAGCCCGCATGAGCGCGACCAGTTCGACCTCGGCATCCTGCTGCATGTCGCGCAGCGGTATCACACGCTGGGCTGGTCGGCCCAGTACCACCTCGGCGAGATGCGCAACAACAACGGCTGGGCGTACGACCACATCGGCCGGCACATCGGGTTCGACTCGATCGGCGACCGCCGGCAGGCGCCCGGGATGTCGCGTTTCTTCGGCGAGCTGACCCGTCGCGAGTGCCTGCCCAACTGCGTGCTGTACAACCTCAACCCGGCCGACAACTACGTCTTCGCCTCGATGGCCGGCAACTTCGTCGGCGGCGGCGACACGTCGGGCAAGGCAGGGCGGATGCAGTACGGCTCGGGCTGGTGGTTCCTGGATCAGAAAGAGGGGATGACCTGGCAGATCAACGCCCTGTCGAACCTGGGGCTGCTGACGCGGTTTATCGGGATGCTGACCGACTCGCGGTCGTTCCTGTCGTACCCCCGGCACGAGTACTTCCGCCGGCTGCTGTGCGACATCCTCGGCCGCGACGCCGAGGCGGGCGAGGTGCCCAACGACCTCGAGGTGCTCGGCAAGGTGGTGCAGGACATCTCGTTCAACAATGCGCGGGACTACTTCGGCATGCCGCTCAAGGGTCGGCACGCCTGAGCGCAGACGCCGCCGCGGTAGACTTCCGTGATGACGACGCAAGTCGAGACCAACCTGTACGACGCGCTGCGCGAGCGTGGGCTGATCGCCCAGTCGACGCTCGACGAGTCGGCGATGCGCACGCTGCTGGACCCCGAGGCCAATGGTGTCGGGCCGGTGCCGACGTACATCGGGTTCGACCCGACGGCCGACTCGCTTCACGTGGGGTCGCTGGTGCCGATCATGGCGCTGGCGTGGCTGCAGCGGTGCGGGCACAAGCCGATCGTGCTGGTCGGCGGCGGCACGGGGCTGGTGGGCGACCCGTCGGGCAAGTCGGCGGCTCGGAATATGCTGTCGCTGAACGACATCGCCGGCAACGCCGAGGCGATCCGTGGGCAGCTGGCGGGATTTCTGAGTTTTGACGAGTCACCTCAATCCGGGGGGACCGGGGCGGTGATGGTGAACAACGCCGACTGGCTGGCGGACCTGAAGTGGGTCGATGTCTTGCGTGACGTCGGCGCCCGCCTGTCGGTCAACCGGATGCTGTCGATGGAGTCGGTCAAGGGGCGGATCGACTCGGACTCGGGGATCAGCTACCTCGAGTTCAGCTACATGATCATGCAGGCCTACGACTTCGTGCACCTGTCGCGAACGCACCGCTGCCGGCTGCAGATGGGCGGGCAGGACCAGTGGGGCAACATCGTGATGGGCATCGAGCTCGGCCGAAAGATGGACGATGCGGAGTTGGCGGGGCTGACGCTGCCGCTGGTGACCAAGTCGGACGGGACCAAGTTTGGCAAGAGCGAGGGCGGCAACGTCTGGCTGTCCGCCGATCGCACGAGCGTGTACGACTTCTACCAGTTCTGGCGGAACACGCAGGACGGGGACGTGGCGCGGTACCTGAAGTTCTTCACGTTCCTGCCGGTCGAGGAGATCGACGCGATCACGGCCGAAGGAGGCGTCGCGCTCAACGCGGCCAAGGAGCGGCTGGCGGTCGAGGTCACGGGCATGGTGCACGGCGCCGACGCGGCGCAGCGAGCGCTGGACGACTCGCGCAAGGCGTTTTCGACGGCGGCCGACGTCACCGGCGACGCAATCCCGCACTCGGCGATCACGCCGGCCGAACTGGCTGAGCTCGACGTGCGCGACCTGCTGGTCAAGGCCGGGCTGGCCGGGAGCAAGGGCGAGGCGAAAAAGCTCATCGCCGGCGGGGGCGTGCGCGTCGGCGAGACGAAGGTGACCGACATCGCCGCGAGGCTCGGCGTCGATGACGCGACAGACGGCTACCTGCTGCTGCGGGCCGGCAAGAAGCGCATGCATCGCTTCGACGTGACGGAGGCCTGAGCGATGGGTGTGGCGCGTGGCTGGGCGTTGTGCGTGGCTTGCCTAGTGCTGGCCTCGGCGTGCGCAACGGGACCCGCTTCGACGGGGGACGCGGACGTCGCGGAGATCGCGTGGGAGCGGCTGGACAACCTGCCGGTGGCGGTGTTCAACACGGCGTCGAGCGTGTCGGGGCGGCGGTGGATCGTGACGGGCGGGATCCGGTCGGACGTGTCCGCGGCGCGGGAGGTGCAGTCGTTCGATCTCGACACGCGGACCTGGGCGCTGGGCGAGCCGCTGGCCGAGGGGCGGTTCAACCACGCACAGGCGACGCTTCCGGACGGGCGGGTGCTGGTCGTGGGCGGGCAGCAGTTCGACCCCGAGAACCGGTACCGGGCGCTGGCGTCGTGCGAGTTGATCGAGGCGGATGGGGATGGGGTGTCCGCCGCGGCGTCGCTGCCCGAGGCGATGGCGTTCCCCACGCTGACGAGCCTGCCCGATGGGCGCTTGGTGGCCGTGGGCGGGCGGATCGCGAGCGTGTACGACCCGCAGCGAGACGCGTGGGGCGAGGGCATCGCGCTACGCGAGTCGCGGGGGGCGCATGCGGCGGTCGCGTTGCCGAGCGGGCAGGAGGTGGTTGTGATCGGCGGCAATCGGCGACGCATCGAGGTGGTGGAGGTCGATGCGGGACGCAGCGTGGCGCTGGCGGCGTCGCTGCCGCACGCGTTGGACGACCTCGAGGCGGTACTGCTCCCCGACGGGCGGGTCTGGGTGATCGGCGGGCAGCGGGCGGACACGGGGCGGACGATCGACGACACGTACATCCTCGACCTCGGCGACCCCGGGCCGCCCCGCCGCCCGTCGCGGGTCACGCTTGGGCCTCAGTTGAAGGTCGCCGAGGGCGTGGCCGACCACCGCATCGCGACGCTGCCCGACGGCCGCCTGGTGATGGTCGGCGGCGAGTCGGACACCGAGAGCGGCGACATCGAGCTCACCGCCGCCCTGCTGCTGGACCCCCGCGAGTTGTCGGTGACGCGTCTGGCCAACACGCTGACGCCCCACGACGACGCCACGGCCGTGGCGGACGGCTGGCGGGTGTACGCGACGGCGGGGATCGCTCCCAACCGAGCCTTCGGCGTCCGGCTGCCGCCGATGCCGGTGGCGACGGCCGAGGCACTCGACCTGAGCGAGCTGTCGAGAACCGGTGGCGACGCGGCGGCGGGCGCACCGTAAACTGAGCTATCGATCGCCGGCCTGCCCGATCGTCCCGCCCGCCGCGAGTCAGCCGTGAATCGACCCCATTTCTCCCGGTTTTTCATCCGCGGGCTGGCGGTGCTGCTGCCGTCGATCCTCACGCTGGCGTTGGTGATCTACCTGTACAACTTCGTGCAGAGCTACGTCGCCGACCCGATCAACGCCGGCATCCGCTACACGGTCGTCAACCTCACCAATTGGCCGCAGCCCGAGTCGCGGGACCTGGACGCGGCGTTCGCCGATCTGGGCCAGTCGGAGCTGGACCGCTGGCAGTCGGCGATGGACGAGATCAACGCCGAGCGGGCGGAGCTGGGGCTGGGGCCGCTGCGTGGCGACAGCCTCGTGACCGAGCGTCGCGATTGGATGGTCGAGAGCTCGACGCGACTGGCGCTGGCGCAGGAGCAAGCGCTGGACCGGTACTGGGGGACCGTGACGGTGCTGGGCTGGCGGGTGCTGGACCTGATCGGCCTGGTCGTGGCCGTGGTGCTCATCTACTTCGCCGGGCTGCTGCTGGCAAGCTACTTCGGTCGGAAGGTGTACGAGCGGATCGAGCGGGCGATCAACCAGGTGCCGCTCGTGGGGCGGGTCTACCCTGGGATCAAGCAGATCACGGACTTCTTCGTCGAGCAGAGCGAGGGCAAGGGCGGGCAGCGGAGCTTCTCGCGCGTCGTGGCGGTCGAGTACCCGCGGAAGGGCATGTGGTCGGTCGGGCTGGTGACGGGGTCGACGATGCGGGACATCCAGGCGAAGTTCGGCGAGCCGAGCCTGACGGTGTTTGTGCCGAGCTCGCCGACGCCGTTCACGGGTTACGTGCTGACGCTGCCGGAGTCCGAGACGGTGGACCTGGATGTGTCGATCGAGGACGCGCTGAAATTCGCCGTGAGCCTGGGTGTGCTCGTGCCGCCGTCGCAGCAGATGACGGCCGAGGAGTCGGGCCTGAGCCCGGTCGACCACCCGCCCGTGCCCGCGGTCGCCGCCGACGCCGCCGACGCCGCGTCGAACGGCCAGACCAACAGCGACACGCCCGCCGACACCTCACGGCCCGCGCCGTCGACCAAGCCGACTTAATCACGCCAAGGAGAGAGTGCCATGCAGATCAACGTCATCGGACGCCACCTCGAGCTGACCGACGCCATCCGCGACCACGCCACCGAGCGAGCCGAGCGGTTGCCCCGGCTGTTCGACCAGGTCCGCGAGACGGACGTCGTGATCGACAAGCTCGACTCGCTGCGTTTCGGCGTCGAGTTCGTCGTCCACATCGACCGGCACGACCCCGTGGTCGCCACCGCGACCGATCCGGACGTCCACGCCTGCCTGGACGCCACCGTGGCCAAGGTCGAGCGGCAGCTGCACGACCTCAAGGACCGCCTCCGCAACCGCAAGCACCCGGCCAGCTCGTGAGCGGCGACCGGCGAGTCGATACACTGACGATTTGACCGACAGGACTCACGCCGCCCATGAAGCTCACCGATTTCGTCCAGCCCGAGGCCGTCGTCGCCCCGCTCGAGAGCACCGAGCGCGACGAGGTGATCAAGCTGCTCGTCGATCGGCTGGTCGCGGCTGGGGCGGCCCCGAAATCGATCCGCGACGAGCTGGTGGATCAGATCCTCACCCGAGAAAAGCAGGGCTCGACGGGGTTTGGGCGTGGCGTGGCGGTGCCGCACGTCAAGCACGAGAAGGTCAAGAAGATCGCCGCGGCCGTGGGCGTGAGCCCGACGGGCATCGACTTCAACGCCCTGGACAAGGGGCCGGTCTACTCGGTGTTCCTGCTGATGAGCCCCAAGGACCAGCCCGATCAGCACCTGCAGGCGATGGAGAACATCTTCTCGAACCTGCAGAACGACCGCTTCCGCAAGTTCCTTCGGCAGGCGTCGACGCCCGAGGAAGTGGTCGACCTGCTCGAGGAATCCGACGCCCAGAAGCTCACCTCGGGCTGACGGCGTCTTCCTCGCACTCACCGCGGCACCGACGCCGCCACCCCGGAGATCGCTCTCGCGTGCCCACCGCCTCGGCTCAGGTTGTCATCCAGAACCCCCTGGGCCTGCACGCGCGCCCGGCGATGGCGTTCGTGGACGCGGCCAACGGCTACGCGTCCCAGGTCCGCGTGGTGAAAGACGGCCAGAAGGTCGATGGCAAGTCGATCATGCAGCTGATGATGCTCGCCGCGGTGCAGGGCACGGCGTTGACCGTCGAGGCCGAGGGCGACGACGCCGAGGCCGCGATCAGCGCGCTGAGCGAGATGCTGAACTCGGCGACCGAGCCGGCGTGATCGCCGCGGCCAACCGACGTCGCAGCGATCGATCCAGCGGGTCGAGCACGTACACCGCCGACACCGACAAGCAAGCCAGCAGACATGCCTCGCCGAGCCCCAACCACGGGCTCGCGACCATCGGTACGGCGATCGATGTCAACGGCAGCAGCGGGCGGCGGCGCAGCCGACCCAGGCAACCGGCCGGCGATGGGTAGCAGCGCACCCCGCTAAGCATCATCACGCACAGGGCACCGACCACCGTCGATGCCGCGACGGCCACGACCGCGTGACCCCGTGCGCCGAGAACGGCCAGCCCGCACGCGAGCGTAAGCGTCACCCACCCGGCGACCGGCAAGGGCAGGCCGACGAACTGCCCCCCGCCCGGCCCAACCCGGTCGGCCTGGCGAACCAGTCGAGCCCAGCCGCACGCGACAAACGCCACGGCCACCCCGGAGCCCACGGCATCGCCCCTCGAAACAGCCAGGCTCGCCATGACCGACGCCGGCATCAGCGCCGAAGTCACGCCGTCGGCCACCTGATCCAACCGACGGCCCATCGCCGTGGTCACGCCTAGCCGTCGCGCCGTCGCGCCGTCCAGCCCGTCGGCCATCATTGCCGCCGTCATCAGCCCCATTGGCACGAGGAGCGCCACCGTCGATCCAGGCACGCCATCGCTCGCCCACGCCACGGCGATGACGCAACCGGCGACGCCAAGCCCCATGTTCATCAGCGTCAGCGAAGTCGGCACACACAGCCGCAGCCATCGGGGGATCGCGTCGATCACGCCCGGATCGTATCCGCGCTTCGGGTGGGTTACGCCGTGCCTGCGACGGGTTGCGCCGTCGGCCAGTTGCGGCGGGTCAGCGCGGTGAACATCACGCCCAGCTTGCTCATCGGGCTCAGCGAGACGCGCGTCGTCAGCACCGCCGAGGGGTTGGCGGCGATGCGGTCGAGCAGGCCGCGGTAGACCCGCATGAGCGCCCAGCACGACGAGCGGCAGTCGGCCGAGAGGTGCTGCTCGAGCGCGGCCGAGGACTCGTAGTACGACCGGGCACGCTGGACCTGGAACTGCATGAACCGCTCGAAGCCGGCCGACGTCTGGCCCTCGGCGAGCGACTTGGCCGAGAGGTCGAAACGGGCAAGGTCCTCGGCCGGCAGATACACCCGGCCACGCTGGGCGTCCTCGGCGACGTCGCGGAGGATGTTGGTGAGTTGCAGCGCGATGCCGCGGTGCTCGGCGAGCTTGGCGATGCCCTTCTCGCCGTCGTGGCCCCAGACGGCCAGGCAGACCAGGCCGACCGTCGACGCGACCTGGTAGCAGTAGGCGTAGAGGTCGTCGAAGCTGTCGTAGCGCGTGGGCGTGAGGTCGGCGATCTGGCCGTCGAGCATGTCGTCCAGGTGGCGGGGGTCGATCGCGTAGCGCTGGCAGGTGTCACGGAAGGCGGGCCAGACGGGGTCGTCGTCGGGCGGGACGCGGCCCTCCAGGATGGCGTGGGTGTGGTGGCGGAAGGCCTCGATGCGGTCGCGGGCGGCCGAGGCGTCGGCGTCGGGCGGCAGGTCGTCGGCGAAGTCGTCGCAGGCGCGCATGTAGGCGTAGACGGTGTAGAGCGCCGAGCGCTTGGGCTCGGGCGTGAGGCGCATGCCGTAGTAGAAGTTGCGGGCCTGCTTGCGAGCGACGCGCCGGCAGTGGGCGTAGCTGGCGGCGAGGTCGGAGGGATCGGGGTTCGGTGCCTGGGGCATCGTGCCGGGGTTGCGGGGCGAGGGCGGTCGTCAGGCGGGCCGGACCTGCGGCCCGTGACGCCCGGCTCGTCGACCGAGGCGTAGCTTACCCATCAGCGCCCGGCCGAGCAGGCGCAGCTTGGTCGTCTTGCACAGCGACGGCCGCTGGCGGAGCGTGTCGTACCCGCCGCGCTCGACGGCATGCATGACCGCTTCGCCGCCGAGGCTGAACAGCTCGAGCGTCGGCCTATTCCGCGGCTCGACCCGCCGCAGCAGCGCCCGGCCCTCGGCGAACATCGGCGCCGTGCGCTCGCAGGCCTCGCGCACCGCGGCCCGGGCGGCGGCCTCATGCGGCTCGATCGGCCGGCCGGCCCGCAGGTCGCCCGCCATCGCCTCGATGTCGAGCCCGTGCCGATCGGCGATCTCGCTGGGCAGGTAGACGCGGTCGCGCTCGAGGATGTCGCGGCGGACGTCCTGCCAGAAGTTCACCAGCTGCAGGGCGGTGCAGGTCTGGTCGCTCAGCCTGTCCATCTCGTTGTCGCGGTGGCCCCACAGCCGAAGCACGATCCGCCCCACCGGGTCGGCGCTGCGTCGGCAATAGTCCAGCACCTCGGCCCACGTGCCGTACCGCGTCACGCGCTGGTCCTGCACGAACGCGTCGATCAGGTCGGCGAAAGGCTCGATCGTCAGCCGACGACGCTCGATCGTCCCCCGCAGCGCGACATACACCGGGTGCCTAGCTTCGCCCGCGAAGCACCGCTCGAGCTCGTCGCCCCACCAGCCCAGCAACTCCTCGCCCCGGGCGCGGTCGTCGGGTCCATCGCCCAGCTCGTCGCCAAGGTCGTCGGCCCACCGGCAAAAGGCGTACACGGCCGCGAAATCGCCCCGCAGCTCGCGCGGCACGAACCACGACAGGACGCTGAAGTTCTCGTAATGACCGAGCGCCAGCCGGCGGACGTAGGCGTCGGCCGCGTCGGGCGTGACGGCGGGGTGATCCACGCCTGGGCCGTAGCGGCTCAGCTCGTCCTCGATCGACCAGCGCATCGCGCGATGATAACCCCACGCGGACGCCTCAAGGCGGCGGCCAGTCGGGCCGACGTTCTCCCGGGGCGCCGGTGGCCGGGCCGGTCCCTGGCTGATCGACGCCGGCTCACCAGGGAAAACACGCGTGTCCTGGACCTCGATGCACTTCGCCGTGGGGATGGTGGGCGGCGCGGCGGTGACCGCGACGGTCGCCTGCTTCTGGCGGCGGGGCCTGGTCTACACACCGCTGGGGATGACACTGGGCGGGCTGTGGGCGATCGTCCCGGACACGCCACGCCTGGCACGCGTCGACTTCCCGTCGCTGCGTGCCCTGCCGGGGGTCGAGGCATTCGCGAGCAAGTCGACCGAGGACTGGCTGCACCGGATCGGCGACCTCTTCTTCCTTCACC
Source organism: Planctomycetota bacterium (assembly GCA_039188455.1). GTDB lineage: Bacteria > Planctomycetota > Phycisphaerae > Phycisphaerales > Phycisphaeraceae > JBCBUE01. The sequence goes on from JBCCZA010000016.1 coordinate 16,740, forward strand.
GCACGATCGATGAGCGGCTGGCCGACCACGCGCTGGCCGGGCTGTTCGTGACCGTCGCGATGTACACGCTCGCGATCGCCGGACTCACGGCGTTGATCGCCCTGCAGCGGCGGCGAATCGCCCGCCTGGAGAACCGCGCGAGCCGCCACGCAGCCACGCCCACGGCAGGGCCCGTCGATCGCCGACGAGCGCCGGCCGGCCGCCTCGCCGATTCGCCGCTCGGCGAACCCGTGCCTAGGCGGCGTCGCGGCGACTGGGAACGGGCGGGATAACCCCGACCGGGCAGACCATCGCGCAACCGACAGATGCGCCACCACCGAAGAACCGTGTTCAGCGGCGTAAATCGGGGTTTCTGATGCGGTATCCGGGCCGGTGTCACACTGGGGAAAAACCGAACCCCTGATGCGCCTCTTTCGGCTGGGCTGAAATCGTTCAACTCGGTAAACTCAGGAGTCAGGTGGCGGCTTCTGTTTGCGGTTCCAACGCCACTCTGCCTCTCGTCTCATTTCCCTGACAGGGAGCGTTCACGGATGATCACAGCGATGGCTCCGATGGTTGGCCCGGATGAGGTTTGGCGGTTCGAGGTGGAAGCCCCGGACGCGGCGACGGTGAGTCTGGTCCGCGAGACGGGGGCGGGCGTGACGCAGTGGGTGAAGATGAGCCGCGAGCCGTCCGGCCGATGGGCCGCGGTCGTGGCCCGCCACGACGCCAACGAGCGTTTTTGCTACGTCACCGGCAGTGGCAGTACGTTCATCAACTGCGGCGACGCCGGCTTGTCTGCCGAACGCGTCGCCTGAGCACCGCCGCGGCCGCCGATCCGCTCACGAGCCCGGCAGCATCCCTCCCAGCGAGCCGAGGTCCAGCCCGCCCGCGGCCTCGCCGAGCTTTGCCTGAGCCACCTCCCGCGCCGCACGCAACGCCGCGTTCGTCGCCGCCACCACCAGCTCCGACACCATCCCCGCGTCCGCCTCGCCGCCCGAGCCGGCGATTGTCGCGATCATCGCCCGGTCCAGCTCGATCGACACGATCTGCATCGACCCCGTCGCCTTGACCGTGACCGCCCCCGCCCCGGCCGTGCCCTCGACCACCGTCGACTCGAGCTCGGCCTGGACCGTCTCCATCCGCTCCTTGAGTGCCGCCGGGTTGCCCAGCAGGGCCATCAACTCACGCATCGCTTTCATCTGCTCAAACATGCCCGCATCCTACGCCGATCGCTCCGGCCCCTCCTCCGCGTCGCCCGCACCGCCCGCACCCGTCCGCCCTTCTGCGGGCCACTGCCCGATCAGCCGCACGTCGTAGTCGGCGAATACCTCCTTCATCCGCCTCACCAACGGCAGGTCGTCGACCGTCTGGGTCTCGCCGGTCGGCGAGGCGGGCCGCTCGTCGATCCGGGCACGCATCTCGATCGTGACCCGCGCCCCCAGCACCTGCGCCGCCAGCACGCCCGCCGGCGCGAGCCGGGCCGGCGTCGCGAACGCCGTCAGGTCGCCGTGACCGGGCAGCGGCTCGATCACCGCCGCCCATCCGCCCGCCCCGTCCTCGGCAGGCACCAACGAGACCAGCCGTGTCTTGCGCAGCCACGCCAGCGCCCGCTGCCCACCCACCGCCGCGGACACCGCCGACCACGCCGCCGTCGGATCGCTCAAGTCCAAGCCACCCGGCGCCTCGGGCCCATCGCCTGCCGGCTCAGGCCGCGTCGTCGGCGAGACCGCTCGCCGCCTGACGGTCAGTTTTTTTTTTCGCTCCCCGCGCCGACCAGCCCCGCCACCTCGGCCAACGCGTCTGCCGTCGCCAGCCGCACCAGCGCCGCGTCCAGCAGCGCCCGCTCGTTCCCCGAGCTCTTCACCGCCCGTTGCGCCGACTCCACCACCGCGATCAGGTACACCAGCCCCTGCGTCGTGAACCGCCCCGCCTGCTCGGCCAGCGTCGCCCGGCGATCGTCCGCCGCCTCAACCAACTCGCTGTCCGCCCCGCACGCCGAGATGAGCATCAGCTGCCGCAGCCGCTCGATGAGCACCTCGCACACCAACTCCGGCCCGGTCCCCTTGCCCATCAGCTCGGCCGACGCCTCGAGCGTCGCCTTGGGATCAGCCGCGCCGATCGCCTCAACCATCTTGTCGATCAGCGTCACGTCCGGCAGGCCAAACACCTGCTCGACCGTCGACATCGTCACCGGGTCGTCGCCCGTCGCCAGCAGCCGATCGAGCAGCGACAGGGCATCTCGCATCGACCCTCGGCCGAGCCGGGCGACCTCGTAGATCACCGCGTCGTCGCAGCCGACCTTCTCGCCTTTGACCACGTCGGCGAGGTGCTCGGCGATGCGAGCGGTGGGGATGTCGCGGAAGTCGAACCGCTGGCAGCGCGACTGGATGGTGGCGGGGACCTTGTGCGGCTCGGTGGTGCAGAGGACGAACTTCACGTGCTCAGGCGGCTCTTCCATGGTCTTCAGCAGCGCGTTGAACGCCGCGGTGGAGAGCATGTGCACCTCGTCGATGATGTAAATCTTGAACCGGGCGTTGCCGGTGGGCGCTAAGCCGGCGTTGGCGATGAGCTGGCGAGCCTCCTCGACGCGGTTGTTGGACGCGCCGTCGATCTCGATGACGTTGAGGTCGTCGCCACGCATGATGGCCTCGGCCATGCGGTCCTGGACGTCCTGCTCGGGGAACTCAACGCCCTGCGGCGCAGGATTCTCGGGCAGCGAGCCCGGTGCATTGAGGGCGCGGGCGACGAGGCGTGCCATCGAGGTCTTGCCGACGCCGCGCGTGCCGCAGAACAGGTACGCGTGGGCGACGCGGTCGGTCTTGACGGCGTTGAGCAGGGTGTTGGCGACCGGCTCCTGGCCGACGACGGCGGCGAAGCTCTGCGAGCGGTAGCGTCGGGCAAGGACGGTGTAAGCCATGGGTCGCGGCGGCGTCGGACGGCGGGGGCGGGCGTCAGCGGCCGGCCGGGCTTCGGCGGCCGCTTCCGGGGGCGTGACGGCTGGGGTCAGACGGCCAGGACACCGACGGCACCGGGCCGACGACGCTTAGGGCTGCTCCGGTCAAGGCCTGACCCGGTTCACGAGCCGACCCGTGCACCGGGCCCGGCCGCCTGACCCCGTCCGTCACGCGAACCGACCACTGTACCGACCCGCCGGCGCGGTTGCCAAGACGCCGATCGCATCCGAGGATTCAGCGAACCGTCCACCGCGTCGCCACGCACCAATCGGGGTATCCTCGGTAGCTTGAGGGCGTGCCACCGCACGCCGGCCGGAGCCTGCCATGATCGTGCTCTACATCCTGCGCGGCGTCTTCATCCTCCTCGCCGCGGCCGTGTCGGCGCTCTACCTGCTCTCCAACCAGATCGGCGCGCGGGTCGACTTCACCCAGTCGGCCCTGATCTTGGTCTGCTCGGTCGGCCTGGCGGCGCTGGTCATCGGGATCGACGTCACCCAGCGGCACAAGCGCCTCTCGGCCGTGTCCGGCGTGTTCCTGGGCTTGATCGCCGGACTCGTCGCGGCCTTCGCCCTGTCGTTCGTCGTCGATCTCGCGGTGCTCATCATCGGCCCCGAGCTGCCGTTCGCCGTCGACATCGATCGCGGCCTGCTCAGCGAGGCCGAGGCCGCCCAGCTCGATCGGTACATCGCCTTCCAGAACCTCGCCGAGGGCGTCAAGGTCGTCATCGGCCTGACCACCTGCTACATCGCGATCTCGCTGGTGCTGCAGACCAAGGACGACTTCCGCTTCGTCATCCCCTACGTCGAGTTCGCCAAGGAGATCCGCGGCAATCGCCCGACGCTGCTGGACACGTCGGTCATCATCGACGGCCGGATCGTCGACCTGATCGAGACACGCGTCCTGCAGGGCAGCTTCATCGTGCCGCGGTTCGTGCTGGACGAGCTGCAGAACGTCGCCGACTCGGCGGACAAGCTCAAGCGGTCTCGCGGGCGGCGCGGCCTCGACGTGCTCGGCAAGCTGCAGCACGGCCACTTCGTCGACTTCCGCATCGAGGAACGCGAGGTCGAAGGCACCGGCGTCGACCAGAAGCTGCTCGTGCTCGCCGACCAGCTGCAAGCCCGGGTCATGACCAACGACTACAACCTCAACAAGGTCGCCGACGTCCGCGGCGTCGACGTGGTCAACCTCAACGACGTCGCCAAGGCGATGCGCCCGATCGTCCTGCCCGGCGAGCACATGACCGTCAAGATCGTCAAGCCCGGCGAGTCGGCGACCCAAGGCGTCGGGTACCTCGACGACGGCACCATGGTCGTGGTCGAGAACGGCCGCGACCGCATGGACCAGCAGGTCGACATCACGGTCACCTCGACGCTGCAGACCTCGGCCGGGCGGATGATCTTCGGCCGATTCGAGCTGGCCAGCGCCGCTGGGTCGGGCGTGCACCGAGCCCAGCGCGACGACGAGTCCGAGCCCCCCGCCTCCACGCCGCCCGCCTCGCCCCCGGCCCAGGCATCGTCGACCGGCAACGACGCCTCCGGCGTCCGCCCCACCCCCGCCGGCCGCGCAACCTCCCGCCGCAACCCCCGCCGTGGCTGAGCGGCCTCGCGTGATCGTCGTGATGGGCGTCTCCGGCTCGGGCAAGACCACCGTGGGCCAGGCGCTGGCCGAGCGGATCGGAGCCGAGTTCCAGGACGCCGACGACCATCACCCCCAGTCCAACATCGCCAAGATGCGCCGCGGCGAACCGCTGACCGACGCCGACCGCGGCCCGTGGCTAGCCCACCTGCGAGAACTCATCCAGCAGACACTCGACGACGCCAAAGGCAAGCCACTCGTACTGACCTGCTCGGCCCTGAAGCGGAGCTACCGCGACGTGCTGACCCGCACGAGTGAGCCGATCGCGTTCGTCTTCCTCAACGGTGACCGCCAGACGCTAACCAAGCGCCTGTCCGCTCGAGGCTCGCATTTCTTCGACCCCAAACTGCTGGACAGCCAGCTCGCCACGCTGGAGCGGCCCAACGCGTCAGAGGCATTGCAGGTGTCGATCGAACAACCGGCCGACCAACTGGTCGAAACGATCGCTCAGGATCTAGGCCTAAAGCCCTAGCGCCTTGTGCATCGTCGTGCCCAGGTCGGCCGGCGACTCGGCGATGTGGCAGCCGGCTTCAGTGAGCGCGGCGATCTTGGACTCGGCCGTGCCTTCGCCGCCGGAGATGATCGCGCCGGCGTGACCCATGCGGCGTCCGGGAGGCGCGGTGCGGCCGGCGATGAACGCGGTGACCGGCTTGTTGACGTGAGCCTTGATGTACTCGGCGGCCTTCTCCTCGTCGGTCCCGCCGATCTCGCCGATGAACACGATCCCATCGGTCTGATCGTCGGCGTTGAACATGACCAGGCAGTCGACGAAGTTGAGCCCGCGGACGGGGTCGCCGCCGATGCCCACGCAGGTGGTCTGGCCGAGGCCGAGGTTGCTGGTCTGCCAGACGGCCTCGTAGGTCAGCGTGCCGGAGCGGGAGATGATGCCGATGGATCGGCCGGTCTCGGCGTCCTCGGGCTTCTTGTGGATGTAGCCGGGCATGATCCCGATCTTGCACTCGCCGGGGGTGATGACGCCCGGGCAGTTGGGCCCGAGGAGCTTCTTGTGGCGGTGGGCGGGCAGGCTGAGCACCCGCTTGACGTTCATCATGTCGACAACGGGGATGCCCTCGGTGATGCAGACGATCAACTCGATGCCGGCGTCGGCGGCCTCGAGAATCGAGTCGGCCGCGTAGGGCGGGGGCACGAAGATCATGGTGGCGTTGGCGCCGGTCCGCTCGACGGCCTCGTAGACCGTGTTGAACACGGGCAGGCCGTTCTCGTCGGTCTGGCCGCCCTTGTTGGGGGTGACGCCGCCGACGACCTGCGTGCCGTATTGCAGGCACTGGGTCGTGTGGAATTGGCCGGCCTTGCCGGTGATGCCCTGGGTGATCAGTTTCGTGTCGCGGTTGACGAGTATGCTCATGGGGCGTGGAGCATAGCGGGGGCCGGAGGGGGTCACAAAAGCACAGCGCCGCGCCGGATCATCGCCTCATGCCCACTCCGTCACACCCCACCGCTGACGCCCGCTGCCCCTGGGCCGGCGACACGCCGGGGCTGTACTGGGACTATCACGACACCGAATGGGGCGTGCCCTCGCGCGACGACCGTCACCTGTTCGAGATGCTCATTCTCGAAGGTGCCCAGGCCGGCCTGTCGTGGGCAACGATCCTGAACAAGCGGGCACGCTACCGCGCCGTCTACGAGGGCTTCGACCCGGCGAAGGTCGCCCGCTTCACTGACGCCCGCAATCGTCGGCTCCTCGCCGACGCCGGCATCGTCCGCAACCGGCTCAAGGTCGCCGCCGCGGTGACCAACGCCAAGGCCTTCCTCGCCGTCCAGGCCGAGCACGGGTCGTTCGCCGATTACCTCTGGGCGTTCGTCGACGGCCAGCCCATCCAGAACCACTTCCGCCGGATGGCCGACGTCCCCGCCGAGACGCCGCTGGCCAAGACCATCAGCAAGGACCTCAAGCGCCGCGGGTTCACGTTCGTCGGCCCGACCATCGTCTACGCCTACATGCAGTCCGTCGGCCTGGTCAACGACCACCTCGTCACCTGCCCCCGCCACGCCGCCTGCGCCGAGCTCGGTTAACCGGAGCCGCCGCGCCCGCGATCAAGCCGGCCGGCTTGCGGGTCGATACCGCTGGCATGAGCGATTCTTCCCCATCTCAAGGCCGCGACAACATCCTGCTCGAATCCGGAACCAACGAGCTGGAGGTCCTGGTCTTCGGGATCGCCGGCCAGCGCTTCGGCGTGAACGTCGCCAAGGTCCGGGAAGTCATCCTCAACACCCAGACCGCCGCCGCCCCGGGCCAGCCCGACGCCGTGCGCGGCATGCTCAACCTCCGCGGCGTCATCCACCCGTTGGTCGACCTGGCCGCGGCCCTGGACCTCACGAGCGACGCCGACGAGTCGGCCAAGCGCATCATCGTCACCGAGTTCAACGGCCAGAAGGCCGCCTTCCTCGTCGACCGCGTCGAGCAGATCCACCGCATGTCGTGGACGCAGATCGAGGCCGTCCCGCCGCTGGAGGGCGCCCAGCACCCCGCGGTCACGGGGCTGACCAAGATCGACGACGGCCTCGTGCTGATGCTCGACTTCGAGTCGATCAGCGACAAGATCGCCATGCAGGACCGCCTGCACATCGGCGCCGTGCCCAACCCGCACGGTGTCGACCGCGAGGCCAAGCGCGTGCTGCTGGCCGAGGACTCCCGCTTCATCGCCGAGCTGATGCACAAGGTGCTGATCGAGTCCGGCTACGTCCAGGCCGAGCTGCACTTCAACGGGCGCTCGGCGTGGGAGCGCCTGCAGTCCGCCGCCGACAACGGTGAGCCGGTCCCCGACCTCGTCGTTTCGGACATCGAGATGCCCCGCATGGATGGGCTGGCGCTGACCCGCCAGATCAAGGAGCACGCGGCGCTCAAGCACGTCCCAGTCGTGCTCTTCAGCTCGCTGATCACCGAGGACACCATGCACAAGGGCAAGCAAGTCGGCGCGGACGAGCAGATGAGTAAGCCTCAGCTCACCGAGGTCGTCGAGCTGATCGATCGCTACATGCTGAAGGGCGCGCCGACAGCCCAGGCCGCTTGACGCGGGTGCCACACCTTGACTCGAAGAGCAAGGTGTGCGTTGGACCCCCGCAATCACTTTTCAGCGTGGAACACACCTTGCCCTGACGGGTCAAGGCGTGGCGCCCAGGGATAGCTCAATACCCCGGCGGCAGCCGCCCCTCGCCGCCCTCGGCGTCGTCTTCCTCGCTGGGGCGCATGAGCAGGCGGTCGTCCTCGTCGTCATCGCCCGGATGAGCACGCGGGTCTTCGTCGGCCTCGCCGGGTGGCGTGCCGTACTCGACGCGGATCGACGAGCGGATCCCGCCGCGGACGCCCCAGTGCGTCTCGAGCTCGAGCCAGACGGGGTTCATCAACGCGACCAAATCGTCGGCGATTTTGTTCGTCACGGCCTCATAGAAGATGCCGTCGTTGCGGTACGACTGCAGGTAGAGCTTGAGCGACTTGAGCTCGACGCAGAGGCGGTCGGGCATGTAGCGAACGACGATCTCGCCGAAGTCCGGCTGGCCGGTCTTGGGACACACCGAGGTGAACTCCTCGGCGGTGTGCTCGATGAGGTAGTCGCGGTCGTCCGCGGGGTTGGGGAAGCACTCGAGGAGTTTGGCGTCGGCCATGGGCGGGATGGTAGCGGGCGAGGCTCAATGGCGTGGGCGGTATCATCCGCCGATGGCAGAGATCACCGACGCCGACGTTCGCCACGTCGCCAAGCTGGCGCGGCTTGAGCTGAGTGACGAGGAGGTCGAGCACTTCCGCGGCCAGCTCGGCCAGATCCTCGGCTACATCGACAAGCTCGCCGAGGTCGATATCGCGGGCGTCGAGCCGATGGCCCACGTCGGCGACCTGCACAACGCTTGGCGAGACGACGAGCCGGGCCCGACGCTGACCGTTGACGAGGCGCTCGACAACGCCCCGCAGGCCGAGCCGCCGTTCTTCGGCGTGCCCAAGGTGCTGGGCGAGGGGCCGGGCGCATGACCGACGCGGCCGCCACCGACAGCCCGATGCGACTCACCCTGACCGCCCTGCGCGACGCGATCACCGCCGGCGAGGTCTCCGCAGAAAGCGCGGTGGCCGATTGCCTGTCGCGCATCGATCGGCACGACGGCACGCTCAACGCCTACAGCGAGACCTTCACCGAGGACGCGATCGCCAAGGCCCAGGCCGTCGATCGCCGCGAGGTCACCGGCCCACTCGCGGGGGTGGTGCTGTCGGTCAAAGACCTCTTCTGCACGGCGCAGGGGCACACGACCTGCTCGTCGAAGATGCTGGCCGGCTATCGCTCGCCGTTCACCGCCACCTGCGTCGCACGCCTGGAGGCCGCCGGGGCGATCGTTGTCGGCAAGACGCACATGGACGAGTTCGCGATGGGCTCGTCCTGCGAGACGTGCGCCTCGGGCCCGGTCCGCAACCCGTACGACACGACGCGCGTGCCGGGCGGGTCCTCGGGTGGGGCCGCCGCGTCGGTCGCCGCTCGGCTGTGCTCGGCGGGGCTCGGCACGGACACCGGCGGGTCGATCCGCCAGCCGGCGGCGCTCACGGGGCTCGTCGGGCTCAAGCCGACCTACGGCCGCGTCTCGCGGTGGGGCATGGTTGCCTTCGCCTCGTCGCTCGACCAGGCCGGGCCGATGACCCGCAGCGTCGACGACGCCGCCCTGCTGCTCGCGCACATGGCCGGCCACGACCCGCGCGACTCGACCTCCGCCGACCAACCCACGGGCGACCTCGCCGACATCGCCGAGCCCATCGCTGGCCTGCGCGTCGGCATCGCCACCGAGTACCACCGCGACGGAGCTAACGACCCCGCCCAGGACGCCGCGCTCAACACCGCCATGGCCGGCCTCAAGGCCCAGGGCGCCGAGATCGTCGACGTCTCCCTGCCGCACACCGACTACGGCATCGCCGCGTACTACATCATCGCCCCCGCCGAGGCCTCGTCGAACCTCGCCCGCTACGACGGCATGCACTTCGGCCACCGCGCCGACAGCCAGCCCAGCGACGCGCTCATCGACGTCGTCAAGCGATCCCGCTCCCAGGGCTTCGGCGACGAGGTCAAGCGGCGCATCATGCTCGGCACCTACGCCCTGTCGTCAGGCTACTACGACGCCTACTACAACCGAGCGTTATCGATCCGCCGGCTCATCAAGCAGGACTTCGACGCCGCGTTCGAGTCGTGCGACGTCGTCCTCACGCCCACGACGACGGGCCCGGCGTTCCGCATCGGCGAGAAGGCCGACGACCCGCTCACGATGTACCTCAACGACGCGTACACGGTGAACGCCAACCTCGCCGGCCTGCCGGGCGTGTCGCTGCCGGCCGGCACCACCGACGTCGACGGCAAGCCGCTGCCGCTGGGCGTTCAGCTCATCGGCCGCGCGTTCGGCGAGCGCGACCTGCTCCGCGCCGCACGCATGCTCGAGTCGGCCCTGCCGACGACCCCCGCCCCTGCGGGCTACGACTGACCCCTTCGCCAGGAGGCAACCCCATGGCTTACCGCATCGGCATCGACTTGGGCGGCACCAACGTCCGGGCCGGCGTCGTAAACGACGACCTCAAGGTCATCGGCTCGGACGCGACCAAGACCCGCGCCGACCAGCCGCTGGACAGCGTGCTCGACCGCATCCAGAAGGTCGCCGAGAAGGCCATCGACGAGTCGGGTGTGAAGCGCAAGCAGATCGAGACAGCCGGCATCGGCGCGCCGGGCGCGATCGACATCGAGCGCGGCATCGTGCTGCAGACCGGCAACATGGGCTGGCGCGACGTGCCACTGGCCGACCTCTTGAGCAAGCGTCTGGAAATGCCCGTCAAGGTCGACAACGACGTCAACGTCGGCGCCCTCGGCGAGCACCGCGCCGGCGCGGGCAAGGGCTACGACGACATGATGGCCGTGTTCATCGGCACCGGCATCGGGGCGGGCCTGATCTTCAACGGCAAGCTGTTCCACGGGCGCATGGGCACGGCCGGCGAGATCGGTCAGACGGTGGTCGCCGCCGGCGGGCCGCTGGGCCGGCGCACGCTCGAGGACCTCGCGTCTCGCACCGCCATCGCCGAGACCATCATCACCCTCATCCGGTCGAACCACCCCAGCATCGTGCCCGAGCTGGTCGACGGCGACCTGTCGCGTGTGCGCTCGAAGGTGATCACCGCGGCTTACATGAAGGGCGACGCGATGGTCACGCGTGTGGTGCACGACGCCGCGAAGATCATCGGCATCGCGGCGGCGAACGCGGCGAGCCTCATGAGCCTGCCTTGTATCGTCTTCGGCGGCGGGTTTGCCGAGGCGATGGGCGAAGCGCTGGTGCCGTTGATCCGTGCCTCGTTCGACGACGCGGTGTTCCCGGATGCGCTGCGTTCTTGCGAGTTGCGTGTCAGCAGCCTGGGCGACGACGCCGGCGTCATCGGTGCCGCCCTGCTGGCGGAGTGAGACGACTAATGTTAATCTGCGACGCTGAGGCGTCGGGTTTTTACTGATCTTGATACCCCGTCGCCGGCCGTGAGGGCGGATTAACCGCGATTGATGGACGATTTGCCACCCACCGGCCTACTGTTCGACCACCCTTACTGCTTTCTCCCCTCCGCCCCGTTGCCGCTTCGGCGGCAGCGGGGTTTTCACTTTTAACAAACTGGCGACAGTTTGTCAGCCATGTTTGCACCGCTTGTCAGCACGGCGAGACCCACACCTCGCGACGCCGCGGGCCGTCGAACTCGCACAGAAACACGCCCTGCCATCGCCCCAGCAGCGGCCGCCCG
>JBCCZA010000017.1:0-28007 GCA_039188455.1 Planctomycetota bacterium
GTGGGACTTTGTGAACTACGGCCGATCGCATGGCATCCCCTGCAACGCACGGGGCTCGGGCGTCGGCACGATGACCGGTTACGTCCTCGGGCTGTCCAATGCCTGCCCGGTCGAATACGGCCTGCTGTTCGAGCGGTTCACCGACCCCGACCGCTCCGAGTACCCCGACATCGATATCGACATGTGCCAGGACGGCCGGGGCGACCTCATCGAGTTCGTCCGCGAGAAGTACGGCCACGTCGCGCAGATCATCACCTTCGGCACGCTCAAGGCCCGGGCCGCCATCCGCGACGTCGGCCGCGTCCTCGACCTGCCGCTGGGCGAGGTCGACAAGCTCTGCAAGCTCATCGGCGACGGGCTGAAAACGACGCTCGACTCGGCGCTCGAACAGGAGCCCGACCTCAAGGACTGGTGCGACGGCGACCCGCGCGTCAACCAGGTCTACGACACCGCCCGCAAGCTCGAGGGCATGCACCGCCACGCCGGGGTCCACGCCGCCGGCGTCATCGTCGCCACGCAACCGCTCGAGAACATCGTCCCGCTCTACCAGCCGGCCGGCACCGACCAGGTCGTTACTCAATGGGACGGTCCGACGTGCGAGAAGGTCGGCCTGCTGAAGATGGACTTCCTCGGCCTGCGGACGCTCTCGATCATCGAGCGCGCCAAGCTGCTCATCCAGCAATCCTTCGACGACGACACGATCCGGCAGACCGTCGGCGCTTCGGCCGGCATCGACCCGCTGGACCTCGAGCGCCTGACCTACGACGACCCCAAGGTCTTCGAGCTCTTCCAGCGCGGCGAGACGGCCGGCGTGTTCCAGTTCGAGTCCGGCGGGATGCGCAACCTGCTGATGCAGATGCAGCCCGACCGGTTTGAGGGCTTGATCGCGGCGAACGCGATGTACCGACCCGGGCCGATGGACCTCATCCCCGACTACGTCGAGCGGCGCCACGGGCGATCACCGATCCCATCCGTACACCCGACCGTCGATCGCATCACCTCGGAGACCTACGGCGTCATGGCCTACCAAGAGCAGGTCATGCAGGTCCTCAACGAGCTCGGCGGCATCCCGCTCCGCCAGGCCTATTCGATCATCAAGGCGATCAGCAAGAAGAAGGCCAAGACCATCGACGCCGCCCGCGGCGAGTTCATCGAGGGCGCGGGCAAGAACGGCTTCGTCGAGGCTCAGGCCGTCGAGCTGTTTGATCTGATCCTCAAGTTCGCCGGCTACGGCTTCAACAAGTCGCACTCGACCGGCTACGCCATCGTCGCCTATCAGACGGCCTACCTGAAGACGTACTTCCCGCTGCAGTACATGGCGGCCGTGCTGACGTACGAGTCGGTCTCGACCGACAAGGTCGTCGAGTACATGGGCGAGTGCCGGCAGGTCCGCAAGCCCGACGGCACGCAAGGCGTCGAGGTCCGCCCGCCCGACATCAACCTCTCGGACGTGGCGTTCAACGTCGTCTTCGACGAGGGCGAAGAACACACGGCCAACTCGGGGCAGATCCGTTTCGGCTTGTTTGCCGTCAAGGGCGTGGGCGAGAAGGCGATCGGTGCGATCATCGACGAACGCGAGAAGGGCGGGCCCTACAAGGGCCTGTACGAGTTCTGCGAACGGGTCAATCTACGCGAGGTGAACCGCGCGACGATCGAGGCGCTGATCAAGTGCGGGGCATTCGACTCGGTGCACGGCATCGACAAGCGCGCCGCGATGTGCGACTGCCTCGAGGCCGCGGTCAAGGCCGGGCAACGCGCGGCGAGCGACCGGGCGTCCGGGCAGATGGGCATGTTCGGCGGGTTCGCCGAGGCGGCGGCGGACGACAGCTCGGCCGTGGTCGAGCAGCCGCTGCCGGACGTGCCGCCGTGGTCGACCAAGCAGACGCTCGACTTCGAGTGCGAGGCGATGGGGCTGTACGTCTCCAGCCACCCGCTCGAGGAGGCCGGCGAGGGGCTGACGCGGTTCGCCACCTGCGACGTCGCGACGGCGGTGCAACTCAAGGCCGACACGCCCGTGGTCCTCGGCGGGATGCTCACGCGCATCCGCCCGACGGTCACCCGCGCCAAGGGCGAGAAGATGGCGATGCTCACGCTGGAGGACCGCTCGGCCAAAATCGACGCCGTGGTCTTCCCCCGTACGTTCGCGATGACGAGCCATCACCTGCAGGAGACGGACGCGATCGTCCTGCTCGTCGGCAAGATCGATCGTCGGCGTGGCGAGCCGAACCTCGTCGTCGATGATGTGATCCCCCTCGACCTCGCCCCCGACAAGCTGACGCGCACGGTCAAGCTCGTTGTCCGGGACCCCACGCCCACGGAGAAGGGTACGCGTCTCAACGGCGAGCTCGACGACGTGTATCGCCGATTGCGCGACGCGTCGCGCACGCCCGAGTCGACGGCGGATGTCGTGATCGAGCTGACGCAGGGGGATCGGACCGCCGCGTTCCGCGTCAACGGCCTGCGCGTCGCCGCGACGGGCGACCTCGCCGACGCGCTGGCTCACTTGCTGCAGCGCGAAGGCCTCGACGCCGCGTGCGAGCTGCTCGGCCCGTCGAAGATCGACCTCGCCAACGACTCGTCCCACCTCCGCCACGAAGACGCCGACGCCGAGGTCAACCAATTGGCCTTCAGCATGCAGGACGACGGCGGGCAGAGCATCGATCGCTACTGATCGCCCGCGGGCCGGGAACAATCCTGGATGGGGCGGGGTTCGCTCGGGACGCGATAAAGCGGACGTGCCGTTGTGCCGATGGTGGCGAGGGCGCGTTCTTTGTCTGTCCGTGGCGAGGCCTTGACGTGGCCGGATCGAAGCACAACCCAGCGCTGGTGGGTGGCGCCGCGAGCACCCGGCGGGCGCGTCGTCGGCTGATCGCCATCGCCGTGCTGGCGCAGGCCGCCGTGTTGTTGGCCGGTTGGGCCGCGACGATCTGGCTGGCCCAGGGTCGGGCGTCGGCGTCGTTGGAACGGCTCATCCTCGACCAGAACGTCCACACCGCCAACGTCATGGCGGACACGATCCGCGAGATCGGCCCGAAGAGCATCCAGCGGGGGTCGCCGGATTGGCAGCGCCTGCAGGGGCTCGTCGAGCAGGTCGACCTGCTCGAGCAGGGTTACGTCTGCATCCTCGACGCTCAGAGTCGCATCATCTGCCACCCCGAGCTCCGGCAGAACCCCGATCTTTACCTGATGTCCTACGCGGGCATGACGCTGGCCGACGAGCGCGGGCGCGAGGTCTCGTTCGCTCAGCTGCCCGGCGGGATCGTCTCGACCGGGCGGATGCAGACGATGCAGGGCGGCCTCCACCTGGTCGCCACCACCGAGGTGCCGAGCATCAACGGCCGACTGAACGTTCATCAGCCGGTCGATGCCCTGGCTTTGGCGGGCGATCGGATCACGCTGCCGATGATCTGGTCCGGCGTGGCGACCGGGTCGGTGGTGCTGATCGTCACGACGCTGCTGATCTCGCACCTGATGCGTCGCCACGACAGGGCGCTCGAGGCGATCAACCAGGGGTTGGAGCACGAAGTCCGGGCACGCCTCGACAAGGGGTTGGCGACCCGCAACGCGTTGGTCCGAGGCCTGGCCAAGCTGGCCGAGTCGCGCGACACCGACACCGGCCTGCACCTCGAGCGGATCGCCCGGTACGCCTCGATCCTCGCCGACGAGCTGCGCGGGCAATACCCCTTCATCGACGACCAGTGGATCGACGACGTCGCGGTGGCCTCGACCATGCACGACATCGGCAAGGTCGGCATCCCCGACAGCGTGCTGCTCAAGCCGGGCCGGCTGAACGACGAGGAGCGGGCGGTCATCGAGCGTCACCCGCTGATCGGCGCCGAGACGATGGAGTCCGTCAGCCGCACGATGGGCGAGGACGAGCTGATCGAGAAGAGCCACCGGATCGCGCTCTACCACCACGAGCGTTGGGACGGCGGGGGCTACCCGAATCAGGTGCGTGGCGACAGCATCCCGCTCGAGGCACGGATCATCGCGCTCGTCGACGTCTACGACGCGCTGACCAGCGAGCGGCCGTACAAGCAGGCGATGTCGCACGAGAAGGCCGTGGGGATCATCGTCGAGGGCTCGGGCAGCCATTTCGACCCGGACCTGGTCGCCGCGTTCGTCCGTCGCCTGGACGATTTCGACCGCGCTCGCTCGCGGATGCAGGACGGCGCGGCGATGCCGGTGCTGCCGGCCTCGCGCCGGGTCGCCTGACGCGTTCCAACGGGTGGTTGGCGATCGTGGCTTAACGTCTAGGATGACGTCGGTCGCGCTGGTTTGACTTGATCGGAAGGCGACGCATGAGCCGATACACGGACCCGGCCCTCGCGGCTTTCCTGCCCTCGACGCGGCAGGTGTTCGAGCGCCAACGATGCTTTGCCGAGCACTGCGCCGGACAGCTCGACGACGGGAAATTCTTCGCGACGCTCGCGCCGGGGCTGAACAGCGTCGGCCAAACGATGCAGCACATGGCGGGGAACATGAAGAGCCGATGGACCGGGTTTCTCGCGAGTGACGGCGAGAAGCCCTGGCGGGACCGCGAGGCCGAGTTCGCCGAGCCGACGGGCAACGTGGGCGACGCCCGCGCCGCGATCATGTCGGCGTGGGCGGAGGGTTGGCGGCTGCTGAACCTCGCGCTCGATGACGCCGAGGCCGCGGACGCCGCGGCCCGCGTGCACATCCGCGGCGTGCCGCACTCGATCGAGATGGCGATCGTCCGCCAGATCGACCACTACGGCTATCACGTCGGCCAGATCGCCACCGTCGCCCGCGGGCTCGTCGGCAACGACCGCTGGCGGTGGTTCACCGTCGCGCCCGGCGGGACGGCCGCGTTCAACCGATCGATCGGCTACGCCGCCGGCGACGCATCGCCTCCGGCGTGATACGCTTCCGGCGTGCCGACAACCGCCTGATAGCCCGGCCCGACATCTCGCCCGACGGAAGTCTCACGCCGTCGAGCCGAGGCTGTCGCACGCCCGGCCGGGCCGCCCGAGTGAGCGCCGCACCGTTCACCCCCTCGGGTCCAACCCTTGTCCAACTCCAACCCTTCGAGCCCCAAGGGCTTTCGCTGTACCCACTGTCAGGCCGACGTTTCGCTGCGTGCATTAGGCACGCGTCACCGCAACCACTGCCCGCGTTGTCTGTGGTCGCTGCACCTCGACCGAAAGCCTGGCGACCGCTCGGCGCGGTGCGGCTGTCCGATGGAGCCGATCGGCGTCGAGGTCCGCGCCGACGGCGAGTGGGCGATCATCCACCGCTGCACCGGCTGTGGAGCGCTCAAGGCCAACCGCGTGGCCGGAGACGACGACGAATCCGCGCTGCTGAGGCTAGCGCTCAAGCCGTTGAGCCGTCTGCCGTTTCCGCTGTAGCCAATCGCTCGCACACCGACCGCTCCCGACGAGCATCGCCATAATCGAAACCACGGCGGTTGATGGCTCGGGAATAGAGACGATCGAGTAGCTGCTCGGAATGATGCTTGTACCGATGGTTAAAGGCTGGATCGAGAAGTGCCCGTCCACCGCCCCAAGCGAGCGGTAGGTCAGCCCGGAGAACGCTGGCAGAAACCTGGGTCGCGACAGCTTGGCCGTGATAATCGATTCACCGCTGAGCACGTTTTCGGCGAGTGTGGGCAAGGCTTCGTCTGCGCCCCGCACTTCGCTGATGTCGAACGAAAAGCCCGTGTATTCAAAGCCGCTGGGGGTTTGAAAAGTGGTGCCTAACAAGTCACCCGATGCCGACACAGAGTCGGTGTAACTATCAAAGCCGCCGGGACTCGGGTAGATCGAGTTATCGGGAGCGTCGAAGAAGATGTCGTCGGTGACCGTCAAGGACGAACCCGAGAAGATCCACGATTGATCGCCGATTTCCAATTGGATTCGATTGACGATCAAGTCGTTTGGTTTGTAATCGACCTTGAGTTCGGCCGGCTGGTAAGCGAGTGCTGCAAACGGAGAGGGTGCATCGAAGGCCCACCAACCGCTCTGATAGGAGGTGCCCGTCAGGATCAGTCGATGCGTCGCCGCGCCGACAGGTGTCGCTTGGATTGCCAGCAGCAGCGTTAGCCCCAGGAGAGTTCGCACGGGATTGCTCCGGAATAACTCGCTAGATCAAATCATATTCAAACCTCAATCGGCGACCAAGGGCGAGGTCTATTTCGGGGTTGACATCAAGCCCAGCGGGTCGCTCGGCACCTCGATCATCGAGGGCTTGACCTTGGCGCCTTTCTCGATCGATAGCGACGGGCCCTGGAGGTCGCCCTTGAAGTCGGCGGTCTTGCCGAGGTGGACGGGGCCGCCGGTGTGGATGGTTTTGGCGTCGAGGGTGCCGTGGACGGTGACGCCGCCGTTGGCGACGAGGTTGCGGGTGACGATGAGTCGGCCTCGCTTGTGGACGACGACCTTGCCGCAGGTGAAGTCGTCGAGGATGGGTCCTCGGACCTTGCCGGCTTTGACCTCGATGTCGGCGACGATGACGGCTTTGTTGCAGCTGGGGCAGGACGTGGACTGGGCCCGCCCGCCGACCTCGAAACGGTGTCGGCAGTGGTAACACTGGACCTGGCGTGGGCCGGTGTGTCGGGCCATGGGGCGGTGCGGCGCTCGGGGTTAGGCGCTCGACGCTAGGGCGCGCCGTGTGAGGAGATCGCGCGGGCCGATCGGCGCGGGGTTGGCGCGGCGGGCCCCGCCCGGCGGGCGTGGGCTAAACGGCGCACGCGCGGCACGCACGTTCGTCGGGCGCGCGCAAGCGCGACCGATTCACGGACGATTCCGCGGTTCGATCGGCGACGGGGCCGGGCTACTTTTTGGGCGGTTGGCCGCCTTGACCGCTCTGCGGGGGTTGGCCGCCGCCGCTCTTGGCGGCCTGCTGCTGGGCGTCGGGGCCGACGGCGCACATGCCGTAGAAGGCCGCGCCCTCGGCCATGACCATCTTGGCGGCGGTGATGTCGCCCTTGACGGCGCCGTTGGCGTTGAGCCGGACGGTGTCCTTGGCCTGGAGGTTGCCCTCGACGCGGCCATCGACCTGGACGCCGCCGGCGTGGACGTCGGCCTTGCAGAGGGCGTTCTGGTTGACGTGCAGCTCGCCCTTGCCGGTGATCTGGCCGTCGAACTTGCCGTTGATGCGTGCGGTGGACTCGAAGCTGAGCTCGCCCTTGAAGTGCGAGTCAGCGCCGACGACGGTGGTGTCGCCATCTGCCATGGGGTTCTCCTGGGTGGGAGGGGGGTGGGTTGGCCGGGTCAGACGTCGGCCCGGCGGCAGCGCGAGTGTACGGGGGCGGGCCGGCGGGCCTGCGGTGGGGGTCGCGAGGCGAGGCCCGGTGAGCGGGGGACGAATCGGCTACGGATTTTCCCGAGGGGCATGGGGCTGGCGTCACACCCTTTGCACCGGTTCGCGCGGGGGTGTTGGCAAGCTCTGGGCGTGGCCTGCATGGGCGCACAGACGCCGCCATTCACGCCTTGTTGGCGTGCCCCACTCCCACCCCGAAGCGAGCCGACTGATGACCCGCCTGCCCATCTCCGCCCGCCCCGGCCTGACCGCTCGCCCCCGCCGCCGCCGGTTCAACCGCACCGATGACGCCGGGGTGCAGACGCCCGGCATGGACCTGGAGCACCTCAACCAGGGCTCGGAACTCGGGCCGGTGAAGGTCTTCCTCAAGCAGCTCGATCTTAATCAGCTCATGGCTCGGCGGGATGGTCCGGGCGACCGCAAAGCGTTCGAGGGCACCGTCGAGGTCCGCATAGGCGACCAGACCACGCTGCTGCACTGGCGCAAGAAGCAGAACGACCCGGTGCGCCTGATCGACAGGGATGAGAAACGCTTGGTCTTTGCTGGGGAGCACGGCGGGCTGCTGCCGGTGTCGGTGCGGATCGTCGAGTCCGACGCGGAGGACGAGAAGTTCCTGAAAGACCTGTCGGCGTTCCTTCAGGCGGGCGGCACGTTGGCGGGGCTGGTGCCGGCGTACGGGACGGCCGCGTCCGCGGCGCTTGGGCTGGCGAGCAATCTCGCAGCCTACGCCGCCTCGCGCGTGCAGGACGATCTTGAGCTGTACTACGTCGGCTCGATCGAGGGTGCGCCCGCCACCGGTTTGCCGACCGGCGAGTTCAGCCTGGTGCGCGAGCGCCACGTCGCCGAAGGCATCAGCAAGGATATCGAGGCGTGCTTCGAGGTGGTTGGCATGCCCGATTCCACGCAGCCAAATAAAGACAACGAGGTGGTGCTGGTTGTCGACAAGGTCGATATCCAGCCATCGAAGCTGAAGCTCGAGGCGTCGGACAAGCTGACATTCGAGGTCAAGGCGGGGGCGGACGCGAAGCAAGAGCCCTTCCGGTATGAAGTCGAGGGGGTGGGCTCGGAGAAGCTGAGCAAGTTTGTCGGCCTTGAGGGGGCGGTGGTGTATCGCGGGCCGTGGGCGGGGGCGCTGGGCGTGGCCGCGTCGTTGTCGGCCGTGCCGAGCAAGGACGCGAGCGGAGACGGCGAGTCGCCGCTGGTGTCGGTGGTCGAGTCGGCCGGAGCGCTGGTCAAGGCGCTGCAGCCCGAGCTCGCCGACGAGGTCGAGCTGGCCAAGAAGGTCGCTCAGCCGATCTCGGAGATGGTCGCGGCCGTGACGCCGACGACAAAGTTCACTCTCGGAGGCACGCAGCTATTCGAGGAAACCAAGAGCGCGTCGCTCAAGCTCACTGGCCTAGATGCGCCGCCGGTCGGCGTCGAGCTGCGGCTCTTCGACACCGGCAAGAAGTGGAAGAAGCCGGGGACTAAGGCACCGGTGTCGTCCGGGTCGACATCGGCCTCGGGTTCGGGCGGCGGAAGCGGCTGACTGTTTGCTCTGACTCGCACTCCGGGAGACACGCCATGTTTTTGATCACCAATCGCCACATCCAGCCGCACGTCACCTTCGGCGGGGTCGAGATCCTCGGGGACACGGTCAGCAACGATCGGATGAACGACCTGCGCGTGCTCGAGGCGTCGGTCGTCGATGGCGCCGATCACCTGACCGTGATCCACGATCGGCTGGACAACGCGGACATCGATTCGCTCGAGACGCTGACGCCGACGGAGATCGCGCGGCTGGCGGCGGGTCCGGACCCCGATCACGACGACCAAGACGGTCCCTGGCACGGGATGTACGGCAGCCGGCTCGTGGCGGATCGCCTGGTGCGCGACGGGCGCGATGTTGTGCTGTTCGTCCACGGCTACAACACCGGCGTAGCCGCGGCGTTGCGGCGGTCGCGGGAGATCGAGGAGAACTACGACGTGCAGGTCGTGCTGTTCTGCTGGCCGTCGGACGGGCGGACGATCCGCTACAAGCGCGACAAGCTGGATGCGCGACTGTCGGCGTCGGCGCTGCACCGGGTGATCGAGATCGCCGCGAGCCACCTCGAGCTGCTGCGTGGCGGGGAGGTCGAGCGCTTGGTGGAAGAGGCGCGCAACGCGCACCCCGCGGATCGTGAGCGTCGGGATGCGCGGGTCGCCGAGCGTGTGGCCGCGTCGTGCCCGGTCAAGCTCGCGCTGATCGCCCACAGCATGGGCAACTACCTGCTCAAGCACGTGTTCAACTCGTCATTGGCCAGTCGGCTGCCGGTCCTGTTCGACAACGTGCTGCTGTCGGCCGCGGACACGAACCGCCGCGACCACGCGTCGTGGGTCGACTGCGTCCCGCATCGCAATCGCCTGTACGTGTGTATCAACGAGGACGACTACGCGCTCGGCCTATCTCGGCTCAAGGGCGGCGAGCAGCAGCTCACGCGGCTGGGGCATTCGGTCAAGGGGCTGGACGCCCGGAGCGCGACGTACGTCGACTTCACCGGGGCCCAGCACGTCGGCAAGTCGCACACGTACTTCGGCCCGGACGCCAACGGCGAGGACGCGCTGCAGAACGCGGAAGTCAGGGCGTTCTTTGACCTGGCTCTGCACGGCCAACGGCCCGAGGAGCGGCTGCCCTACGACGAGAGCCGTAACCTGTATCGGCTCGCCGGTCTCGCGGCGACTCAGTAGTCGACTGGTCGACGGGCTGGGGCCGATCGCGGTTGTGGTCGACGATGCAGAAGAAGCCGAAGGGTTCGTTGGCGTCGGCGGCGAGGAGCTGGTGAGGGGCCATCGGGGGGACGTACGCGAGGTCCATGGGGGAGAGGATGTGTTCGCGGCCGTTGACGGTGAGCTTGCCGAGGCCTCGGACGGCGACGATGGCGTGGACGTGGTCGTGCTTCTCGAGCGACGAGTAGCCGCCGGGGGCGATCTGGAAGTAGCGGAGGTCGAAGGCGGCGGGCTCGCCGTTCTGGCCGAAGAGCTCGTGGCGGAGGACGTCCTTGAACGGCGTGTCTTCGGCGGCGCCCTGGGGCTTGTAGTCGATGGGTTCGCGGCCGAGCCAGGCGAACTGCTCGGCGTCGAAGGGCAGGTGGGTGATCGTCGCGTCGCCCTGCGGTTCTAAATGGGGGGCGTCGGGCCGGGGGCGGGTCGAGGCGGCGGTGCTCGGCTGTTCGTGGGCGATGGAGCCGGGCGGCATCTCGCAGGCGGAGACGAACACGGGGGCCGGCGTGTCGTGTCGAGCGTCGGGGAAGCGCTCGGCGATGGTGTCGGCGAAGGCGCGGGTGGAGTCGACGAGCGACGGCTTGAGGGAGAGCAGGCCGCCGCCGACGAGGAGGAGGGCTTGCTGGGCGTAGGCGTCGCACATGCCTGGCATCTTGTCGAGAGACATGCCGCCGGCGGGGGCGGGCAGGGCGGCGCGGTGGTCGCCGAGAGGGCGGGCGAGGTGGTCGGCGAGCTCGTCGCACTGGGCCTGGGAGAAGCCGAAGCGGCCGCCGGCGTTGGGGAAGACGGAGACGTCGGCGCCGGCGAGACGGAAGAGGGTGCCGAGCAGGAACGCGGGGGTGATGCCGTGGTGGGGCGTGGTGTGGAAGACGCCGGCGAAGGTGGGGTGGGTCATGACGACGAGGTCGCGACGCTCGGCGAGGGCTCGGACGGCATCGAGGCCCTGGGTGAGCGGGCAGACAAGGATGCCGGCGCAGCCGATCTTGGCGGCGACGTCGGCCTGGCGCATGAGGGTGTCGTGCGGGCCGGCGACCATCGGGAGGTAGAGGCAGCGTCGGCCGGTCTGGTCGTTGGCGGCGTGGACGGCGGCCTGGGTCGCGACGACGCGGTCGGCGAAGGCCTCGAGGCCGGCGTCGGTCGGCGGGTGGACGAGGTTGTGGTCGTCCTTGATGAGGTCGCCGCCGCCGAGGGCGAAGTCCTGGGCGATGTCGGCGAAGCGGTCGATCGGGGCGCCGCGGGGCTTGATGGCGGTGGCGAGCAGAGGCCGGCCGTGGACGCCGATGAGCTCGCGTAGGCCGGCTTCGCCGAACGCCGGGCCGGGGAAGGCGGCGAGCAGCGAAGGCGGCAACTCGGCGTCGACGAGCTGGATGCCCTGGAGGATCGAGATGTTGCCGAAGAGCAGGTTGAGCAGCTGCGGCAGGGACTCTGAGGCGAGCTCGGCGGCGTAGTCGACGGTGGCCACGAAGCGGGCGTGGTCCGGGGGGAGAGGGTGGAGTTGACCCGACCGGTCGCTTTGCTCCCAGTCGGCTTGGGGGTCGTTGGTGGCGTCGAGCGGGGTGACGTCGACGACGCGGGCGAGGATGTGGTCGTGGACGTGGTCGGGGGCGAAGGGCGGGCGGGTGAGGGCGACGGGGACCTCGACGGACTGCTCGCGGGCCAGGGCCTCGGCCTTGGCGTCGGCCTCATCCGGCGGGCAGGTGAGGTGGTACGTGGCGCGGATGCGCTCGTCTGGCGGGTAGGGCAGGCGCGAGGACATCGCGCGAGTTTACGTCTTGGCCGGGGGAACCGGGGGCTTTGAGCGGGGAAGCCGGGGAGGCGTCAGAAACCGGGGGCGGGGAGATCGGTGGAGGTGAGCGGCTCGGGGGCGGCTTGCGGCTCGGGCGTGGTCTCGTCGGTCGAGGCGGATTCCTCGGCCGCGGCGGGAGCCGCGGATTCAGCGGTCGGCTCGGCGGGGGCGTTGGTCGGCGTATCAGCCGGGGCGTCGTCGGCGTATTCGGCGATGGCCGGGGCGGTGACGCCGGCGTTGTTGACGGCCTGGAAGGTCGAGGCGACGTAGGCCAGGCCGCCCAGCGAGCCGACGGCGATGATCGCGATCACGGCGATCATCACCCAGGTGTGGCGGGTCTGTCGGCGGAACATGTCGCGGGCCTCGCTGGCCTGCTGGACGAAGGCGTCGCGGGTGGCGGCGTTGGACGCGGTGACGTCGCTCATGGTGGCGCTCAGCGTGCCGAGGGTGTCGCGCATGGCGATGCGCGACTGGTTGGACGCGTCGAGCTGGGCCTTGAGGTGGGTCGAGACCTGCTTCTGCGACTCGGTGGCGGACTGCAGGGCGGTCGAGAGCGACTTGGTGGTGTCGTGCTGGGCCTCGAGCGAGCCCTGGATGTGCTCGAGGATGCGGGCCTGCTTCTCGGCAGACTCGGGCATGGCGCGGAGGATGTCGGGCAGGCCCTCGAGCAGCTCGATCACGCGGTCGGCGCGGCGGGCCTGCTCGTCCATGTGCCGGCGGACGGCGGCCATGGTGTCGACGGCGTCGGTGTAGCCCTCTTTGAGCTGCAGGAGGCTGGCGTCGCGGCGGGCGACGGCGACCTCGACGGCGGCGCGGGTCTCGGGGTCGTCGGGGCTGCGGGACCAGTTGAAGAGGCTGGCGAGCTTGCCGCGCAGGCCCTGGGGCTTGCGTTGCTCGGGCGGGGTGTAGCCGGGGGCCGGGTCGGCGATGGCCGCGGAGGCGCTCGCGGCGGCGACGGCGCTGTCCTGCAGGGCGGGCTGATCGCGCAGGGTTTCGTCGGACTGGCTCTCGTCCGCTTGCGGCGAGGGTGTCTCGGCGGGGTGAGCTTGGGCGTCCGGGTCGGGCACAGCGGGCTCCAGGCGGGTCGACAACGCACGGCAGGCCGGGATGATCGGTGGCTGCCTCCTACAGGGTGAGTGTTGCCGAGCCGCGGTTGTGGGTCAACCGGTTTGACACGAATCAAGCGTGGGCCTGTGAGAATCGGCTTGCCCGGTGTTAGTGGTAACGGTCGGGCAAGTTGGGTGGGCGCTTATGTCGCGACGCGCATCGTGCGCCACGGGCCGAACTGGTAGCGCAGGATGAACAGGACGCCGCGGATGACCAGCTCGCCGCACAGGCCGATCCACAGCCCGACCAGGCCGTAGCCCAGCGGCAGGGCGAGGGCGTAGGCGACGGGCAGGCGGATGAGGAACGTGGAGAGGTAGGTGATCGTCATGGCCCCGCGGGTGTCGCCGGCGCCGCGGAGGGCCTGCGAGAGCACCATGTACGAGCCGAAGAAGAACTGGGCCGGCCCGCAGATCATCAGCACCACCGCCGCTTGCTGGCGGACCTCCGCGACGCCGGGTCCGGGGGCCAGCGGCCAGACGAGCAGCGAGGGGATCGTGAGGAACAGCACACCCAACGCCGTCATCAGCCCGGCGCCGATCGCCCAGCAGAGCGTGATGGCCCGGCCGGCGTCGTGCGGCCGACCGGCGCCGAGGTACTGAGCCCCCAGCGTGGCGGCGGCGACACCCAGGGCCATGCCCGGAAGGAACGACAGGGACTCGATGCGGATGGCGATGATGTGGGCCGCCATGAGGCCGTCGGTCGCCTGGCGGAACATGAGCACGCCGACGATGCCGCCGACGATGGCGTTGCCGATCCACATGCCCGACGACTCGACCAGGGCGGGGGTGGCGACGCGGACGATCCGGCCGATCGGCTTGCGTCGCGGCTTGAGCCAGTGGGCCATGAGGTGCAGCGAGCAGGGGGCGGGCAGGACACGCAGCAGCACGAGCAGGTTGATCACGCAGGCGACGCCCCAGGCGACGACGGTGCCCAGCGCGATGCCGCCGACGCCGTAGCCGCCGATCGGCTCGGGGCCGTGGACGAACAGCAGCGACGCGCCGACGTTGACGACGTTGGCGACGGCCATGGTGAGAAAGGGCGTGCGGGTGTCGCCGGCGGCCTTGAGCGCGGCGTTGCCGACGGTGAGCAGGGCGAGCAGCGGCGAGCCGGCGGCGAAGATCGTCAGGTAGTTGACGATCAGCTCGTGCTGCGGCGGCGGCATGCGGAACAGCGACGCGATGGGCGAGGCGAACGCGGCGATGAGCACGCCGGTGATCAGCCCCCAGACCGCGGCGAGCCACATCGCCTGGCCGAGCGAGGCGTTGGCGCGGCGACGACGGTCGGCGCCGACAAGCCGGCCGATGAGGGCGCCCGCGCCGACGCCCACCGAGTTGTGCAACAGCCCCATGAGCCAGCCGACATAAGCGGCCACGCCAATGGCGTCGAGCGCGATCGTCGACAGCTGCCCGGCGATCGCCGTGTCGACCAGCCCCACCAGCGACATGAGCAGCATGTCGAAAAACGGCCAGACCGCCAGGAACGCGACCTGCCTCGGCAGCGACAGCGTGCCCAGCTTGCCGGGCAGCGGTTTGACGGGGTTGGCCGACACAGGGGCGATGGTAGGTCGAGCGGTTATCGCGGCAGCAACGCACGCATCGTGTCGGCCTTGTCGGGCTGGTCGAGGGCGGCGTAGCGATCGGCCGCGGCGCGGGCGGCCCAGGTGGCGGCCGGGTTCATCAGCGCGATGCGCTCGTAGTGCACGGCCGCGCGTTCCTGTTGATCCAGCCGGTCCCACGTCGCAGCGAGCGAGTCGGCCACCGGTTTCGTGATCTGTTCGTCGAACGTGAGCAGGCGGAGCACGCCCATCGCCTCGACCGGGCGGTCGAGCCGGCGCAGCAGGTCCGCGCGGTTGAGCGCGATCGCCAGGCGCATGGCCGTCTCGTCGGGAAGGGTGCGGTCGTGGGCTTGGCGCATCGCTCGCTCGGCGTCGTCGATCCGGCCGGCCTCGACCAGCAGCTGAGCCCGGAGCAGGAACGGCTGCGGCTGGTCCGAGCCACGTTCGATCCACGCA
The DNA here is from genome assembly GCA_039188455.1 of Planctomycetota bacterium. Classification (GTDB taxonomy): domain Bacteria; phylum Planctomycetota; class Phycisphaerae; order Phycisphaerales; family Phycisphaeraceae; genus JBCBUE01. Next base: position 14,925 of record JBCCZA010000017.1, read on the forward strand.
TCGACCACCGCGATCGCCGCGTCGGGATCGCCGGCCTTGAGGTGGGCTTGGGCGAGCTGGCGGAGGAAGCGCGGCTCGTCGGGGTCGAGCGCGACGGCCCGCTGGTAGTGCGCGACGGCCACCGCCGCGTCGTCCGTCTGCAGCGCGAGGTTGCCGGCGATGGCGTGCATCTCCGCGACGTCTCCTTCGGCGCCGAGCGTGCGCGTCAGGTGGTCATAGGCCTCTTCGGGGATGTCGCCGCGGCTGCCGATCGCCAGCGCGATGGCGCGGCGGGCGTCGAGGTGCTCGGGGTGCTCGGCGATGACGTCGCGGAGGTCGGCGATCATCGGCGACAGGTCACGCCCGTTGCGGGCGGCCGCGTCGATCCGCCGGCCGATCTCCAGCACGCGGTCGTCGATCGCCCGGCGCTGCGCCTCGGCCTCGGCGACGCGTGCTGCCTCGATCGCCTCGGGGTCGGCCGTCGGACGCAACGCATAAGCCGTCACCACCGCCAGCGTCACCACCGCGACCACCCCGGCCAGCCAGCCCGGCCGTCCCAGCCACCGCCTTGATTCGCTCGACATCGCCCCATTAACGCGGATCAGCCCGGCGTCGGCAAGGCATCCGCCTCGCGTGGCCCGGCCCCGGCCTTGTCGCGGCCGTCCGGCCCGACCCACGGCAGCCGCACCGGCGGGGGCGACAGTTCCTCCTCGTCCGCCACGATCGGCTCGGGCGACAGGATCGCGCCGGCCAGCAACAGCCCGAGATACACCGCCACAGAGAACCGCACCCAGCTCGGCATGTCCTCTCAGATCGATCGCTCACCGCCCCGCCGTCACGCGGCCCGTCCGCCGTCGCTAACCCGCCACGCGGCCGCGCCGCACAGGCCTTACCACCGCGCCAGACGCGTCGTGCCGACAGCGGTGTCCCCGCCGCCCGCGCCTACACTCGCCGCATGCTCGAGCTCAGCCGCACGGTGCGCTTCTCTCTCAGCGACGGCCGGTCCTCCGGCGGCCGCTGCGAGCCCGCCGCCACGCCCCGCGCCAACACCTACGCCGCCTGGCCCGCCATGCGTGGCCTCGGCCGGTACTACGAGCTCAACGTCCTCTGCCGCGGCGAGGCCGACCCCGCCACCGGCTACTTCATCAACATCAAGCACATCGACCGCGCCGTCTGGGACCACGTCCTGCCTTACCTCGAGTCGCTCATCGCCGATCCCACCGGAGAGCCGGCCGACGCCCCGCTCGGCGAGGTGCTCCGTCAGACCGTGGCGTTGCTGCACGAGCCGTTGAACGACCGCGTCGCCACCGTCACCCTCCGCCTCGCCCCGACCTACACGCTCACGCTCGAGGAGGCCGACATGAGCACCGTCACCGTCCGCCAGCAGTACGACTTCGCCGCCGCCCACCGCCTGCACGTCCCGTCGCTGTCCGACGACGAGAACCGCCAGACCTTCGGCAAGTGCAACAACCCCGCCGGCCACGGCCACAACTACCGCGTCGAGGTCGCCGTCGCCGCCACGATCGACCCCAACGGCCACGTCTTCGACGTCGAGGAGCTCGACGAGATCGTCGACACCGCCATGATCGAGAAGCTCGACCACAAGCACCTCAACGAGGACGTCCCCGCCTTCACCGACCGCAACCCGACCGTCGAGCACATCGCTCAGGTCGTGTGGGGCTTGCTGGTCGACCAGGTCGGCAAGCTGGGTCACGTCGACGACGCTCGGCTGGTGGAGGTCAGCGTCTGGGAGACCGAGAAGACCCGCTGCGTTTATCGCGGGGATTGAGCCGGCGCGGCGTACGATAGGGGCATGCTCACCGAGCACGAGGAAGCCGCGCAGGACTACCTGCATATGTTCATCGTGGCCGCGCCGATCATTGTGATCTTGGCGCTGGTGGGGCTGTTGATGATCGTTGGCCTGTGGTGGGCATGGGCCCGGGCCGATCGACGCTTGAAGGGCGATGCCTCGCGGGGCGGTACGGCGACGTCCGACATCTGGCGTGAGTCCGGCAAGCGGGCAACCGGCGACGACAAGCCCCCGTCCGAGCCCGTCCGCCCCTCGATCCCCGAGGAACTGCTGGACGACGAAGGCCCCAGCGACTGGACGCCGGAAGACGGCGACGAGTACGACCCCAACGAGCCGGACGACGACGAACCCTGGCGTTAGTCCGTCGGGGCGATGCGCAGGATGTTTCCCTCGCTCGTCAGCACGTACAGGTAGCCGTCCGGCGCGTTGTACACGTCGCGCAGCCGGCCCTGGTCCTGGAACAGCAGCTCGTCTTCGACGACCTCGCCGTCGCTCGTCGTGCGCAATCGGCGGAGTTGGCCAGACGCGATCGCCGAGACGAACAGGTCGTTCTCCCACTGCGGGAAACGGTCGCCGGTGTAGTGGTCGATGCCGATGAGCGCGGGCGACGGCGTGTAATACACGGCCGGCTGCTCCATGCCGGGGGCTTCGGTGCGGTGGGTAATGGGCGTGCCGTTGTAGTTGATGCCGTAGGTGATGTGGGCCCAGCCGTAGTTCTTGCCCTTCTCGACGAAGTTGATCTCGTCGCCGCCGCGCGGGCCGTGCTCGGAGAGCCAGAGCGTGCCGTTGTCGGGGTGGAAGTCGAGCCCCTGGGCGTTGCGGTGGCCGTAGGACCAGACCGTCGGCAGGGCGCCCGGCGTGTCGAGGAAGGGGTTGTCGTCGGGGACGCTGCCGTCGGGGTGGACGCGGTGGACTTTGGCGTAGGGGTGGTCGAGATTCTGGGCGCGGTGGCGTTGGGCGCGGTCGCCGACGGTGAAGTACAGCATGCCGTCGGGCCCGAAGGCGAGGCGTGAGCCGTAGTGGTGGCGGGCGCCGCCGAAGTGTTCGTCCTCGGCGCGGAAGATCACCTCTTGATCGACCCAGCGGTGGTTGTCGATCCGGCCGCGGACGACGGTGGTCATCGTGCGTTCGTCGCCCTCGATCCTGCGGGGCTCGGAGAAGCTGAGGTAGACCCAGCCGTTGTTGGCGTAGTCGGGGTGCAGGGCGATGTCGAGCAGGCCGCCCTGGCCGACGGCGCGGACCTTGGGCGTGCCCTCGATCGGCCGGGGGTGGACGCGGGGGTTGCCGTTGGCGTTGGGCCGGGCCAGGCGGAGGTCGCCGTCGCGCTCGACGATCAGCCAGTCGCCGTTGGGCAGGGCCGTCATCGACCACAGCAGGTCGAGGCCCTGAGCGACGGGCTCGACGACGAAGTCGTGGTGCTGCGACGTGTAGGTCTTGCGGCCGGTGAAGGACGACTCGCCCTGGCCGACCTCGCTGAGCCCGCGTTGGTGCTGCGAGCGGAGTTCCTTGATGTACACGACTAGCCCCTGGATCTCGGCGTCGGACAGCGTGGGGCCGAACGCCTCCATGCCCGCGTCGGGGACGCCGTCGTGGATGGCGCGGAAGATGTCGGCGTCGCTGCCGTTGCCGACGGTCCAGGCGTCGTTGAGCAGCGAGGACGCCGAGCCGTTGCCGCCGGTCGACCCGTGGCAGGACACGCACGACTGGACCCAGACGTCGGGCGCCTTGCGGACGCGTTGGGCGTCGGCGTCGAGCGAGATCGCCAGGGGCGTGAGCAAGGCGGCGGCGATGGCGAGGCAAGGGGCGGTGGCGTGATTCATCGTGAGTCGTCGAGGGCTTGCCAGATGGCGTCCATGTTGGCGTTGAACGAGTTGTTGACGGTCGGCGAGGCGGCGAGCGGGGCTTCGAAGGCGCCCCGCTCGACCCAGCGGACCGCCCAGTCCGCGGAGAGCGTGTTGACGCCGGTGGCGTGGCGGGAGTCGACGCGTTCGGGCAGGTTGACCGTGTCGGCGATGAGGGCCTCGTCGTAGAAGTCGGTGACGCGCGCGAAGCCGGCGGTCGGGTACTCGGTCAGACCGTCGGGGCCGACGCCGTCGAAGTCGACGACCGGCCGCAACCCGTAGCCCCCCTGCGTGCTGGGCGAAGTGCTGCCGCTCGCGCCGGGCGGCCAGGGGTTGACGTCGGTGTCGTACGACTGGCCCGGGGCGGTCTCGGCCGGGCAGTAGAACGCCTCGGCCGACGAGCCCTCGGGCATCAGCCCGTCGCGGTACACCACGCCAAACAGCGAGAACCGATCGGCGAACCCCGAGTAAACCATCGTGTTCCACTGCTTGCGGCCGCCGCGGTAGCCGATCGGCAGCTGTTCGTTGTGGGCGTCGGCGTACATCGTGACCAGCTGGCCGACCGTCCGCAGGTTCGCCCGGCAGAGCGTGTCGGTCGCCGTCGATCGCGCGGCGCTGAGCGTCGGCAGCAATACCCCGATCAGCAGCGCCACGATGGACACCACGACCAACAGCTCGATCAGAGAGAAACCACAACGCCGTTGCATCGGCCGGATGGTAGGCCCTCGGGATCGCCCGGAGAGGGCCGAACGCGTGGTATGATCTTTCAGCCCGGCGGGGCCGGCTTCCCGCGGCCCGGATCGGCCTCGCCACGCCCCCTCCCGCCCTTTTTCCGACCGTCCCCCGACCCGAGGACCCCATGGCCACCAGCTTCGGCGCGCTCTGCACCGACTTTTACGTCAACCAGAAGCTCGCGCTCAAGATGGATCTCCCGGGCGAGCGCGAGACGGTGCTGCACTTCTTCGACCGGGTCAAGAAGTCCATCCCGGCCATGAACCGCTTCCGCCGCTACGACGGCGAGCTGGCTCTGGAGTCCGCGCGCAAGGACGCCCAGTACCAGTGGCTGGCTCTGCGCCGCACCTCGATCCGCACCGGCCACGTCAACCCCGACGCCATGGCCGACGCCTATCAGTTCCACCGCATGATCCTCGAGCTCTGCCCGGCCTACCTGTCGCTGTCCCCGTTGGACGTCGACTACGTCGAGCTCATGTTCGGCTTCGACCTGGACTGCAAGGAAGACCAGGACACCGTCGTCTACGAGGCGCTCTTCGCCGACTCGCCGATGGCCAACCTGCTCAACCTCGACACCGGGGCCGGCAAGATCCTCGACGTGCAGCCGGTGATGGGCTGCTCGCTGACGGACTCGGGCGACCTGCAGGCCTACTTCGAGGTCAAGACGCGGCAGAAGACCCGCCGCGGCTCGTCCCGCGCCTTCCGCTCCGAGCCGATCAGCCTGTTCCTCACGCTGCGCAAGTACGGGCCGATCGACGAGCTGGCCGACCTGCCCACGAAGGTCTTCGACGTCCTCAGCGAGCACGCCGAGCACCTCGCCGCCGACAAGCTCGTGCCCGATCTGCTGCAGCCGATCGCGCGGCACATCACGAACGCGTCGAGTTGAACCGCATCTTTCAGGCCCAAATCAGCACGATGAACAGCGGTGCGCCGAGCACGGCGAAACCGATCATCGCGATGCCCCAAATCAAGGTGCCAGTGGCGATCGCAGCCGCTGACTTGCCTTCAGGCTCAACACCATGACCGAGGTCGATGCGAAGCCGCTCAAGCCCTCGGGCTGACTTGCGGATCACGAGGACGCCGTAGGCGGCGATGAGGCCAAACGCGACGAGCGTGACAGCCGTCATCGCGAGCTGCATCACCAATACCGCTCGAAGTGCAGCGTGCCGTCGGGGTGTTCCTTGTTCTCGACGACGAAGCCGCGCTCCAACAGGTCGGCCTCGACCTGGTCGATCATCGCGGGGTTGCCGCAGAGGAAGACGTGGCAGGTCTCGGGGTCGAGCGGGAAGCCGAACTCCTGCTCGAACCGATCGACTTCGAGCAGGGCGTTGACGCGACCGCGGTGGCCGGCCCAGTCCGAGCCGTCGGGCTCGCGCGTGACGGTCGGGGCGTAGAAGAAGCGGTCGTCTTCGTCGGCGTAGCCGTTGAGGCGGTCGAGGTACCCGAGGTCGTGGGCGAGGCGGCAGCCGTCCATGAGGACGAAGTTGGCCCAGCGGGGGTCGTCGCGGTAGGTCTCGTACATCGAGAGGAACGGCGCAAGCCCGGTGCCGGTGCCGACCATGACGAGGTTCTTGCCGGGCGGGACGGGGTCGAGGGTGAAGTGGCCGGCGATCTTGGGGCCGAGGTGCAGGTGGTCGCCCTCGTGGAGGTGGAACAGCGAGTGGGTGAGCCGGCCGTTGTCGACCTCGACGATGTAGAACTCGAGGTGGTCGGTGACGGTGGCGGGCGAGGCGATGGAGTAAGCGCGTCGGACGAGCTTGCGTTCGCCCTTGCGGTCGCGCGGGAACTCGCCGGTCTCGGGGTCGCGGCGTTGCGGCAGGCCGACGGTGGCGAACTGCCCGGGGGTGAACGTCGGGACGGTGCCGTCGTCGAGAGCGATGCGGAAGCGGGCGAGCTCGTGGTGGATGTCGATGCGCTCGAGGAGGCGGGCGTTGAACTGGGGGTGCTCTTCTTCGGTCATCGGCAGAGCGTAGGTCAGGCGGGCGTGCCGGGCGATGTCAGCGGGGCGTTAGAACGCGTTGCGGGGCGGGCGGGAGCGTTGAGGCGGGGTGGGTTATCCACTAGGATTCCACCGACGAGAGACCGCTCGAGGGCGCCCATGTTCGCACCCAGTCAGGCTCTTCCGACGGCAGGCGTTGCCACCCCAGCGGCGTTGAGCAGTCACGTCCTCGTCCTGAATCGCATGTGGATGGCGATCCGTGTTGTCGACGCGAAGCGGGCGTTCTCGCTGCTCTGCCGCGACCTGGCCGAAGTCATCCGCGTCGACGACGGGTCGTACACGGGCCACACGTTCGACTCCTGGGCGGACCTGGCGACCATGCGAGCCGACTACGAGTCGCTGGCCAGCCACCACGACTTCGTGCGGACGGTGCGGATGCGCATCGCCGTGCCCAAGGTGATCCGGCTGCTGGGCTACGACCGGCTGCCCGACCAGCAGGTCAAGCTCAACCGCCGCAACATCTTCGCGCGGGACCACAACCGCTGCCAGTACTGCGGCAAGCACTTCCCGTCGTCCGAGCTGTCGTTGGACCACGTGATCCCGCGGTCGCAGGGCGGCGGGGCGACTTGGGAGAACCTGGTCTGCTGCTGCGTGGGGTGCAACTCCAAGAAGGGCGGCCGCACGCCGGAAGAGGCGAACATGCCGCTGATCCGCAAGCCCGTCCGCCCGAAGCGCAACCCGGTCTTGAACATCCGACTGGGCAGCGACAAGTACGCGAGCTGGAAGGCGTTTCTCGATAACGCGTATTGGTCGGTCGAGCTGCGTTAAGCGGTTCGATACGCAGGGCTTCGCGATCGCGATGCGTTTAGGGTAACTCGTCAAATTGGCCAGTTTGCCTAGGCGTAACGAACGCTGTGACCGCGCTTGTCTCCTTCGCACACCGAGAAATCTATTCGCATCGTGCCGCTGGCCGCCCACACTCTTATGACGGGTGCGCGCCGCGCACCGCTCATGGGACGAGGAGCTATGAGATGCTCGTGATGCGAATGCTTTCTGTGTGTGCCGCCGCTCTGTTCACCGTGTCGGCTCACGCCGGGGCGCTGATGGACTTCAACCTGGTTGTGCTCGGCGATCTCGACGGCGTGACCGACGTCGAGGGCCGTACGTTTGTCGGTGGCGACCTCAACGCCAACAGCAGCGTCTATGGCACCATGCTCAGCCAGTCGGACTACAACGCCAACCCCGCGACGCTCGTCGTGCTCGGCGACCTCAACCCGCTCACCAAGCAGAAGGAGCAGTACAAGGTTCGCGGCGACCTGCAGTACACCGGTTCGATCAAGAACCAGAACAACGAAGACGTCGTGAGCTTCCAGGCCTTCGGCGGGTCGCAGACGGCCCCGACTTACACGCTGGCCGACGTCACCAACCAGGCCAAGTCGCTCTCCGACAGCCTCAAGGCGCTGGCTGATACCGCCACGCTGAGCATCCCCAACTCGCCCGGCCCGCTGAACTTCACCGCCGGCCCGGGGCTGACCGTCTACTCGGTCGAAGACGGCAACGACATCTTCTCCAACTCGAACGTCCAGCAGATCGACCTGTCGCTGGACCCCGACGCGGAGAACGTGATCGTCAACGTCGGCGGCGAGGTGATCGACTTCGACATGGGCAACTTCGTCGGCGGGTTCGTGACGAACGAAGGCCGGTCCAAGGTGATCTGGAACTTCTACGAGGCGACGATGCTCGACTTTGATCGCTCGTTCGACGGGATGGTGCTGGCGCCGCACGCGACGCTGGTGAGCCAGCAGATCATCAGCGGCACCGTTGTGGTGAAGAACCTCAACTCGCGCAGCGAGGTGCACCTGCCGCTGACGGACATCCCGTCGGTCGTGATCCCGACGCCCACGGCGGCGGCGATGGGCCTTGCGATGGTGGGCCTGCTCGTGGCGCGTCGGCGCCGCTGAGCTAGGTCGGCAACTAGGTCAGCAACCCAAAGACGAATAGCGCGGCGCCGGGGACGGCCAAGGCGATGGCGACGTAGCCGAGGGTCTCGCGCATCTCGCGGGGCAGGCGGTTGGCGGGCGCGTTCACGGCGGCGAGGGCGCGGCGGACGTGGGGCCCGGCGTGGGTCGCGGCGTAGGCGGCCGGGCCGAGGGCTCGGTCGGCGGCGTGCAGGTAGCGGGCGAATCGGCCTCGGTCGGCCGCGGGGACGTCGGGGTCGTCGAACGCGTCGTCGGGGTCCACTGGTGCGGTGGTCGCGGCCGGGTCGTCATCGAGATCGTCGGGTGCGGCGAAGTCGGCGGCCGGGTCGTGAGGGGTTGCGGCCGTGGGGGTTTCGGCCTCGGCGAGCACGTCATCCGGGGCGGCGAACTGCGCGGTGTCGAGGTCTTCGGGTGCGGCGAAGTCGGCGGCGGGCAGGTCGGGTGCTGGCGAGGCATCGTCGTCGGCGGCGGGCTCTGGGGCGGCGGCGAGCACGTCTTCGACAGGCTGGAACTCGAGGCCGGCGGCGTCCTGGGCCTCGTCGGCGAGCAGGCTGTCGATGTCGTCGATCGAGACCTCGCGCCGCGCGGGCGTCTCGGCGGTCGGCTCAGGGGGCGACTCGATGGCCTCGGCGGGTTCGGCCGCGGCGGCGAGAAGGTCGGCCGGGGCGGGGCTAAGCAGGGCGTCGAGCTGGGCGCCAAGGGCGGATGAGGCGGCCGGCTGGGTGGTGGGCTCGGTCGTGTCGGCGGCCTCGGGCTTGGGGGCGGCCTTGGCCATCGGCTTGGCGGCGGCCTTGGGCGCGGCGGCGAAGAGCTGGTCGAGTTGGCCGCCTAGGGCGTCGATCGCGTCGCCGGGGTCGGCCGGGGCATCGGCGTTTTCTGCGTCGTCGGTCGTGGGCGGCGGCGCATCGGTTTCGGCGGCTGCGGACTGCGGCGTGTCCGGTTCGGGCGCGGGCTGGCCGACCGCCTGTTCGACCTCGGCGATGGCCTGCTCGATCTGCTCGTCGACGACCGCGTTGGCCAGCTGGTCGGCGACGGCCTCGTCCTCGGTCGTCTCGGCGTCGGGCTGGGCGTCGGGGTTGGTGTCCGCGGCGAGATCGTCCGTGGGCTCGGCTTCGGCCGCCTGGGGTGCCACGTCGGCGTCCTCGGCGGGGTCTGGGACCGGCGCGATTTGCTCGATCAGGGCGTCGAGCTGGGCCTCGAACGGGTCGCTGGCGGTCGGCTTGGCGTTGGTGTCGGCCATTCGAGCGGCGGGGCGAGGGCGATGGCGGGTATGGTCCGGGCACGCCGATGCAGCGGAGCGCGGACGACATGCACGAAGGGGTCCCGCGTCGGGAGAGATCGGCGAAGCACCGGCTGCGCGTCGCGGCGGGGGCGCTAGCGGGGTTATCGGAATCGGGTGACGCCGACGAAGCCATCGTCTGGGTCGAGGGCGACGAGGCGCATCACGCCAGCCGGGTGCTGCGGCTGGGGGCGGGGGATGCGGTGGGGCTGCTCGACGGGCGGGGGATGCGGTCGGCCGCGGAGGTTGTGGCGGTGGCGTCGGGGCGGGTGGGATGCCGGGTGGTGGGCGAGGTGGAGCGGGTGGCGCGTCCGCGGCCGCGGGTGACGGTGCTGGCGCCGGCGGCGAAGGGGTCGCGTGGCGACGAGATGGCGGACCGGCTGGCGCAGGTCGGGGCGGATCGGTGGGTGGTGCTGGAGACGGCGCGGTCGGTGGTGGAGCCGGGGGCCGGGAAGCTGGGCAAGTGGCGACGGCGGAGCGAGGAGGCGAGCAAGCAGTGCGGCCGGGCGTGGGACATGGCGGTGGAGGGACCGGTGGGCTTCGACAAGGCGGTGGCGTGGGCATCGGCCGCGGGTGTGTCGGCGTGGCTGATGGACGTGGATGGGGAGTCGAGTGCGGCACCCAGTGTCGGGGCGTCGGCCGAGGAGTTGATGGTCATGGTGGGGCCCGAGGGCGGGTGGACGGACGAGGAGCGGTCGGCGGCGCGGTCGGCGGGGTGGCGGGCGTGGACGGTCGGGCGGTACGTGATGCGGCTGGAGACGGCGGCGGTGGTGGGCGCGGCGATGCTGGCCGCGGGCGTACACTCGACGCATGGCTGAGCAGAGAGAATCACCGGGCAGGCCGAAGGTCGACCCGCCCGACCTGGCAGAGCACGGCGCCCGCGACGCGACCAGCGATCGCCGGCTGTTCATGCGGTTGATCGTGATCGATGGCGGGCTCGCGCCCAGCGGCATCGTCAAGGCGTTGCAGGGCGCGGGCGTCGAGGGCTGTGTCTACGCCGATGCTCACCAGCCCGGCGGCGTGGGCGTGCTGACGATCCACGAGGACCCGGCCGACTTGGTCGAGAAGGTCGACCCGGCGTTATCGCCGCTACTGGCCACGGACTCCGGTGGTGGCCGTCACGCGAGCGTGCGGCACGGCATGACGATGCTCGGCCGAACCTATGCGCTCGGTCACGAGCCCGACCTCGACGAGACGCTGATCGACCGCCCCCGCCGCCACGCCCACCTGCCCGACTGCCCGTGGGTGGTGTGGTACCCGCTGCGACGGAGCGGGGCGTTTGCCCGGCTGGACCGTGAGGAGCAGATGGCCATCCTCCGCGAGCACGGCATGATCGGCATGGCCTTCGGTCAGAACGACCTGGCCCACGACATCCGCCTCGCGTCCCACGGCCTCGACCTGCACGACAACGACTTCACCGTCGGCCTGGTCGCGCCCCAGCTCGCCACCATCAGCAAGCTCGTCGAGGCTATGCGCCCGACCGTGCAGACGTCGACCTATCTCGAGCGGCTGGGCCCGTTCTTCGTCGGGCGGCGTCTGGCGTCCTTCGGCGGCCCGGGATAGCCCAGATTATCCCCTCCCCGGGGTGCGGCGATGTCGTTATAGTGTTCGCCCGGTGCGGGGGATAAGGCTATCACCATGACGCATCTGGGCGAGCGATACGACTCGGCAAAGGCGACGCTTTCGTCGTGTGGGCAGGATCATCTGCTCACGTACTACGACGCGCTGGACGACGCCGGCAAGACCGCGCTGCTCGACCAGATCGAGGGGATCGACTGGCCCGAGGTGCAACGCCTCGTGCAGACGTACGTGATCAACAAGCCGACGTTCGACCTGCCGGCGAACGTCGAGCCCGCGCCGTGGTACCCGCGCCAGCCCAACCCCGACCAGCACGCGATCTACAGCCGGGCCTGGGACAAGGGGATCGAGCTGCTTAGAGCTGGCAAGCTCGCCGCTTTCACCGTCGCCGGCGGTCAAGGCACGCGCCTGGGCTGGGACGCACCCAAGGGCACGTTCCCCGCGACGCCGATCACCGGTCGGTCGCTGTTCGCCTGCTTCGCCGACTATCTGCATCGCGTCGCCGACAAGTACGAGGCCTTCACGCCGGTCCCCTGGTACGTGATGACCAGCCCGGTCAACGACGCCGCGACCCGCGCCTTCTTCGCCGAGCACGATTACTTCGGCTACGACCCGGCCGACGTGAAGATCTTCCCGCAGGCGATGATGCCCGCGTTCGACATGACCACCGGCAAGGCGCTGCTCGCCGACAAGGGCTCGCTCGCCCTTTCGCCCAACGGCCACGGCGGGTCGCTCAAGGCCCTGTGGACCTCGGGCGCCATCGCCGACATGAAAGACCGCGGCGTCGAGCAGATCTCCTACATCCAGGTCGACAACCCGCTCGTCCGCGTCATCGACCCGCTGTTCATCGGCCTGCACGCCATCGATGGCGCCGAGATGTCCAGCAAAATGCTGCCCAAGCGCGAGCCGCTCGAGAAGCTCGGCAACATCTGCCTCGTCGACGGCAAGACCACCGTCATCGAGTACTCCGACCTGCCGGATGAGCTGGCCTACGAGACACAGGAAGACGGCGAGCTGCGCTTCCGCGCCGGGTCCATCGCGATCCACACGATCGCCGTGGACTTCGTCGAGTCGCTGAACGCCTCGCCGCAGGGCTTTGCGTTGCCGTGGCACCGGGCGGAGAAGAAGGTCCCCTGCATCGACCTTGCGACCGGCGCCGCGGCGATGCCCAAGGCGCCCAACGCGGTGAAGCTGGAGACCTTCGTGTTCGACGCGCTGCCGATGTGCGAGACGTCGATCGTCTACCAGACCGAGCGGACCGAAGAGTTCGCGCCGATCAAGAACGCCGACGCCCCCGGGGCGCAGGACTCGCCGGCGACCAGCAAGCAGCTGCAGAGCGACCGCGCGGCGGCGTGGCTGCAGAACGCCGGCGTGAAGATGCCCTGGCGGCCGGACGGCACGGTCGACGCCCGGGTCGAGATCAGCCAGCGGGCGGCGATCTACGCCGACGACGTCGAGGGCTTGGCCGATCTGCCCCAGTCGGTCCCGCCCGGCGGCGAGCTGCTGATCCACGGCAAGGGGTGAGGCTCGCGGGGGCTGCGGGGATAAACTCAACACATGAGCTGGCGGACCTCGATGCGTGGTGCGCGGTGCCTGGCCGTGCTTGCGGCGGGCTTGGCGGTGGCGTCGTTGGCGTGGGGGCACGGCCCGCACGACCGGCCGATGGTGTGGGCCCAGGTTGCCGGGGACATGCGTGAGCTCGACGAGCCCGTCGCGTTGCGGTTGGCGTTTGCCGACGGAAGCCGCCGGGCCGTCCGGGTGGTCGCGGTCGGCCGGGCCGAGTTGGTCTACCTCGACCGCGGTGGGGATCGCGTCCAAGCGCGGTGGACCGACCTCACGCCGGCGTCGCTGGTCTCTGCGTTTCCCAAACTCAAGGACGCCGCGGCGGTAACGACTTGGCTGGAGCTCGGCGGCTGGCTGAGCACCATGGAGGGCGCGCAGCGCCA
>JBCCZA010000018.1:0-27830 GCA_039188455.1 Planctomycetota bacterium
CACTCGGCCACGAAAACCAGGCGCGACCGACGCTCGCCGACGCCCATTCGGGCTGGCTCGAGCGCCCCGGCCCGCCGACATCCAGGAGCGGCCCCGCGCCGCACGACCGACCGCGCCTGGTTTTCGTGGCCGAGTGATGGGGTCTGGGCCGCCCTTGGGGCGGCTCAGGCGACGACGGAACGCCCGTCGACGGCACTCGGCATGACTTTTCTGAGCTCCTCGCGGAGCAGGTTCAACACTTCCCGGTCGGTGTCCAGACCGCTGACCCGCCTTGCCAGGCGGCGACACTGGTCCGTGCTCACCGAGCGAATGATCTGTTTGACCTCGGGGATCGCGGGCGGCGTCATCGAGAACCACCTCAGCCCCAGGCCGACCAGGAGCATCGTGAACTCCGGCTCGCTGGCCATCTCTCCGCACAGACTAACGCCGATCTGCTCGCGCTGCGCGGCCCGAACCACTTCCTTAATCAGCTTCAGCACCGCGGGGTGCGCCGCCGAGTACAGGCTGGCGATGCGTTCGTTCGAGCGGTCCACGGCCACGGTGTACTGCACGAGGTCGTTGGTGCCGATCGAGAAGAAGTCGACCTCCTTGGCGAACGTCGCCGCCTGCAGGGCCGCCGAGGGCACCTCGACCATCATGCCGATCGGCACGTCGCGGTCGAAGGGGATGCCCTGGTCCTCGAGGTCCTCCATCACGTCCTGCAGCACCATGCGGGCCTGGCGGAGCTCCATGATGTGGCTGATGAGCGGGAACATGATGCGCATCTGCCCGTGGGCCGAGGCCCGGAGGATCGCGCGCAGCTGCGTCTTGAACAGCGGCAGGTTCTGCAGGCACAGGCGGATGGATCGGCAGCCCAGGAACGGGTTGCGCTCGTAGTTGGCGAAGGCGGACGGGCCGTCCATGGCGACCTTGTCGGCGCCGAGGTCGAGCGTGCGGATGGTCAGGGGCAGGTCCTTGCCGAGCCGGTTGAGGACCTCGACGTAGGCCTCGTACTGCTCTTCCTCGGTGGGCTCGTGGTCGGCGGCGAGGAAGAGGAACTCGGTGCGGTACAGGCCGACGCCCTCGGCGCCGTTGCCGACGGCTTCTTCGATTTCGCTGCTGAACTCGATGTTGGCCAGGAGGTTGACCTTCTCGCCGTTTTTCGTCTCGGCGGGCTTGTCGCGGAGTTCGTCGAGCCGGCCGACGAGGTCGCGGAACCGGCGTGCCTCCTGGCGGTACTCGAGGAGCTTGGCGCCGTCGGGCTCGATGATGACGGTGCCCCGGGTGCCGTCGACGACGATCTGCTGGCCGGACTCGACCTCGCGGGAGAGCGAGCCGAGGCCGACGACGGCGGGGATGCCCAGGGCGTGGGCGAGGATGGCGGTGTGGCTGGTGCGGCCGCCGAGGTCGATGACCAGGGCCTTGACCTTGGTGCGGTCCAGGCCGGCGGTCTGGCTGGGGGTGAGGTCGCGGGCGATGACGACCGACGGCTGGTTGAGCTGGTTGACCTCTGAGCGGGCTTCGCCGACGAGGTGGCGGAGCAGGCGTCGCTCGAGGTCCCAGATGTCCGAGACCATCTTGCGGACCAGGGGTGACTCGTGGGCGTCGAAGGACTGGGCGCGTCGACGCAGCGCGACGTAGGTGGCGTACTCGGCGGAGACGCGGTCGCCCCGGATCTGGTCGGTGATCGAGCCGATCAGGTCGGGGTCGCCGAGCATGCCGATGTGGAACGCGAAGATCCGCCCGACGTCGTCGCCGAAGGCGGTGGCCGTCTGCTGGCGGAGGCCCTCGATCTCGTCCTTGCTGGCCTCGATCGCGGCGTCGAGGCGGCGGAGCTCGTTGCCGACGCCCGAGTGCGGGACGTGGCGGCGGTGGATCGGCTGGTCGGCCGCGTCGAGCACGACCGCCGGCGCGATCGCCACGCCCGGCGAGACGCCGATCCCCTTGCGTGTCAGCATCGCCGTCATGGCATGTGTCTCGCGTCCCTGCCCGTCAAGGTCGACATGGTCGCCAGTTTAGCCGGCGAGCTTGCTCGCCGAGTCTGGCCGTCTCAACCTCATCGGCGAGCAAGCTCGCCGGCTACACGGGGCGGCGCAAGACGCGGGGAAGGACGTGTTATCGCCCCGCGGCCTGGCGGATCTTCTCGGCCAGGTCGGTCTTCTCCCACGTGAAGGTCTCGTGGGACTTGCCGGCGACCTTGATTTTGCCGGGCGTGCGGCCGAAGTGGCCGTGGTACGCGGTCGGGGTGAAGATCGGGGCCTTGAGCTTGAGGTGCTTGATGATGCCGGCGGGCGTCAGCGGGAACAGGTCCGAGACGATCTGCGAGATGGTGACGTCGTCGATCTTGGCGGTGCCGAAGGTGTCGACGTACACGCTGGTCGGCTCGGGGTAGCCGATGGCGTAGGAGAGCTGGACCTCGCACTCGTCGGCCAGGCGGGAGGCGACGATGTTCTTGGCGATGTAGCGGGCCATGTACGCGGCCGAGCGGTCGACCTTCGACGGGTCCTTGCCGGAGAAGGCCCCGCCGCCGTGACGGCCGCGGCCGCCATAGGTGTCGACGATGATCTTGCGGCCGGTGAGCCCGACGTCGCCGTGCGGCCCGCCGACCTCGAACTGACCGGTCGGGTTGACGTGGATCGTCACCTTCTTGGGGTCGTACAGCTTCTTGGGCATGCTCGGCTCGATGATGTGCTTGATCACCGCGGCCTTGAGCTCGGCCTGCTTCTTGCGGCCGTTCCACGCCGGGGTGTGCTGCGTGGAGAGCACGACCGTGTCGATGCGGACGGGCTTGCCGTCCGAGGAGTACTCGACGGTGACCTGCGACTTGGCGTCGGGGCGGATGCCCTTGATCTTGCCGGACTCGCGGACCTTGGCGTGGCGATAGACCAGCTCGTGCGCGAGGTCGATGGGCAGGGGCATGAGCGTGCGGGTCTCGCGGCAGGCGAAGCCGAACATCAGGCCCTGGTCGCCGGCGCCCTGTTCCTTATGAGCGCCGGTGCCGTGGGTGACGCCCATGGAGATGTCCTGCGACTGCGAGTGCATGGTGCGGACGACGCCGCAGGAGTCGGCGTCGAAGCGCATGCCCAGGTCGTCGGCGTAGCCGATGCGGCGGAGGGAGGCGCGGACGGTGTCCTCGGCGTCATTGAGGGCCTTGATGGCCTTGTCGTTGTGGACGGTGATCTCGCCGCCGACCATGACCAGGCCGGTGGTGCACATGGTCTCGCAGGCGACGCGGGCGTTGGGGTCGACGGCGAGCAGGCTGTCGAGGATGGCGTCGGAGACCTGGTCGGAGACCTTGTCGGGGTGGCCCATCGACACGGACTCGGAGGTGAACAGGTAGTGGCCGGCGGGGAGTTTCCGGGGCATCGGGCGGCTCCGTGGTAAGCGATTGAGGGGGCGTGCGGACGCCCAGAGGGACGGCCGTTGTAGCGATCGCGGGCGGGGTGGGCAACCGCGCGAGACGCGAACGGCGATCGCGGGGGCCGCGTCCGGTAACGCGCCGAGCGGACGTCGGCTGCGGGCTATCGGCCCATCGGACCGAGTTGGCACTGGCGGCGCCGACTCGGCCCGCGTCGATCCTCGCACGGAGGCAGGACTGTGGCACTCGACTCTCACAACGCTCCCGACGCCCGCGCGACCGCCGGCCTGATCGCAGAGCTGCACACCACCGCCGAACGCGCCCGCGACGAACGCCTCCGGCTCATCCGCCTCATCAAGCAGGTCGAGCAGTCGCACCACCAGTCCACCGCCGCCGGCCCCGCCGACCAGCTCGGCCGGCTGAGCGTCCGCATCGATCGCCTCGACAAGGCCGTCAACGCCCGGTTCGAGGCCCTCGCTGAGGCCGAGGAACGTCACTCCGCCCGGGCCGAGCAGCTGCAACGCCTCGAGCGCTCGATGACCGAGCTGGCCCGCCGCGTCAGCCGCGACATCGAGCGGCTGACCGATTTCGAGAAGCGCCACGCCGAGGCCAATGCACACATCGATGTCGCCGTGGAGAAGGCCGCCGTCGCCGTCGACCGCCGCACCGAGATCGGCCGCGCCGCCATCGACGAGGCCACCACCGCCGCCGCCACGTCGCTCGACACCCGCCTCGAGCAGACGGCCGACCAGCTCGACGCCGTCGCGCAAACCCTGCGCGACGAGCTCGACGACAAGGCCAAGGACGTCTCCGCCGCGTCAGACGAGGCCGTCGAGCAGCTCGACACGCAGGCCAAGCGGATCGAGAGCCTCCGTCACAACTTGGCCCACGACGCCGACACGGCCGCTCAACGGGTTGCCGACAAGGTCAGCGAGGCCGAGACGTCGCTGGCCGATGCAGTGGGCCGCCAGCTGAGCGAGCTCGAGACGTCCGCCCAACGCCGCGCGGACGAGGTCGACGCCGACTACGCCAGGATGCAGGCCGAGGCCGTCGAGAAGATGCAGGGCATCGCCGACGAACGGCTCGCCTCGATCGCCGAGGCCGCCGACGCCCGGGCAGACGAGTTCAGGAACGCAGCCGAAGCCGCCGCGACCGAGGCAACCGCGCGGCTCGAGACCATCACCGGCCGCATCGACGCCCTCGACGAGCAGGCCGCCGACCTCGACGCCGAGACGCAACGCGCCCGCCAGGCCATCGAGTCCGCCGCCGCCGATCGCATCGAGTCCATCGACGCCGCTCGCGATCGGCTCGACCAAGCCATCGACCGCGCCCGCGCCGCCGCCGAGACCGTCGCCGACGACCAGTCCAACCGGCTTGAGCAGCAGACCCAGCAGGCCATGCAGGACGCGAAGACGCAGATCGAGCAGGCCTGCGCCCATCAGGCCGACGTGGCCGTCGAGACCGTCCGCGAAGCCACCACCGCCGCCCAGGCCGACCTCGCCGCCGCCGCCGAGCGCACCGCCGGGCACGTCGCCGACGCCTCCGCCCAGGCCCAGCGCGCCGTCGAGGCCGCCGTCGCCCAGACGCTCGACGCCCAGCAGGCCGCCGCCGCGTCGACGCAGCAGCAGATCGACGCCATCACGACCGAGGCCCTGCAACGCTTCGACGAGCTGGCCGTCTCGATCGACCAACGACTCAGCCCCCGTCGCACGACCGAGCCGCTGGCCGAGCAGATCGATCGGCTGCTCAACGAGGCCCGCCGCGACGCCGAGCGTCAGGCCGCCGCCGCCGCCGAGGACTGGCAAGCCCGCGTCGCCGAGCTGCAGGCCCGCTACGCCGAGGACAGCCGCCAGCTCGCTCAGCAGATCGCCGGCAAGCTCACCGAGCAGTCGGCCACGCTCGAGAAGCGCCTCAGCCGCCGGCTCGCCGCCGAGCACCAGCGCATCGTCGACCTGCTTACCCGCCGCCAGCGCAACGCCACCGTCGAGCTCTCGCAGCAGGCCACCCGCCGCGTCAAGGCCCTGGCCGTGTCGATCGATCGCCGCGTCGTCCGCATCGACGAGGACGCGTCGGCCGTCGCTTCCGACGCCGAGCAGCGTGCCGAGCGCATCGCCCGCACCTACGCCGAGCTGACCGCCGAGCTCGACGCCGCCGCCGCGACCGCCGCGTCCAAGGTCGACCGCGCCATCCGCGAGGGCGCCGACGCCGCCGAGGAGCACGCCCAGCAGGTCACCGACGCGCTCAAGCACCAGATCGATCAGCAGGCCCGCTCCGCCGTCGACCAAGCCAGCGCCCGCGTCGATTCCGTGGCCGAGGCCCTGGCCGAACGCGTCCACGCCGCGCTCGGCGACGCCCAGCACGACGCCCTCGTCGCGCTCGAGTCGATCGACCCACGCCTCGCGGAGATCACCGCCAACGCCGTGCAAGCCGCCGACGACGCCGTGCGACGCGCCCGCGACGCCTCGGCCCAGATCGTCGACGAGGTCAAGGGCCGGCTCGACACGGACCTCACCGCCGCCGGCGAGGTCGCCGCCAAGCTCGTCGACGACGTCCGCGAGACGCTCGACGCCGACACCGCCGAGGCCCGCGACGCCGCCACGCACATCACCGCCGAGATCCGCCAGCAGCTCGACGACCAGCTCACCGAGGCGACCGACGACGCCGTCGAACGCGCCGGCCGGCTGCACGCCCGCGTCAAGCACGCCGTCGACCGCGCCATCGAGGCCGCCGGCGAGATGCTCGACGCCTCCTTCGCCGACATCAGCCACGGCTTCGACGAACGCGTCCGCGCCCTGGCCGACGCCCCCGACGCCGCCGCGGCGATCGACCAGGCCGAGGAAGCGCTGCGCGATCGCGTCGCCGCCCTGCGCGACAGCGTCGGGTCGATGCTCGAGATGATCGACCGCCAACTCGCTCGCCGCACCGCCGAGCTCCGCCCGCGGGCCGACGCCGAGCTCGAGTCGATCGAGACCCGCCTGCACGATCGGGTGAACGAGATCGCCGAGGACGCCCGCGCGACGATCGACATCGCCGAGAAGCGGCTGGCCCGCCGGATCGAGCAGATGCAGCCCGCCGCCGAGGCCGCCGCCGACCGCGCCCGCGCCGCCCTCAAGGAAGCTGTCGGCCGCATGAAGCAGGACGTCGCGGCCGACGAGGCCCCCACCTCGACCGACGCCGACACGCCCGACGTCGTCGCCGCGATCAAGGAATCCAACACCGACGACCGCCCCGCTCCGCGCCAGTCGGCCAAGCCCAAGAAGGCCGCCAAGGCCACCCCCCCCGACGCCGCCCCTGCCCCCGAGCCGCAGATCGCCGACGCCGCCGAGCTCGACGCCGCGTCGCAGCACCTCGCCGGCAAGGTCCGTTGCAAGACGCGCCGCCGCCGCACCAAGGCGTCGCAAGCCAAGGCGGCGTAAGCGCCGAGGCTTAGGCCTAGTGCTTAGGGCCTAGAAATTCGGCAGAGTCGCAAGACGCGACCTAGGCCTAAGCCTGTGTCCTAAGCCTCAACACTCAGCCGCTATCCTCGCGGCATGAGCCAAGACACCCGCCTCGAAAAGGACTCGATGGGCGAGATGCCCGTCCCTGCCGACGCCCTGTATGGCGCTTCCACCGCCCGGGCCGTCGCCAACTTCCCCATCGCCAACCGCCCGCTTCCCGGGGCCGTCATCCACGCCTTCGGCCACCTCAAGGCCGCCTGCGCCCAGGCCAACAAGGACCTCGGCAAGCTCCAGCCCGAGCTTGCCGACGCCATCATCGCCGCCGCCGATGAAGTCGCCCAGGGCTGGCACGACGCGCACTTCCCCGTCGACGTCTATCAGACCGGCTCCGGCACATCGACCAACATGAACGCCAACGAGGTCATCGCCACCCTCGCCAACGACAAGCTCGGCCTGGGCCTGAGCACCAAGGACGCCAACGGCGTCCACCCCAACGACCACGTCAACATGGGCCAGTCGTCCAACGACACGTTCCCCAGCGCCATGCATATCGCCGGCGCCCTGGAACTCAAGGCCATGACCGCCGCGCTCGACAAGCTCCACGCCGCGCTCGACGCCAAGGCCAAGCAGTGGGACACGGTCATGAAGACCGGCCGCACGCACCTCATGGACGCCACGCCCATCCGCCTCGGCCAGGTCTTCGCCGGCTACGCCGCGCAAGCCCACTACGGCGTCACCCGCGCCGGCCGGGCGCTCAAGCGCCTCGAAGAGAACATGCCCATCGGCGGCACCGCCGTCGGCACCGGCATCAACACCCACCCCAACTTCGCCGAGCGCGTCTGCGAGACGCTCGAACGCCGCACCGGCATCGCGTTCCAGGAAGGCGACGACCACGCCGAGGCCCAGGCCGCCAAGGACTCGTTCGTCGAGGCCCACGGCGAACTGAAAACCATCGCCGTCTCGCTCAGCAAGATCGCCAACGACATCCGCCACCTCGGCTCCGGCCCGCGCTGCGGCATCGGCGAGCTCAACCTCCCCGCTATCCAGCCCGGGTCGTCGATCATGCCCGGCAAGGTCAACCCCGTCATCTGCGAGTCCGTCATGCAGGTCGCTTGCCGCGTCCTCGGCAACGACGCGACCGTCACCACCGCCGGCCTCGGCGGCGTCGGCTCGATCTTCGAGCTCAACGTCGCCATGCCCGTCATGATCGACGCCTTCCTCGAGTCGGTCGACCTGCTCACGAACGTCAGCAACGTCTTCGTCGACAAGCTGCTCGACGCCTTGGAGGTCAACGAGGTCCGCTGCACCGAGCTGCTCGAAGCCTCGCTGAT
Source organism: Planctomycetota bacterium (assembly GCA_039188455.1). GTDB lineage: Bacteria > Planctomycetota > Phycisphaerae > Phycisphaerales > Phycisphaeraceae > JBCBUE01. Next base: position 8,106 of record JBCCZA010000018.1, read on the forward strand.
GACCATCACCGCGCTCGCCCCCGAGATCGGCTACGACCAGTGCTCGGCTCTCGCCAAGCAGGCCCACAAGGAAGGCAAGACGATCAAGGAACTCGTCGGCGAGATGAACCTGATGGCCGCCGAACGCCTGGAAGAGCTGATGGACTACGAGGCGATGACGCGACCGGGTTGACTTGTCTGAGGAGTAGACGTCATGCGACTTTGGTTCCGTGGGTGCGTTTTCTTCACGTTGATGGCATGTGTGACTGGCTGTGGTCGATCTCCGAGTCAGCAGCAGGCTGGCGGCAATCAACCGGTTACGAATCCCGCCTTGTCCGGACTTGCCACGGCAGCTCCGTTACCTCAGCCATTCCAAGGAAGGTGGAACTTCAATCAAGCCAGAACGCTTGATGAAAACAAAAAGGTGATGTCGCCGCAGCACTTCGGGATGTATCAGCGCAGTGTCCAGGCCGCTCGTGCTGCGGGGCTAGGTGAGATCCACCCGGATATCGACGTACGCCAAGCTTCATTCATTGGATTTGGGCATCCCATGGCCATGCAATACGACCTGACGTCTTGGACCCAGTCAGGGTCCTGGCTCGACGCACAGGCGTGGTTGCACGAAGACGTCCATGATCCCGGTGACATGGCGAAAATCGATATGCGATTCAAAATCGACAACGGCGAACTCTGGATCGACTCTGGGACGGCGCAGCAACCCAGCTATCTCATTTTCGATCGTTTAACTCAAGCGGAATGAGGATGTCTTTGGTGACTTTGTGCGCGCCGAAGCCGCCACCTGTCCCTCAGTAGGAATCCCCCGTGCGCCGGCTCGTCCCCCATGGCAGGGCACGCGTCGAGCCTATGCAACCGGGGGCGACCGCCGAGACGGACGCCCCCCATCCACGCGATGGGCCGGTGGGCCGATGGCTTACCCCGGTGTTGACCCTGCCCCAGTCCGGGGAGCCGCGTGGGATCGCAAGACCACCCCCCACCCTCCCCTCGGCGTGTTGCGTGACCCGTGTCCCGGACGGGGCACTTGGTTGAGTTAGGTCGAGGCCGCGGAACATCGGCGAAGCGGCATCGACGTCACGCGAGGCTCGTTGACAGAACGATCGGCCCGAGCATGGGCTAACCTGCGCGCATGTTCCTGGGATGGTTTCGCAAAGTCCGGGGCGCGACGCAGACGGCGGTGGATGCGTCGCGCGAATACGCCTCGATCGACCCGGCGACGGTCGCGTGGATGCGCGACCTGTTGATCCGCTGGACGCAGCGGCTGGCGACGGCGTGCCATCGGTGCGTGCTCGCGATCGGCGTGCTGGCCCTGATGAACCTGCTCACGATCGCGATGGTCTTCTACCTGATCGTCGCGCAGGGGTTGCACTGGGGCTGGGGCTCGCTGCCGAACCTGCTGATCCTGCTGCCGTCGCTCGTGCTCGGCGTGTACTGGTACTACCTGCGTCAGGTCGTCGGCCTGCCGGAACGCGTGCGCGATCTCGGCGACGACGTGCTGCGGGCGTCGGCCAAGTACCGCGACGAGTTCGAGCAGCTCGAGGGCCGAGGCACGGGGTTGTTGACCCGGTGGCGGACGTACTGGCTGGTCGCGCGGGTGCTGTGGCACGTCTACGGCGCGGTCGACGAGGCCGGCGGGGTGTTCGGCGGGGTGCTGTTCCTGGCGATCATGGCCAACCCGCTGTTCTGGCTCGTGTTTGCGATCACGGCCGCGGCGACGGCGCTGCTGTTCGCCTTCGTCGGCCTGCTGACGGTGATTTCGGTGATGTTCTAGGCCGACGGCGAACGGCGGGCTATCGTCATCGCATGACGAAACGACTTCGATCGAGCTGGCCTGCCTGCCTCCTTGCCCTTGTTGTGTCGATGATTGCGGCCTCTGCGTCCGCTCAGGCGACGCAGCCGGGCGATGCCGCGGAAGGGCCCGACGTCGTCGCGCCGCTGGACGAGTCTTCGCCGCCGACGGACAACGCGACGCTGGATCGGTGGATTCGTGAGGTGATGGGCGAGGACGTGGCGTCGTCGCAGCCGGGTCACTGGGAGTTTGCGGTCGCGGGTCGGCCGGTGATCGTGCTGACCGACGAGGTGGCGGGGCGGATGCGGATCATCACGCCGGTGGCGGAGATACCCGACGAGCCGGAGGCGTTGCTTCGGCTGATGCAGGCCAACTTTGATTCGGCGCTCGACGCCCGTTACGCGGCGTGGCAGGGCCGGCTGTGGTCGGCGTTTATCCACCCGCTGCCGACGCTGACCAAGGACGACTTCTACAGCGGCGTCGGCCAGGTCGTGACGCTGGCCGCGACGACGGGGACGACGTACTCGAGCTCGGGCCTGACGTTTGGCGGCGAAGAGGAAGAGCCGGACGGGCCGTCGAGCTGAAGCCCCCGGTCGGGTCGTCAAGCTAGCGCGTTGATGCCGGGTGCCACACCTTGTCCCGACCATCGGGAGGGCAAGGTGTGCCGACGTGTCTTGCAAGTTCACACACCTTGCCGCTGCGCGGTCAAGGTGTGACACCCGATCGGTGGGGAGTTGCTGTTGATCAGTACGCCGCGTCAAACGTACGGCGCTTGAAGTCCTGCGGCGAGCCGTCGAGCTGCATCACGTACTTCTCGGGCTCGCCTTTCTGCGGGTGATACGTGATGGTGATGGGCGTCCCGGCGGGGACATGGGCGAGGCCGATGAAGTCGGCGGCGCCGGCCTGGGCCTCGGAGATCTGGCGGGTCTTGAAGCCGCCCTGACGCCAGTTGTTCAGCGGGCCGTTGCCGGCGTCGACCTCGAAGTGCGTGTTCATGAACGATGCGTAGTCGGGCTTGTAGACATCGGGCTTGTAGGGCGGCGGGTCGCACTGCATCAGGACCAGCGGGTTGACGACGATCTGCAGCTCGCTCTGGCCGTTCTCGTCGGCGGGGGCGACGGCGAAGCCGATGAGCCGGCCGGCGTCGCGGTTCATGTAGCCGATGCCGACGAACAGGGACACGGCGAGGCTGCCGAGGATGAGTGCCCACACGATGAGCTTGGTCATGGGATGTCTCCGGAAGGGGTGAGTTAGTAGCGTACCGTGCGGACCGGATCGGTGGCGAGGCGCAGTGGCCGGACGGGTGGGACGGCTCCGGCGGCGGGCGGAATCGCTGGCACCGCAGGGACCCGAGAACTGGGCACGTGATCGAGCCGAGCGGGCGAGTCTTCTGATTGCCGCACCTCTGATTTATGCTGCCCATTCCTATCTCTGGGAGGCATCGCGATGCGTCGAAGACAGCGTCTGGTCGGGATCGTGGTGGGTGTCGCGGGGTGTCTGGGCTGGATCGCGCCCGAAGCGGCCGCGGTGGCGTCGGCGTCGGCCGCTCTGGAAGTGACCGTGGAGTTCGGCGGGGTGCCGATTGACGGCGGGCTGATTCAGTTGGTCAATCCGACGATCGATACGCTCTTTGATGAGTTAGAAGACTCGACTGGGTTTCCGAGTTTCTGGACGCCCGAAGCCGAGCTGACCTCGACGGACACCAGCTTTGATTTGGTTGTTGCGTCAACGTCCTCAGCGGTCGACACCGGCGGCCCGCTGATCGACGCCGCCGAGTCCGGTGGGGTGACGCGGGCCGCGGCGACTTATGGGGTCATCAACCCTTCGGAAGACCTGTCGTTCCTCATCGATGTGACCGTGCGGGGCTTTTTTTCTTTCTCGGGAAATATCGATCGTGATAGCGCAGAGATCGCGACGAACGTTCTTTCGCTGAACATTCAAGGCGATCCGCTGCCCGGATTCGACGACCCCGTGCAGTTGACTCAGTTCGCCAGCACGCGCGACAACGGCATCTCGCCGGGCGCAGATGTCTTCAGCTTCGTGTCGTCGACGACGATCTTGGGCTTCGAAGAAAACTATTCGGTGCTGATCCCGCCGTCGCAGCAGGGATCGTTGTTCAACGTATGGTCGATCGGGGTGTTTGCACAGGCGGGGACGTCGACCGCGTCGGCGTTCGAGGACGGCAGCAACTTCATCACGATCGGGGATGACGACCTCGGCGAGTTAGAGATCTTGCCGGAGATTCCCGAGCCGGCGACGGCGACGCTGTTGCTCGCCGCGGCGCTCGGTTTAGCGGGTCGGCGGACCGGCCGGGGGTCAAGGGTCGAGTGAGCCTATTGGCGGATTTCGGTGTCGGCCTCGAGGGTGTTGATGCGGGTGGTGGGGACGGCGGTGTCGATCTGGCCGGTGGGGATCTGGCCGTCGAGGCGGAGGGAGAAGGGGGCGGAGCCGGCGGGGACGGTGCGGATCGGATCGGAGGCGGGTGGCAGCGACCGGACGGGCGGGCCGGCTTCGGTGGCGGCGGGGGCTTCGGCGGCGGGGGCGCCGGAGGGCACGATGGTGGCCAGGGCCTCGCGCATCTGCTCGACGGAGAGCTTGGGGGCCTCGGCTTGGTGGGCGTCGCGGAAGCCCTCGCGCAGGGCGGCGGTGTCGACGTCGATGCCGGCCTCGGCCAGGCGGTGGGCGATGACGTAGCCCAGGGCGTAGCTGGCGTCGGGGCTGGCCTCGGTGGTGGCGGACGCCTCGTCGGCGCGTAAGTCGCTGATGGTCAACGAGATCGACACGCCGGCGAACGCCACGGCAAGAGCGGCGATGGCGAGGCGGAGCGGGCGGCGGGGGGCGGCGGACGGCGGGGCGGCGATGGGCATTTGGCCTCCGGGTGAAGTTCCCTGATGATACGGGCCGAGCTCGCGGATCCGCGTATCTGAGCCGAAGGGATGCAACATTTGCGTCCGAAACGGCGTTGTCTCTGGCGGACTGCGACGGCCGACCCGGCGCACCGATATGAGCCGAGGATGAGCAGTCGATGGATCGATCGACGGCGGGGCGAAGCGAGGCGGCTGACGCTGGGGGCGACCGTGGTATGCGCGGTGTTGGCGGGGCTGAGTGTGGCGGAGGGTGGGCCGACTGAGGATGCTCCCGCGGCCATGTCCGATCCGGCGGCGTGGGTGCTGGGCGATGCCTTCGCGATGCCGGCCAGCGACGACGCCGTGACGATCGAGCACGTCGTGGCGGCGAAGTCGGCGATGCGGGGGTATCTGCTGGACCGACAGGGCGACGACGGGTCGTGGCGCGAGTCGAGCCGGTACGGCAGGACGTTCCCCGGCGGGGTGACGTCGCTGGTGACGTTCGCGTTGCTCTCGAGCGGCCAGCCTTATCAGACCGAGCCGGTCGCGGCGGCGATCGAGTGGCTGTCGAAGGACGCCGAGGCCTCGCCGAACTCGACGTACGTGCGGTCGATGCGGGCTCACGTCTGGGCGTCGCTGCCGGACCGGTTTGGTGGTGAGCTGACGCGGGACGCGGGCTGGCTGTCGACGGCGGGGTACGGCGGGCTCTACGACTACGGCCGGCGGAACGACGACCTCGCGCGGTACGACCATTCGGTCACGCAGTACGGGCTGCTGGGGCTGTGGGAGGTGAGCAAGCGGCAGCGTGGGACGCCGGCGTTGGTCTGGCAGAGGGCGGCGGAGCATTTCATCGACGTGCAGAACGGCGACGGCGGGTGGGGCTACCTCGCCGGCAGGGAATCGACGCCAACGATGACGGCCGCGGGGACGACGGCGTTGATGATCGCCCAGCGCCGGCTCAACGCGGGTCAGCACCGCCCGCACCCTCAGCTCGAGGACGCGATCAAGCGCGGCGTGCGGTGGCTTGACCTGTATGAGCGCAGCGGGGCCAAAGGCGCGAGCAAGTGGCGGTACTACTACCTGCTGTCGCTGGAGCGTGTGGCGCTGGCCAGCGGGCATCAGCGGTTCGGCGGGCGCGATTGGTTGGCGGCGGGCACGCGTGAGATCCTCGCCGACCTGCGGGACAAGGGCGATGGCTCGGTCGGTGGGGGCGTGGTGGACACCGCGTTTGCGCTGGCGTTTCTCTCGCGCGGCGCCGAGCCGGTGTGGATCGGCAAGGTCGAGCTGCCGGCGGGCGGCTGGAACCACCGGCCGAACGACATCGCGCGGCTGACCGATGCGCTGTCCCAGTGGCGCGAGCGCGGGCTGGGCTGGCAGGTGGTGCGGGTGAGCGACGACCCGCGGACGTGGCTGAACGCGCCGCTGGCTTATGTGTCGGTGAGCGAGGCGGCGTCGATCGACGACGAGGCGGCCGAGGCGCTGCGGCGGTACGTCGAGCTGGGCGGGCAGCTCGTCGTCAACCCGGTGGGGCGGCGGCCGGAGGTGATAGAGCGCGTGCGAACGCTGGGCGAGAGCTGGTTTCCCGCGGCGTCGTGGTCCGCCGTGGGGGAGGGGGCCGTTGAGCGGCTCGGCTACGGCGGGCGGTCTCTGGTGTGGTTGCTGAACGAGGACTGGGGGATTGTGTGGCAGCGGTCCGGCCGGGCGGAGGGTCACGCGGCGTGGCGGTTTATCGTCGACCGGTTTGTCGAGAGCCACGGATCGGGCGTCGTGACCCATCGGTTCGACAACCCGTGGGCGTTCGATCGTGGCGGGTCCTCGCCGGACGACGGGTGGCTGCGGCTGTCGTCGGCGTCGGAGCCGGGAGCGCCGGCGGTGCGCGTGGTTCGCGCGGCGGCGGGCGGCGGGGCGTGGCCGGAGTCGGCGGCGTGGGAGCGTGTTGGGGCGATGCGTGAAGCACGCGGCGCTTCGGGCGTGGCGACGATCGATCGCGCTCTGAGCGAAGTGATGCCCGGGGACGGCACGCTGCTGCACGTGGCGGGGGCGGAGGCGTTGGCCTGGAGCGATGCAGAACTCGGGGCGGCCCGTCGGTTTGCCGAGGCGGGCGGGTTGGTGCTGGTCGAGACGGTCGGCGGGCGCGGCGACTTCGCGGCGTCGTGGGTCGACGCGTGGTCGGCGTACGACGATCGGCCGGCGCGGGTGTGGCGGGGTGGCTACCCGGGGGACGCGCTGCGCACGGCGGGCTACGGCACTCGGTGGTGGCAGGGCAAGGCGTCGGCGGAAGCCTCGGACGGGAGTGGCGAGGGTGGGCTAATCGGCGAGGCGCTGCGGCGTTCCGGCTGGCGTCAGAGCACCTCCATCGCCGGCCGGTCCGACGCCCACCCGGTCCTGCAGGCGGTGCACATGGATGGCCGGCCCGCGGTGTTCGTCTCGCACCACGACCTCACGCTGGGCGGGATGGGCGTGCGTTCCGACGAGGTGACGGGGCTGGATGCGCCCTCGGCGACGCGGGTGCTGAACGCGATGCTCGATACGGCCGATGCGGCTCATGGCGAATCGGTAAGCCCGGCAACCGGGCGCGGCAAGCTGGTGGAGACGCCGGTATCGCCGTAACCTGAATCGCCGCGGCACGCGTCGCGCAGCGGGCTTGTGTGGCGTGCGGGGTCTCTGCTAAGGTACTTTTGCAACGTTCAGAGCGTCACTTTTCTGTGTTTTCCGCTATTCGACGACCGATGTCTGTGCACTTTCAACGCGGGGGGTTTGCCGCTAGAAGCCGGCCTCTGTTTGCGCGATTGGCCGCGCCGCTAGGGCTGCTGATTGTTCCTTGCGTCGGCCTGCTGAGTTGCGGCCGGGTCGAGTTCGACCCGGGCCCGAGCCCGCAGGCGCTGGAGATGGGGCGCGATGTTTACAACCGACCCGGGTCGTGCGTGACATGCCACCAGGACGACGGCGGCGGCACGCCGGCCATGATCCCCCCGCTCGCCGGCAACCCGCGCGTCATCGGCGACGACACCGAACGCCTCGCCAAGGTCATCCTGCACGGCATGCACGGCCCCGTCGAGGTCAACGGCGAGACGTACAGCTCGGTCATGGTTGGCCAAGGGGAGATGCTGAGCGACCTCGAGGTCGCCAGCGTGCTGACCTACATCCGCAACAGCTGGGGCAACGAGGCGCTGCCCGTGTTGGAGCGGCACGTCACACCCGTCCGCGCCGCGCACGCCGAACGCAAGCTGCCGTGGACCGTGGCCGAACTCAACGGCGAGCCGGCGCCGGACCTCGCGGCGGTCGACACCAGCGATCCGATCGCCTGGGGTGAGTCGCTGTACATGACCATCGCGCAGTGCGCCAGCTGCCACATGCCCGAGGGCCAGGGCGTGTCGGGCTCATACCCGCCGCTGGCCAAGAGCCCGTGGGTCACCGGCGACATCGAGCGGCTCATCAAGGTCACGCTGCACGGCGTCGGCGGCGAGATGACCATCCTCGGCAACACCTACAACAACGAGATGCCCGGCCAGGGCGACCTGCTGGACGACGAGCAGATCGCCGCCACGCTGACGTACATCCGCCAGGCCTGGGGCAACAACGCCGGTCCGGTCTACCCCGACCAGGTCGCCGCGCTCCGCGAGCGATTCGCCGATCGTCACGAGCCGTGGCCGGCCGAGGCGCTGGCGACCGCCGAGGGTAATTCGATCCTTGAGAACGTCCGGTACCGCACGGTGGAGCTCGGTGACGACTACGAGGCTTATCGACTTAACACGCCAGAGCTCGACGCGTTGCCGACGCTGCACGAGGGTGTGTTCGCGGACAACTTCATTGAGCCCAACAAGATCGAGGGCCGATTTGATTACGACGCGCCGTTCGTCGTGGTGCTGGAGGCCGAGTTCGAGGCACCCGCCGAGGATCTATACAAGTTCGCGCAGGAAGGGCAAGGCTCGGCCGTGCTGGTGATCAATGACGAGGTGGTCTTCGCCAAAGACGACATCTCTGGTAAGCACTGGCAAGGGCAGACCGGCGAGAAGCTGCTCTCGCCGGGCCGGCACAAGATCAAGTTCTACTACGGCAACCCCGACAAGCACCGCCGGTTCCGGCTGTCGGCGATCGCAGACTCGGTGGGCCGGCCTCAGTGGCAGTGGACGCACCAGAAGACCAACGTGATCTCGCTGTCGAACCCGGCGTTCATCCTGGTGCCCGAGCGTGACAGGCCGATCGTGCTTCGTGGGCGTTTCGAGGGAATGGGCAATCTCGGCCTGGCGGTGGGTCACCCGCTGCGGGTCAACTACGCCTACGACTTCGCCCGGTCGCAGCTGATACGCCTTTGGCGGGGCGACTTCGTCAACGCGGCGGGCGTGTGGTTTGGCCGCAACGACAAGCACCTGCCGAACATCGGGGAAGGGCTCATCGAGCTGTCGCTGCGGCAGCCGCTGGCCCATCTGGCCTCGCCGGCCGACCCTTGGCCCGACGCGCCGGCGAAGAACGCCGTGCCCGACGGTTACGACCTCATCGGCCACCGCAAGGTCGATCGCCTGCCGGTGTTCTACAGCCGCGTGAGCGACGCCGTGCTGGTCGACCGGATCGACCCTGTGCCGGGCGTCGACCGCGGGCCTGCGTCCGTCGCGCGGACGCTGGAGGCGACCGCCTCGACCGAAGACCCAACGCTCTACGCGCTGCTCGCCGAGGGCGCGTCGATCGAGGAGCAATCCCCGGGTGTTTACGCCATTGACGGGACGCACCGCGTGGTGCTCGGCCCGAACACGCCGGCGGCTACGATCCGGCAGCAGGGCGATCGCCAGTTGTTGGTCTCGCCCGCGGAGTGGTCCCCGATCACGATCGACCTCGGCGCGTGGGCGTTGAAGAAGACCGACATGCAGCCCGATTCGCCGGGCTTCCGCGCGACATGGGAATTGGAGTACCAATGGATCGATCAACCGACGCAGGCCTCGGCCGAACGCTAGCCGCCTGCCTGCTGACCGCGCTGGCTGTTGTCGCGATGGCGGCAGCGGTTTCCGCACAGCAGCCCGAGAGCGAGCGGAAGTACTACGTCATCGAGGATATTCCCACGCCCGAGGGCGTCGTCTTCGAGGCGGGGGCGATGACGATGATGTCCGACGACCGCATGGCGGTGGCGACGCGACGCGGCGACGTCTATCTCGTCGACCACCTGTTCGGCCCGGTCGCCGACATCATCTTCACCGAGTTCGCGACCGGGCTCGACGAGCCGCTGGGCCTCGTGTGGAAAGACGACTGGCTCTACGCCAGCGAGCACACCCAGCTCGTCCGCCTGAAGGACGAGGACGGCGACGGCGTCGCCGACATCTACGAGACGTTCAACGACGAGTGGGGATCGACGCCCGACTACCACGAGTACAACTTCCTCGCCCCGCCCGACAAGGACGGCAACATGTGGGCGGTGCTCTGCCTGACCTACTCCAGCAGCAGCCCGGCGTACATGCGCGGCTGGGCGGTGCGGATCACCCCCGAGGGCGAGATGCTGCCCAGCGTGGCCGGCATCCGGTCGCCCGGCGGCGTTGGCTACGACGCCAACGGCGAGCTGTTCTACAACGACAACCAGGGCCTGTGGAACGGGACCAACCACCTCAAGCACCTCAAGCTCGGCTCGCACGCCGGCAACCACAGCGGCAACAAGTGGTACGACAAAGCCAAGGCCGATCTCGTCGCCAAGGGCTACGAGGACTACCTCGGCGACGACCCCGGCTTCCCCGAGGCCGAGCAGACGCGCAACGAGGACGAGCGGAAGCGCAACCCGCGCTTCGTCCCGCCCACCATCGCGTACCCCTTCAACCTGATGGGCCGCTCGCCAACGGGCATCGTCTGGGACAACAGCGAAGGCAAGTTCGGCCCGTTCGCCGGCCAGATGTTCGTCGGCGAGATCACGCACAGCCAGGTCAACCGCATCTTCCTCGAAGAGGTCAACGGCGTGATGCAGGGCGCGGTGTTCCACTTCGTCTCCGGCTTCAAGTCCGGCCCCGTCGGCGTCGTGATGACCGAAGAGGGGTACATGTTCGTCGGGCAGACCAACCGCGGCTGGGGGTCGCGCGGCAACCAGCCGTACGGTTTTGAGCGGGTCCGGTGGACCGGCGAGGTGCCGTTCGAGGTCCACGAGATGCGCATCGAGCCGGACGGCTTCACGCTGACCTTCACCGAGCCCGTCGATCCCGCCACCGCGGGCGACCCGGCGTCGTACGCCATGAAGAGCTGGACCTACTGGTACCAGGCCGGCTACGGCAGCCCGGAGATCGACCACACGGATCAGACCATCACCGCCGCCGAGGTCGCCGACGACGGGATGTCCGTCCGGCTGACGGTGGAAGGCGTCGTCCAAGGCCATCTGCACGAGCTGAAGATGGAGGGCGTCCGCTCGGCCGAGGACCCCGAGGCGGGGCTGTGGCACCCCGTCGGGTACTACACGGTCAACGAGATCCCCGAGTAAGCAGCGTGGCGTACGCGGCGCCTCCGCGTTGCCTCGGCAACCGGGCTACGCTGAGGCATGATCGCTCACAACCCACCGTCGCCCGACGACCGCAACGTCCTCGGCGGGTCGCTCACCGAGTGCGGCACCGATCCGCTGACCGGCTTTTTTCGTGACGGCTGCTGCCGGACCGGGCCCGACGACCTGGGCGTGCACACGGTGTGCGCCGTCGTCACCGATGCGTTTCTCGCCTTCTCGGCGTCTCGCGGCAACGACTTGGTGACGCCCATGCCGGAGTACGGGTTCCCGGGGCTTCAGGCCGGCGACCGCTGGTGCCTGTGCGCGTCGCGCTGGCTCGAGGCCCAGCGGGCTGGCGTGGCGCCGCCGATCGACCTGGACGCGACGCACGAGAAGACGCTCGAGCTGGTCCCGCTGGACGTGCTCCGATCGCACGCGCTCGACCGCGATTCGCCGGGCTGAATCACGTTACACTGCCGCGTCCTGCCCGCTGCGGGCTCGACAGATCGGCCGCGTGCCCGAGTGGACTAAGGGGACGGATTGCAAATCCGTTTGGCTTCGCCAGTCGTGGGTTCGAATCCCACCGCGGCCTTTGGGATCGCCGCTTCCCGGATGCGGGGAGTGCGATGCGTGAACTCGCTCGATTTCCTGTGTCTTGAAGGATCCCCGCCGATCAGTCGGCGTTCTTGTACCGCGATTCCTTGCCTCGGAAGAGCATGCGGATCGGCACCTCCGAGTACGGCAGGGCGTCGCGCAGGCGGTTGTCCAGGAATCGCTGGTAGTTGTGGTCGAACACGTCCTCGTGGTTGACCTGGAACACGATCGTCGGCGGGTGCACGTCGATCTGTGTGGCGTAGAAGATCTTAGCCTGCTTGCCGGACTTGGCCCGGGGGCCACGCTCCCTGGTGATCGCCTCGACGACCTGGTTCAGCTCGCCCGTGCCGACGCGGTGGCCGGCCTGCTCGTACAGGTTCTCGGCCATCGCCAGGGCGTCCTCGATGCCGTCCTCGTTCTTGGCTGAGAGGAACACGACCGGCGCGTAGCTCAAGCCTTTCAGTTCTTTGTCCATGTACTCGAGGTACTCGTCCTGCGTGTGGTCGGCCTCGGCGAGGTCCCACTTGTTGACGACGATGACGCACGGCCGTTCGTGCTTGACGATCTCGCCGACGAGCTGGTGGTCGACCTGCGAGACGGGGACGGCGGCGTCGATGATGAGCAGGCAGACGTCCGCGCGACGGACCGAGCGGAGCGAACGGTGCTGGGAGTAGTACTCGATGTCGCCGGCGAGGGACTTGGTTTTGCGGACGCCGGCGGTGTCGATGAGGGTGAAGGGCTGGCCCTTGTACTCGAGGCGGACGTCGACGGCGTCGCGCGTGGTGCCGGCGACGTCGGAGGTGATCAGCCGATCGTCGTGCAAGAGGGCGTTGATGAGGGTGGACTTGCCGGCGTTGCGCTTGCCGACGACGGCGATGAGGATGCCGGGATTGGGCGGGGTGGATGCTTCGGCGCGGGAGGCAAGGGCGTCGAAGTCGATGGCGTCGCGGAGCGCGGCGTGCAGTTCGTCGAGGCCGTTCTTGCTGGTCGCGGAGGTGAGGATCGGCGGGCCGAAGCCGAGGGTGGCGAGCTCGTAGCCGGCGGCCTCGTGGGACGGGCCGTCGACCTTGTTGGCGATGGGGATGAGCGGGGCGTGCTTGGGCTTGGCGTGGCGGAGGACGTCGGCGACGGTGCGGTCGAGGGGGACGGGGCCGGCCTGGGCGTCGGTGACGAAGAGCACGGCGTCGGCGTCGGCGATGCCGCGGGCGATCTGCTGCTCGACCTCGGCGGTGAGGTTGTCCGAGTCGGCGATGCCGTAGCCGCCGGTGTCGATGAGCTCGATGTAGCGGGGCGGGGCGTGCTCGTCGTGGGCGGGGATGGCGACGTTGGTGGCGACGCGGTCGCGGGTGACGCCGGCGGTGGGGTCGACGATGGAGATGCGTCGGCCGGCCAGGGCGTTGAGCAGGGAGGACTTGCCGACGTTGGGCCGGCCGACGATGGCGACCTTGGGCAGGACGGTCGCCAGCGGGTTGGCCGCGGTGTCGGTGTCGGGGTTGGTGGGGGCCGGGTCGGGCATGGCGAACCGCGCATGGTAGCTGTTAGCCGCCGCCCCTGGGCGGCGCTTGCGGCGTAGGTCACCCCCGAACGCGCCGCCCAGGGGCGGCGGCTAACCGTGGCGTTTTTTCCACAGCGACACGGCCTCGGGTTCCCGGGCGTAGATCGGCATCAGGGCGTGCGGGTCGACGTACTCACCGGCAGCGGCGAGGCGGCGGCCGAGGCGGTAGACGGTCTCGGCACGCGGCCGGGCGAGCGTGGGGCCGAGCACGGCGACGCCGTCGGGGACTTCGCGCAGCGGGTCGCCGAGCAGGGCGGTGCCGGGCGGGGCGTCGGCCAGCAGGTCGGGGAGCGTCCCTAGCGTTGGCGTGGCAAATGGACGGCGAAAGCCGGCCTTGTCAGCCGTGCCGTAGGTCGCGGCGTAGACCGTGTCCTTCTTCGTGTTCAGGCAGACGGCGACATGCTCGACCTCCGCCGGGGCCTGCGCGGCCAGCACGTCCAGCGTCGGCACCGCGACGAGCTTGATCGCCGGCAGCGCCAACGCCAGCAGCTTGCCCGTCGCCACCGCCACCCGCAGCCCGGTGAACGATCCCGGCCCGACCGACACATACACCTCTCTCAGATCGCCCGGCCCCATCCCGTGATCGCGCATCAACGCGTCGATGGTCGGCATCAACTCGAGGTTGTGCCGTTTCAGTTGCGGCAGCTCACATGACGCGATCAACTCATCGCCACGTCCCAGCGCGATGGACGCCTGTCGCTGTGAGGTCTCGATGGCGAGGGCGATGGTCATGCTGTGCGTTCGTTTGTTGCCAGCCGGACTCGATGCCAGCGTTTCAGGGTGCGAATATTGCGTCGAGCGATGTGTGCCGCCGGCACAACGAAAAACGTTACCGCGGCAACGCCCAAACCAAGAGCCAGGAGACTAAGCGGCCATCGCCAACTTTTTACGAACCAAGACGGGGGATTGGTGTCAGCCGCGATTGCAAATGCGTAGAAGAACATTAATCCGCTAGGCCACAGCATGGCGAAGCTGAGTATGAGTAGCCGAGTAAGGCGGATTGTGAGCGGTCCACCGCCTTTTTTGTGGCGAGGTGACGGAAAGCGACGTGTTTTGGCGTTCACGCCGCCCCCGCGGGCTCCGGTTTGTCGGCGGGCTGTAGCGCCGGATGCTCGCGCAGCTCGCGGCGGAGGATCTTGCCGGTGGGGTTGCGGGGCAGGGCGTCGAGGTGGTGGATGGTCTTGGGCACCTTGAACGCCGGCAGGCCGGCCTCGCGGAGGTGCTTGATGAGGTGGGCCTCGTCGAATTCGGCGCTCTCCTCGAGCTCGACGAAGGCGACGGGCACCTCGCCGCGGGACTCGTCGGGCACGCCGACCACGGCCGAGGCGTGGACGTGGGGGTGCTTGTTGAGCTCCTCCTCGATCTCGCGGGGGCTGACGTTCTCGCCGGCGATGATGAGCAGGTCCTTGATGCGGCCGGTGATGTACAGGAATCCGTCGCGGTCGATCTTGCCGAGGTCGCCGGTTTTGAAGGCGTTGACGTGCACCCCGCCGTAGGTGTCGCCGGGGGTGAGGGGGATGTCGATCATCACCTGCTCGGTGAGGTCCGGCCGGAACCAGTAGCCGTCCATGATCGACGGGCCGGCCAGGGCGATCTCGCCCTCCTGCTCGGGCGGCAGCGGGTGGCCCTTCTCATCGAGGATGTACGCCTGGACGTGGGGCAGCGGCTTGCCGACGGAGTGGCGCTTGTTCTCGGCGGGGGTGGACCAGGTGGCGACGGGGGAGGTCTCGGTGAGGCCGTAGCCCTCGAGGATCTCGAGGCCGAGCTTGTCCTTGCACTTCTCGTAGATGGCGTCGGGCAGGGGTTCGGCGCCGGAGATAGCGAGGCTGACGGATTCCCAGTCGGCGGGGTCGGCGTCCTTGGACGCGGCGAGGGCGGCGAACATGGACGGGACGGCGACGAAGATGGTGGGCTTGTGCTCGCGGGCGAGCTTGGCGAGCTTCTTGGGGGCGAAGCGTGCGGTGTACACGGCGTGCGAGCCGGTGAACAGCGGCATGAGGGTGAGGACGGTCAGGCCGAAGGCGTGGAAGTTGGGCAGCACGCCGAGGAAGCCGTGGGTGCCGGTGACGCCGGCGTGGTGGACGGAGTCGCGGACGTTGGTCGTGATGTTCTGGTGGGTGAGCTTGACGCCCTTGGGCCGGCCGGAGGTGCCGGAGGTGTAGAGCAGGGCGGCGAGGTCGGTGCCGTCGTGGATGGGCGGCCAGCGGAGCTCGGGCACGCCGGTGAAGGGCATGTGGTCGAGGCGGATGAGGTGCGTGTGGTCGGGCAGGTGATCCTCGCCGCCGATGAACTCGAGCATCGGATCGACGGTGATGACCGTGTCGATGTCGGCGTCGCGGATGACGAAGTGCAGGTCGTCGCGGCTCATCAGGTAATTGAGCGGGACGACGGCCTTGTCGGCCCACCACGTGCCGAGCAGGGCGAGTGGGAAGGCGCCGGAGGTCGGCAGCATCACGCCGACGCGGGGCGAGGCGGTGTCGCGCTTGACCTGCTCGGCGACGTGCAGGGCGCCGACAAGCAACTCGATCGCGCGGTACGAGCGCTTGTCATCGGTGATGATCGTGCGGCGGGGGTGGCTCAGCAGGCCGCGGAGGATTGGCCACATCAGGCTCATGCCTTTAGCGTATCAGCGTGCGACGCAGACGGCAGACAAACGCGGCGAAGTGGGGGCTACGCATCGGGCGTTGCATGGTGGGCGTGGCGCTGGTGGCCGTGGCGTGGCTGGCGATCGGCTGCTCGACGCCCGGCGGGCCCGCGACGCTGGCCGAGGCCCGGGCCGACTACAACGCCGGCCGATACACCGCCGCCCTGGCCGGGGCCGAACGCGTCGCCCGAGCCGAAGACCCCACGCTGAGCGACGAGGGGACCTATCTCGCCGGCCTCGCCGCCTCCCGCGCCGGCGACGACCGCAAGGCCGAGCGCTACCTCAACCGCGCCGCCCAGTCCGCCGATTCCGCCCTCGCCGCCGACGCCGCCGCCGAGCTCGGCCTGCTCTACCGCGCCCAGGGCAACCAGCCCGCCGCCGTCCGCGCCTTCGAGCGAGCCGCCCGCGGGCTCACCGGCAACGACCGGGCCCAGGCCCTGTTCTACGCCGCCGTCGCCCAGCAACGCCTCGGCCGATGGACCCAGGCCCGCACCAACCTCCTCGCCGCCCGCGCCGCCGCGGCCGACCCCGCCCTGCGCTCTCGCATCGTCGAGCAGCTCAACGTCACCGGCTACACCGTCCAGGTCGGCGCCTTCTCCGACCGCACCAACGCCCGCCGCACCGCCCTCGAGCTCGCCCCGGCCATCCGCAACGTCCGCCTGCCCCCACCGGTCCTCGCCCGCGGCGTCGATCGCCTCGGCCGACCGCTCACGCTCGTCCAGGTCGGCCAGTTCGCCACCTTCAGCGCCGCCGTCCGCGCCCGCAACCGCCTCGACCTCCCCGGCGCGTTCATCGTCCCCCTCGCCGCCCGCTAACCCAAGCCAACCGTAAGCGCAGCGCCCGGTTGGGTCCCCCCCACCCACTAACGACTCACCACTCACCACCCACCACTCACCTTGCCCCTCACCCCCGACCAAGCCGACACGCTCCTCACCGCCGTCCTCGACAAGCGCCTCGTCGTCCTCGGCGACGTCATGCTCGACGCCTACGTCATCGGCGACCTCGACCGCATCTCCCCCGAGGCTCCCGTCCCGGTCCTGCGCGTCACCGAGGACCGCTTCACCCTCGGTGGAGCCGCCAACGCCGCCAAGCAGGCCGCCGCCCTCGGCGCGTCCGTCACCCTCGTCGGCCTGGTCGGTGAAGACAATGACGCCGACACCGTCCGCAATCTCGCCGCCCGCCTCGACATCGACACCGCCCACCTCGTCGCCTCCCCCGCGCGACCCACGACTCGCAAGACCCGCATCGTCGCCCGACAGCAGCAGGTCATCCGCGTCGACCGCGAGGACGCCTCCGTCGTCGACGCCGACACCGAGAAGCAGCTCATCGCCGCCGTCGAGGCCGCGCTGCAGGACGCCGACGGCCTGCTCATCGCCGACTACGGCAAGGGCGTCATGACCGACGCCGTCGCCTCCGCCGCGATCACCGCCGCCAACGCCCGCAACATCCCTTCGCTCGTCGACCCCAAAAACCCGCCGTGGGATAAGTACGCCGGCTGCACGGTCCTCAAGCCCAACCGCGCCGAGACCGAGGCCGTCGTCCACCACACCATCACCGACGACGCCACCGCCGCCCGCGCCTCCGCCGCGCTGGCCGAGCAGTTCGCCGTGCACGCCGTACTGCTCACGCGCGGCCCGCACGGCATGACGCTCACCGGCGACGCCGAGTCTGCCCATATCCCCGCCCGCCTCACCGCCGACCTCGCTGACGTCACGGGCTGTGGCGATGTCGTCGCGGCGACGATGCTCGCGGCCCTCACCGCCGCCTCCCAAGCCAACCGGAAGCGCAGCGCCCGGTTGGGTCACGACGGTGACTCAACCCCCGGCTGGAAGCCGGGGCTAATGGCGCTGAATTCGGCGGCGGAATTGGCCAATCTCGCCGCCGGCGTCAAGGCCACGCGCTTCGGCGCCGTCGCCGTCACCGCCCCCGAGATCCTCGCCGCCCTCGACGCCGCCGCCCCCGCCGCCGCGCGCAAGGTCATGCAAGCCGACCAGGCCGCCGCCCTCGCCGCCCAGGCCCGCGCCGCCGGCAAACGCGTCGTCTTCACCAACGGGTGCTTCGACATCCTCCACGCCGGCCACGTCCACTACCTCCACGCCTCCCGACAGCTCGGCGACCTGCTCGTCCTCGGCCTCAACACCGACGCCTCCATCCGCCAACTCAAAGGCCCCAACCGCCCCGTTCAGTCCGAGCAGGACCGCGCCCGCATCCTCGCCTCGTTGGCCGACGTCGACGCCGTCGTCCTCTTCGACGACGACACCCCGCTCGAGCTCATCCGCGCCGTCCGACCGGATGTCCTTACCAAGGGTGCCGACTACCAGACCAAGGAAAACGTCGTCGGCTGGCAAGACGTCGAATCCCACGGCGGCCGCGTCGAACTCATCGACCTCGTCGAGGGGCGTTCGACGACGCGGGTGATTGAGAAGTCGAACACGTAACGAATGTAATGGTGCGCTTGTGTATCAAGTCACACTTCGAACAAATCGAAAAGTGCATGAAGTGCTTGAACGCATTAATCAAAACTGTTGGACGTTAACTAATCTCAAAGAAGACGCTGAAATGGGGGCGATCATTGGTACTGATACATTCGACGAGATTTATGAAATGGTTGGAGCGGAAAATGAGCTGCGTCGGGGAGAGTTCACTCTAAATTTAATCCGCCGTAAGAATGTAAATGTTTTTGGAATCGAAGTTGAAGGTTTTGTGGAAGCCTTGCCAAGTGGTTCTGAAGTTCGCCTAAGAGCCAGAGTTAGGTCTATTCCTCAGCTTGTCTGTCACATTTGGCTTGGGGTTTTTATTTTTATCGTCGTTTACCACAGCGCTTGGCGAGATCCAGTCGGCCTGTTGTCTCTCGCATCGCTGGGTGTACTTCCAGTGGGGCTCTGTCACGTCACATGCGGGTACGAGTGGCGTAAGACAGTGTCATTAGTTCGACAGTACGTAGCAGATTGAGGCTGTCAATTGCAGGTTGTGTTCATAGCTTGCATCGGCCGGGACGTTACGCGTCCCGGTTTGAGTCAGGCGCCACTTCTATGCCGACGAAGAACGTCGAGTATCGGTGACGCAACCCCGGACTGCGCCGCAGTCCGGCTGCAGGAGGTTGTGTTGCGTTGATCGGTCGCGGGACGTGATGTTGTTCGGTGTTCGCGTGGTCGCATGCGACCACGCCAAAAGGATCGCATTGACAAGTCTGACGTGGGGTCAGACTTCCACGAACATCCGCGCGGGGTCTTCGATGCACTGCTTGATGCGGACGAGGAAGCTCACGGCTTCGCGGCCGTCGACCAGGCGGTGGTCGTAGGTCAGGGCGAGGTACATCATCGGCTTGACGACGACGGTGTCGTTGCCCTTGGCGTCGGTCTCGACCATCGCGCGCTTGACGATGTTGTGCATGCCGAGCACGCCGGACTGGGGCGGGTTGATGATGGGGGTGGAGAGCATCGAGCCGTAGATGCCGCCGTTGGTGATGGTGAAGGACCCGCCCTGCATGTCCTCGAGCTTGAGGCTGCCGTCCTTGGCCTGCTTGGCGTAGTCGGCGATGGCGAGCTCGATGCCCGAGAGGGACATGGCCTCGGCGTTGCGGAGGATGGGGACGACCAGGCCCTTGCCGCCGCCGATGGCGATGCCGATGTCCATGTAGTCCTTGTAGATGACGGATCGGCCGTCGATCTCGGCGTTGACGGCGGGGAAGCGGTGCAGGGCGTCGACGGCGGCTTTGACGAAGAAGGACATGAACCCGAGCTTGATGCCGTGGTCCTTGGTGAACTGGTCCTGGTACTGCTTGCGCATGGCCATGACGGGGCCCATGTCGACCTCGTTGAAGGTCGTGAGCAGGGCGCCGGTGTGCTGGGCCTCGACGAG